>CAYNLI010000030.1:0-24914 GCA_964398035.1 uncultured Flavobacteriaceae bacterium | reverse complement strand
TCAAACATATTTGCCTCAATTTCCACTCCCTTGAAATCTGAAAGTATTTTAGCATTTTTATTGCTTACAGACTTTATCTTATAGGGAAAAATATAGATCTGCTTAAAGCGTATCATATCAGAAAAAGGGTCATCAGATTTCATAGTCGTGTCTTTCTTTGCCAAACTTTCCTCTAACGCTTTTTTTGTGATTTTCCTTGAAAATCCTTTTTTGGAAAAAGTAGTTTTAAAAGATTCTGCTATTGAGAAAAGAGCGTTCTCTTTATCCTTTTTTTCTCCTTCATCAGACGTTTTATTTCCAGAAGCAGGCCCAATATCTTCAAACTTTTTTAATTCCTTGATATTTGCCATTTCAACAATTTCCCCAAATTTAGAAATATCATCTATCTCTTTAAACTTATAACTCAGACGCATATCCATTTTGTTTTCCTTTTCATTCATTGCCATAGAAAACTGCAAAGGTCTAAGCATTTCCAGCTTTTCCTGATCTTCCTTCGGCAATGTTAGGATACTATCTCTTTTTTCGTCCAAAAAAGAAGCGAAATTTATCAAGGTATCTGTAATCTTAGGGGGAATGGAATCATTTTTGACCCCTCCCATTTTCATGGTTTCAGACATATCAAAACCCATTTCATAAATACCACTACCTTCTTTATTGAAGGTTATTTTTTCTTCAATTTGGCAACTGCTCAAAGTTAAAACCGCTACTAATAATATTAGGACAATTCGCATATTTTACATTTAAATTAGATATGCAAAATTACGATTTAATTTGGATTGTTAAGAATAACCAAAGCAGCGATTACTCCAGGCACCCAGCCACAGAAGGTTAAAAGCAATACTATAAAAAATGAGCCACAACCTTTTCCTATGACTGACAAGGGTGGAAATACAATAGCCAATAAGACTCTCCAGAAACTCATATATTTTTCGATTTAATGATTGATGTAATTATTGGACGCAAATATCCTTAATTTGTTACAAAACCATTAAATTTAGTCATTAAACCCCATGCAACATAAAATGAGGCGGATACTCCTATTAGTTTTCCTTTTTATCCTTTGCCAAGTCCAAGGACAGTATTCATTTAGTGGTGAAATTTTAAACCCTGAAGACAGCAAAACGGTATACCTCTCCATAATTGAAGATTACAGAAAACTTTCTAGAATCTATTTGGAACAAATTATTAGAAAAACCACCACAGATTCCTTAGGAAGATTCAAGTTTGAAGGAAACAATCTTTTGGATAAAAACCGAATTTATAGAATTCATATTGATGGGTGCACTGACCTAGAAAAAAACACCAATCATTTTTTTGGGCAATGTGACAATAGTGAAAGCATCTTGTTCATTGCCCATAATCTGGATACTATAGCATTTCCTTCTACCTACAACAATGAGGCTCTTTGTGATGTTTCATCTACCAATCCAAAATCAAATGTTTTTTTACAGATTGATGCCCTTAAAGAAGAAATGATCTATGATTTTTCAGATTATAGGAGTGAGGCCAACAGAAAATTGAATTCTAAAAAATGGTTTGCCACTTTCCAAGATTTTGGAAAATCATTAAAAGAGCCATTGGCAGAACTCTACATCTATGATTTTTTATCCGATAAAAGAAACGAAACCTATTCCTATTATTTACAGGATCTTACCAACAACCCTTACTATTCTGAGTTATTAGATCGATTAAAAAACAAACACCCCAACACTTCCTTTACCCAACTTTATGAGGCGGAAATCTTAACGGACAAACAATTTCTTTCCTTTAAAGACCGCTCTAAATCCATTATGGATTGGAAATGGATCTTAGCTTCCTTCCTAATTCTTTCATTGGGCCTAAACGTTTACTTGTTCACAAAGCAAAAGTTGGCCAAGAAAAAAGAAAATAGTAATGCTTTAAAAAAACTGACACAGCAAGAACAAAAAATCATAGCTCAAATATTGGCCAATAAGACAAATAAAGAAATTGCCTCAGAAATGTTTATTAGTCTAAGTACTGTAAAAACACACATCAATAATCTTTATAAAAAATTGAACGTAACCACCAGAGAGGACATTAAACACGTCTTTTCAAGAAAATCCACCTAGGGTCTAGTCCCTATTTCCACCCCATAAAACCAATACAAGAATTGGTTTTTATTGAATTTCGACATTGTAACACAAAAACAAAATTCATGAAAACCATTTATTTATTTGCATGCCTTGTATTATGCACATCAATCTCATTGTCCCAAGAAATCAATCAAGAAGTTCTTCTTGAAAACGGTAGAGAATTTTTAGTTGGAAAAATTAATGTCAACGGATTAAAAACTTCACCCTACAACACATGGTACACCAACAATTACAATGCGTACAAAGTGGATGAGAAAACCACAAGCTTGTTTAAAAGTAAGCTACAAAACCACAAAATTTTACTATTCATGGGTACATGGTGCGGTGACAGTAAAAGAGAGGTTCCAAAATTCATCAAAATTTTGCAAGAGGCCAATTTCCCCATGGAGAATTTAAAAATGGTGGCATTGGATCGTAGAAAAGGACATTATAAAAAAAGCCCGACAGGTGAAGAATGGGGGCTTCAAATAAAAAAGGTGCCCACATTTATTTTCTTAAAGGATGGAAAAGAAGTTAACCGAATTGTAGAAAATCCCATACATTCTCTAGAAAAGGATATACTCACCATAACAGCTGGAGATTCATACATTTCAAATTATGCAGAATTGATGAAGTCTAAATAAACTACCTCTGGGCAAGCCCACGAGACGTTATAATAATTATTTTTTTTAAATCGTCGCAAGCGTGGGGTATTAATTAGACCCACAATGCGGAATAAATCCATTTCAGTTCAACACAAATTGAAGATTTATACCAATTTGGGCAAAAAATGGGCATTATCGCCATAAACTCATTGGGCTTTGGTAAAATTAGAGCGCAAAAGTGTAATTTTGCGCTTTAATTTTTTTGTCTATGCAACTTTCCGAACAAGAGATCATAAGAAGAGAAAAACTGGGTAAACTCAGAGAACTGGGAATCAACCCATATCCTGCTGCACTATACCCTGTAGATAGTTCTTCTAAAAATATAAAGGAACATTTTGAAGAAGGAAAGAAAGTTGTTATTTCTGGCAGATTAATGTCCAGAAGAATCCAGGGAAAAGCCTCTTTTGCAGAATTGCAGGATAGTGATGGCCGTATCCAAGTTTACTTTAACAGAGATGAGATCTGTCCAAACGAGAACAAGACCCATTACAATGAAGTCTACAAAAAACTATTGGATATTGGGGACATCATTGGCATAGAAGGAGAACTTTTCACTACCCAAGTAGGTGAAAAAACCGTAATGGTCAAGAACTTTACGCTTTTGTGCAAATCATTACGTCCATTGCCCTTACCTAAAAAGGATGCCGATGGCAACATTTTTGATGAATTCAATGATCCAGAATTGCGGTACCGTCAACGGTATGTGGATTTGGTAGTGAACCCATCAGTTAAAGAGACGTTCATTAAAAGAACCAAGATTACCAACAGTATTCGTCAGTTTTTTAATGACCAGGAATATCTAGAGGTAGAAACCCCTATTTTGCAGCCCATTCCAGGTGGCGCGGCCGCAAGACCTTTTATGACGCACCACAATGCGCTCAATATTCCACTTTATTTACGTGTGGCCAATGAACTGTACCTAAAAAGATTGATTGTTGGTGGGTTTGATGGCGTGTATGAGTTTTCCAAAGATTTTAGAAATGAAGGGATGGATCGTACCCATAATCCAGAATTCACCGTAATGGAACTCTATGTGGCATACAAGGATTACAATTGGATGATGGATACCACAGAGCAATTGTTGGAAAAAGTGGCCATAGACACCAATGACTCATCTAAAGTAACCGTGGGCGACAATGAAATAGAATTTAAGGCACCATATCCAAGAATTCCCATATTAGAAGCCATAAAAGAACATACTGGTTTTGATGTGGCAGGAATGGCAGAAGGGCCTTTGCGCGATGTTGCAAAAAAACTGGGAATGGAAGTTGATAACACCATGGGAGTCGGTAAACTAATCGATGAAATTTTTGGTGAAAAATGTGAGCATTTTTATGTACAGCCCACTTTTATTATTGATTACCCAAAGGAAATGAGCCCATTGACCAAAGAGCATAGGACCAACCCCGCTTTAACGGAGCGTTTTGAATTAATGGTCAACGGAAAAGAATTGGCAAACGCCTATTCTGAACTTAACGACCCTATTGATCAAAGAGAACGTTTTGAAGACCAATTAAAGCTTTCTGAAAAAGGAGATGATGAGGCCATGTTTATAGATCAAGACTTCTTAAGGGCTTTGGAATATGGTATGCCCCCAACAAGTGGCATTGGTATTGGCATAGACCGTTTGGTAATGTTGATGACCAACAACGCATCCATACAAGAAGTATTGTTCTTCCCACAAATGCGACCAGAAAAAAAAGCCGTGGAATTGAGTGATAACGAAAAAGCAATTTTTGACATCATCAAAAAAGAAAAAAGCATGCCTTTAGCAACATTAAAAGAAGCATCTGGATTAAGCAACAAGGCCTGGGACAAAGGAATAAAAGGATTGGGCAAATTGGGACTTACCAAAGTAACTAAAGAAGGTGACTCTTTAACTTGTGAGTTTCAAGGGTAAATCACTGATTCCTAGCAATTTTCATACCATTTTTAATACAATAAAACAGTAGAAAATACCGTTTTAATAGATATAGAATCCCAAATCTGCTATATATGAAAAAAATCTACGCGCTATGCTTAGGCATATTTGTACTGTATTCCTGTTCTAAAAGTGAAACAAATCCAGATGATGGACCAGGTTCTGGAACTGACCCAAATGCAACATTAAAAGCTTGCTTTACACTAGACAAAAATTCTGCATCTATTGGAGAGTTTATCCAAATAACTAGCTGCTCTAAAGGAGTGGGCAGCTATTTCTATGACTTTGGAAACGGCAACACCAGTGTAAAAGAGAACCCCAAAATCCTTATGGAAGAAAGTGGTGATTTCAACATTGTTCTTACCGTAACGAACAAGGAACAGAACACAGAGACTTTTTCAAAATCCATTACGGTAACGGGCTCTGTGGAAATCAACTATATATTTCCTGAACTGACTACTGGCTTTACTGGATTTCCTTTGGAAACCGGGATAGCTCCAGACAATAGCATTTATTATATTGAACTTTCCGAAGACCTTGTAAGTGTAGGGGGCTCCAAATTTAATTATAGGAAATTGGATGACAACTATGGTGTGACCTCCCAGTACATTATGGACAAACAATTCAATACCCAAAGTGCATTCGTTAACTTTCTTGCCAATGGAAACGCAAACCTCCATTTTTCAAGGACTTTACCAGATTTTTATGGAACCCATGAAATTACATTCAGCAATGCTTGGAACTTTGTCAACGGATTAAATTCTTCATCAAAACATAGCTATGGCCATATTGCAGATGGCACTGGTTTTCTATATTTTGGAACAGAGAAAGAAGACAACTTATATAAGACAGCTGTTGAAAAGAGAAACGCTAATGGCGATGTTTTTGAACTTTTCCTGAATGCCTTTGGAGGTGCCGATGCCATGATCGGGGATATGGTCCAAACAACTAACGGTTATGCCGCTTTTGGTGGTGTCTTTACTAAAAATAGTACAGCGCCCCAAGTTACTGGGTACAAACCTTTATTGGTCTTTTTTGATGCTGCTCTCAATGTAACTTCACATGTTATTTTTGAAAACTCAGTTTTGAATACAAAAATAAGTACCATCAATGATCTAAACGGAGCCTATCATTTGGAAGAGCTCAGCAATGGCAACTTTGCACTGTACGGAAATGGTGAGCTTATTTTGGCCAATGCTTCAGGAACTGAAATCAGCACCATCTTTTTTGAAGAAACCTCCAACAACCAAGCTTTAATTTCTTTAGAAGACTCCTTTATCATCTCTACCAACAACTATTTAAGAAAGTTTGATGCCAATGGAAGCCAAACCAAAGAATTAAAATACAATGGAAATTACATGCCAGAAATTATTGAAACAGGCGGTCATTTGTTCTTTGTTGC
Source organism: uncultured Flavobacteriaceae bacterium (assembly GCA_964398035.1). GTDB lineage: Bacteria > Bacteroidota > Bacteroidia > Flavobacteriales > Flavobacteriaceae > Saonia. The sequence goes on along the minus strand of CAYNLI010000030.1, from coordinate 18,833 downwards.
GGGTTATGATACCGTTGAAGATGAGATAGATCTTGTAAAACTATTCTATGGTGCCATGAACAATGATTTAAATCTTATTGATTTAAACCAATAAAGACAACTACTGTCTATTCAAGCGGAGTCAAGAACTTAAAAGCAAAACATTTCTACTCCGCTCGATGGGGCAAAATGGAGCTCTAATGATCTCTTCTTTTATTTTCAGAACTTAAGTAAAAAGTATAGTTTAGGGGCAAGCTAAATATATTATGAACTTAAGTAAAAGAATAGGGCTTGTATTAGGGCCCGTTTTATTTTTCATTTTAATCAACCTACCTTTTGAACTTATATCTGAAAAAGGCGATGCAGTGGTCGCAGTAGCCTTATGGATGGTGATATGGTGGATTACCGAAGCAGTGTCTATATCCGTTTCTGCACTTTTACCTCTCATTTTATTTCCGCTGCTCAAAATAATGCCCATTGCAGATGTTGGTGCCAATTATGGCAGCCCAATTGTATTTCTCTTTTTTGGAGGGTTTGTAATGGCTTTGGCATTGGAAAAAGTAAACCTACACAAGCGCATTGCATTGAATATTATAAAAATAACCGGTACAACACCCAATAAAGTAGTCTTGGGGTTTATGATTGCCACAGCATCTCTTAGCATGTGGATTAGTAATACGGCCAGTACCGTGGTGATGTTGCCTATTGCTATGTCCGTTATTAGTCTTTTAATAAATGACGAGGATGGCTTTACTAAAAACGACCAAAATTTTGCGTTGAGCGTTATGTTGGGAATTGCATTTTCCGCCAATGCTGGAGGCATAGCCACTGTCATTGGCACACCCCCAAATTCTATATTGATAGGCCTTTTGGAAAACGAGTACAATATTGAGGTTTCTTTCCTAAAGTGGATGATTATTGGTGTTCCCTTTTCTATAACAATGATTACCATAAGCTATTTTGTATTGGTAAAATGGATGTTCCCCAATAAGGATTTAAAATTCAATGCTTCTAAAGACGTAATAGATAAAGAGTTGGTAAAATTAGGGCCAACATCAGGAAAAGAAAAAATGGTATTGGTTATTTTTGGGATCACTGTTTTTCTATGGATTTTTAGAACATTGATAAACAATATCTTTCCCTCTTTAGGATTAACAGATACCATTATAAGCATTATGGCGGCAGTCTCTCTTTTTGCCATTCCCTATAATTTTAAAAAAGGAAATTTTATTATTGGTTGGGCGGATACTCAAAAATTGGCATGGGGCATTTTAATCCTTTTTGGAGGAGGATTGGCCTTGGCCAAAGGAATGTCTACTAGCGGTATTGTTGACATGGTAGCAAATGCCATAGCAACAAGTGAAATAAGCATTTTACTCACTGCTGCCCTCCTTATTACACTCATGTTGTTCATGACAGAGCTAATGAGTAATGTTGCCCTTACCGCAGTTTTGGCACCTGTAGTGGCAGGTATTGCCATAGGGCTGAAAATTCCTTTGCTTTATTTATTGATTCCTGTAACCATAGCAAGCAGCTGTGCCTTTATGTTGCCTATGGCCACACCTCCCAACGCCATTGTCTTTGCAAGTGGTTATATTAAAGTACACCAAATGGCAAGAGTAGGCATTATTTTAAATCTTATCTCCGTTGCTTTATTAATTTTGATGTTTCAATTTGTAATCCCAATGGTGTTTTAAAATACTTCCTAATTCTTATAAATTATAAAACCCCCATGAAATGGGGGTTTTAAAGCTAATTAACTCAAATAAATTATAAAATGAGAATACATTTTATATAATCGACCCTTGAGTATGGGTCAATATTTTTAGTGAAGATTTTATTGATTTAAACCTTCTTATATATAAGACTTATAAAAAAATAAAATGTTACACCTTTTTATTTTTTTTAACAATGGAACCCTATTTTCAGTATTTTTTTGTTCAAAAACATTACATTTCATCGAAAAATCCGATAAAAACACGAAAAAGCAAGATGAAACATCTACTTTGTGCATGTATTATTAAACCCCCAAATCATGTCCAACAAAATAAAGAGCCTACTTTATCTTTTATGTTTCATAGCCAGTAGTTTAATTTACTATCAAATGGAACAAAATTTTAAAAACGAAAATCAAATAGTTGTTACAGAGATTAACTCAACAGATAGTGAAAAACTAGCAGAGTTAGATACTGAAAAACTAGAGGATTTCTAACATAGGAGTTCTGTGCAAAACATAATACCTAAAGGGTCTAGATTATTTCTAGACCCTTTTTCCTTTCTTGTTAAAAGACTCACAAAGTGAACTTTCTTATTAAACCATTTAAAAAACGGAGTGTCCAACATCAATAAATCATTAAATATGAAAAACATGAAAAAGATAATTGTAACACTTATGCTATTGGTTGGTTTTACAACCATGGCACAACATGGGGAGCATCATAAAGGCAAAAAAATGGTAATGACAAGAATGATGGACATGACCCCAGAACAAATGGCCACTCTGCAAACCAAGAGAATGGTATTGGCCCTAGAACTTTCTAAAGAACAACAAGAACAAGTACAAACACTGAATTTGGAAAATGCTAAATTGAGAAAGGCCAAAATGGAAGAATGGAAAGCTAAAAAAGAAAGCGGGGAAATGAAAAAACCTACTTCTGAAGAACATTATACCATGCAAAATACTAGGTTGGATTACCAAATTGCGCAACAGGAAAAAATGAAAGATATCCTAAATGATGAGCAATATGCAAAATGGAAAAACATGAGGCATAAAAAAGGAATGCATGCCAAAAGAAAAATGCATAAAAAAACGAAATAACAAAATAGTAATTGGTTAAATTAGTTTTTGTTAAAATTGGTCACGTTTACAACGTGGCCTTTTTTGTTACTCTTAAAAAACCTTCTCTACTGCCTCAATTGTCCTATCCAAATCCCCATAACTAATAGCATCATTTAAAAAATAACTTTCAAATGCAGATGGAGGTAAATAAATTCCTTGCTCTAACATACCATGAAAATATTTTTTAAAGGTATCGTTGTTCCCTTTGGCAGAAGAAGCAAAATCTACTACAGGTTCATCCGTAAAATGTACAGAAATCATACTGCCATAACAGTTAACTTGGTGGGCAATACTTTTTTTAGTCAATACTTTTTCAATGCCATTATGTAAATATTTAGTTTTTTCAACAAGGCTTGTAAAAATTTCTGGGTTATTGTTTAACTCAGTCAACATTGCCAATCCAGCACTCATGGCCAATGGGTTTCCACTTAAAGTCCCAGCTTGGTATACAGGGCCATCTGGTGCTAAATAGCTCATAATTTCTGCTCGAGCAGCAAAAGCCCCTACAGGAAGTCCGCCACCTATTACTTTTCCAAAACAAACAATATCAGCATCAATGCCCAACGCTACTTGCGCGCCTCCTTTTCCTAGTCTAAACCCTGTCATTACCTCATCAAAAATGAGCAATATACCTTCAGCTGTACACAATTCTCGTAAGCCTTGAATAAATTCATCAGTTGGGGTTATACAGCCCATATTACCAGCAACTGGTTCAATAATTACAGCTGCTATTTCATTTTTATTGGCAGTTGTCAAAGCCTTTACACTTTCCAAATCGTTATAATTGGCCAATAAGGTGTCTTTTGCGGTACCTTGGGTTACTCCTGGACTATTGGGACTGCCAAAAGTTACCGCTCCACTCCCTGCTTGTATCAAAAAAGAATCTGAATGTCCATGATAGCACCCAGAAAATTTTATGATTTTATCTTTTCCTGTAACTCCCCTTGCCAAGCGCACAGCACTCATACAAGCTTCTGTTCCACTGTTCACAAATCGTATTTTATCAATATTGGGCACCATGGAAACGGCCAATTTGGCCAATTTGGTCTCAATCTCTGTGGGCATCCCAAAAGAGGTTCCTTTTTTTGCCTTTTCTATAACCGCATTGATTACGGGTTCATAGGCGTGTCCCAAAATTAACGGCCCCCAAGAAGCTATATAATCTATAAACTTGTTTCCGTCTTCATCATACAAATAAGCTCCTTTGGCCTCTTTAACAAAAATTGGGTCGCCGCCAACTGCTTTAAATGCCCTAACGGGAGAATTTACACCACCGGGAATATATTGTTTGGCCTCAGCAAACAAAGCACTGCTTCTTTGGTATATCATTTTATTTTTTGGCTTTTTCGGTTTTTATAATAAGCTCCTGCCCTACGGACAATAAACTACTTTCCATTTTGTTCAATTTCATAAGCTCTGGAACAGATATATAATACTTCCCTGAAATAGAATATAGGGTATCCCCTTTTTCTACAATATGGGTACTGTAGTCATACCTTTTAGGGGATATTTGCACCACATCCGCCCCTTTTACCATTTTCCCATCATATTTGTACAATTGATACTTCTCTATCAAGGAAATTAATTTTTGGGGATATTTTCTGTCTGTGGCATATCCGGCTGTTCTCAATCCTTTGGCCCATTTTTTATAATCGGTACTTCTATAATCAAACAAAAAGGCATAACGTGCCCTGGTTGCTAAAAATTCCGAATGATCTCTATAGGACAACATGGGATGCACATACTTTCTAAAACATTCCCCTTTTTCATCATCATCATGGAGCTCATATTCACCATACCACCCTTTATGGCATTTTATTCCAAAATGATTGTTGGTTTTTTTTGCCAATTCTCCCCGGCCGGCACCACTTTCTAAAATTCCTTGTGCCAAGGTAATACTGGCGGGAATCCCATATGCCCTCATTTCTGATTGCGCCAGTTCTGAGAAGGTGTCAATATATTCATCGACCGATGAAATATTGAATTTCACAAACTTTTTTCCGTAATCTGGCAATGGATGTTCTTCATTGTTTTTAACCACAGTAGTATTTGAATGTGTTTTATGCTTGGTGCGCTGGTTCTTCCCATACGCAGATCGCTTTTTTGCACCACATCCTGTAAGCAACACACCTAAAATTATAAGAACTCCTATTTTTCTAATCATATTTCCAATAATGGAAGTTTTCTACTTCCCAAAATTAAATTCATACCAACCACTCCTTGTAAACCTCCTGTATGAACTGCAAGAATTTTGGTCTTTGGCTTAAAAAACCCTTTATGTACCATATCTAGAATACCAAACAACATTTTTCCCGTATATACTGGGTCTAATGGAATGTGTGTGTCTTTTTTAAACTTGTTGATAAAATGCACCAACTCTGCATCTATCCTTGCATAACCACCAAAATGATAATCGGTCACCAACTTCCAATTTTCTTTAAGAGCAAATTTACGAATATCTTCTTTTAAAAAATCACCCTTTAAAGCAGGGAACCCCAAAACTTTTTGATGCTCTTTAGTTGAATTTATAATCCCTGCCATTGTACCTCCAGTACCTACTGCACAACAAATTACGTCAAAATCATCATCAGAATCACTTAAAATTTCTTCACATCCCCTTATGGCATATTCGTTGGTGCCCCCTTCTGGCAGAAGAAAAAACTTTCCAAAATCATTCTGTAAACCTTCTAAAAAAGATTGGTTCTCTTTCTCTCTGTATTTTTCCCTGGAAACAAACACAAATTCCATTCCATGTTCATGGGCCAATACCAAGGTTGGGTTGCCCCTCCATTTATCAACAAGCTCCTCTCCCCTGATCACACCTATGGTTTTTAGGCCATATTCCTTACCTGCATAGGCAGTTGCCGCAATATGATTAGAATAGGCACCACCAAATGTTAAGATAATATTGCACCCTTTGGATTTGGCTTCAATAAGATTGTATTTGAGTTTTCGGTATTTATTTCCAGAAACAAGAGGGTGTATTTCATCTTCCCTTTTAATAAAAAGAGAGATTTGCTGTTGTTTTAATATGGGCAGAAAGACTTGTTGGTTTACAACTTTCACGTTAAGGACATTAAGAACGCCAAAGGTATTTAATAAAGCTGAATGGTCTACGATGATTTAAGTACACTGTATTGTCTTCATTTTCATAAGCTTCACGTTCAAAACTTATATTCTGATAAGCTTTGTAACTGTCCAAGTATATTAAAAAACGTATACTCCATTCCAACATATAGAAAAAGTAAAAAGGAAAGATAAGCAGTTCTCTTTGTTGCAATAAATGAATTCTTTCATGATTGATCAAAACAACATCTTCTTTAAGAGATGGGTTTTTAAGAATGATAAAAGGCCAAAGCGATAGGCCCACATAATTCTTGTAAAAAAAATGTTTAAAAACTAAAATCATAAATCTCTAGAATGCTCAATACCAAATATAGCAGTTAAAACAACCTGATTAATACCAAACCAGTTATGTTACCAACAAATAAGTCAACCAGCTTATAAAGCATAAAATGTATTGTAACCATATGCTCAACAGCAAACGTCCCAATAAGTTATTAACCAGTAATATCTTAATTTTGCAACTATTAATGCATCAGGCACCAAAGAAAGTTCAGCATATATGAAAGAAATTATCCCCTTAGAAGAAGGTGATTTTTATTTATCCCCTGAAGGCTATAAAGTTTTTACAGAACAATACCATTTAAAAAGAGGATCTTGCTGTGAAAGCAATTGTAGGCACTGCCCATATGGATACAACCCCAAGACCAGCTCTAGATAAGAATAAATTAGGGTTTTCGGCATGATTTTTGAGAACTTATTTTATATACAAAACATCCTTAGTTAACTAAAAATAAATTTGTTATGAAAAAATTTAAAGCATTTGCACTGCTCCTAATGGCATTGCTGTTTTTAGGTTCTTGCGTTTCAGTACGTGTAGCATCTGATTACGACAAAGAAGCAGATTTTAATGCATATAAAACGTATGCATTTTATAAAACAGGAATAGACAAAGCCCAAATTTCTGATTTAGACAAAAAAAGAATCCTGAAAGCTATTGATGCAGAAATGACCTCAAGAGGATTTGTTAAATCTAGCAACCCTGATTTACTGATAAGTATCTTTACCAAGGAAAAAGAGCGAATTGACATCTACAACAATTATTGGGGTGGTCGCTATGGTTGGGGATGGAGCCCTTATTACTACGGCCATGGAAATAGTATAAGTACTAGGACAGAAGGTTCATTATACATAGACTTGATTGACGCAAAAAACAAAGAACTTGTTTGGCAAGGAAAAGGGGTGGGCTCTTTGAGCAATACTCATAACATAGAAAAGAAAGAGGAGCGTATACGAGAATTTGTTTCTCAAATTTTACAGAAATATCCCCCTGAATTGGCTTCTAACTAAAAAACAAAAAACCACCTTAAAAAGTGGTTTTTTGTTTTTTATAAAAATGTTAGCATTAGAAAAAATGAAGGACTAACTATTAAAACTCCATAAACGAATACCTATTTTTAAGACTCTTGATTTTTTCTTGAAGCAATTCAATAAATTTCTGATGCTCTTCAGATTCTGGACTAAAAGGTCTGTGCAACAAACCTCTCTGAATAGCATCTACCTCATCCATTGTGGGAAATGTATTTCCTGAAATCCAAACAGTTTTAAACTTCTCCCAGATATAATCAATAGCCAACTCATTTGGGTGCACCATATCCTTTCCATAAAAACGATAGTCCCGGAGCTCGTCCATCATAATTTCGTAGCTTTCAAAATAGGACACATTGTGTTCCTCTATTATTTGGTGTACAGCAGTGATTAAATGCGCTTTACTTTGCTGATTTTCCACAAAACCATCTTTTAAATGACGAACAGGAGAAATAGTAAAAATGATTTGTGCTTTTGGATTGGCAACAGCTATTAACTGAATTATATTTTCTAAACTCTTTATAATCTCTTCAACAGACAACAATTCTTTAGTGAATTCCTTTTGGGGTACTTTATGACAATTGGCAACTATGTTGTTTGATGCTAAGTTCTGATATACCCATGCCGTTCCCAATGTGATTATTATGTGGGTGGATTTGGTTATTTGTTCTTTTGTTACTTGTAGTGCTCCATTTAAATTTTGAAGCAATTTGCTCTTGGAGTTCGTCGATATGCCTGAATGTGCAGAAAAACACATCCATTGCCCATTTTTATTAAATACATCTTGCTCTGTATAACAACTATTCTCAACAGCTCTTTGAACTAAGTTTTCAATTGCCAAAGAATGAAACAATATCCCAAACGGATTTTGGAGAGACTTAAATTTAAAATATTTTAATTTATCTCCAATATTCTCTACAAAACAAGAGCCTAGCAACAACAATTCACTTTGATAATCTATTTGATCATCAGTTTTTGAAAATGGTATTTGGGTTTGCAGTTTCATTTTGTCCTTTCTTATTAGACCAATGATAGGTCTTAAAACCTAACAGATTTACACTAAATACTTCTTTACCATTTCCAAAGCCTCTGGAATACCAGCAGGATTTTTACCCCCAGCAGTCGCGAAAAACGGTTGTCCACCACCCCCGCCTTGGATGTATTTGCCCAACTCCCTAACGATGTTTCCTGCATTAAGGTTTTTGGATCTAACCAATTCTTTTGACACATAACAAGAAAGCAATGCTTTATCGTTTTGTTCAGTTGCAAAAAGCAAAAAGAGATTGTCTTTGTTATTTCCCATTTCAAAACACAGGTCTTTTATTCCGCCAGCATCTAAATCTATCTTTTTTGCTAAGAATTGTATGCCATTGATTTCGGTCAGTTCATTTAACAAATCGCCTTTTAAATTCTTAGCCTTGTCTTTCAAAAGGTTTTCCAATTGTTTCTTTAATTGGGCATTTTCTTCCTGAAGTGATATTACCGCTTTAATTGGATCTTGTGTATTGTTCAATAAATCCTTAATCTCAAACAAAGTAGTGTTGTTCTTATAATAGAATTCTCTTACAGCATCAGAAGTTATTGCTTCTATTCTACGAATACCAGCAGCAACAGCTCCTTCTGACCTTATTTTAAAATGCCATATATCTCCTGTGTTCTTAACATGTGTTCCTCCACATAATTCTATTGATTGTCCAAAACGAATAGTACGCACTACATCCCCATATTTTTCACCAAATAAAGCCATAGCACCTTGTTCCATTGCTTTTTTCACAGGTACACTCCTGTTTTCTTCCAATGGCAATTGACCTTCAATCCGCGCATTCACAAAATTCTCCACATCCCTAAGTTCTTGTGTAGTCAGTTTAGAAAAATGAGAAAAATCAAAACGTAAATATTTTGAGTGTACCGCAGAACCTTTTTGCTCTACGTGTTTCCCTAAAATTTCGCGAAGTGCCTGGTGCAACAAATGTGTAGCCGTGTGATTACTTTCTGTACGTTGCCTTTGTTTTTTATCCACTACCGCCTTAAAAACCCTTGTCACATTTTTGGGAATATTTTCAGTAAAATGAATAATTTCATTATTCTCTTTCTTTGTATCTAGAATATAGATAACATCTCCATTAGAGGTTTCCAAATAGCCTTTGTCTCCTACTTGCCCTCCTCCTTCTGAATAAAAAGGAGTAATGTTAAAAACCAACTGATATTGTTCCCCTTCTTTTTTACTAGTGACTTTTCTGTATTTAACCAGCTTTACACTAGCTTCAAGCGTATCATAACCAATGAATTCTTGTTCTGGATCTTTCATTAATACGGTCCAGTCTTCTTTTGAAACCTCTGATGCCGTCCTAGACCTATCTTTTTGTTCTTTTAATGCTTTATTGAATCCTTCCTCATCAAGCTTATATCCCTTCTCGCTAAGAATCAAAGCTGTTAAATCTATAGGGAAACCATAAGTATCATACAGCTCAAATGCTTTTCTTCCATCTATTTCTTTCCCGTTATTAGATTTGATTATGCTATCTAAAAGCACCAACCCTTGATCCAACGTTCTTAAAAATGAGTGTTCTTCTTCTTTAATTACATTTTCTATCAATTGGTACTGTTCCTTTATTTCGGGATATGCTTTTCCCATATCTCTACCTAAAACTTTGACCAAACGGTACACAAATGGCTCTTTGGCATCCAAAAAAGTAAATCCATAACGAATGGCACGCCTTAAAATTCTACGAATAACATAACCTGCACCTGTATTACTGGGCAATTGGCCATCTGCAATAGAAAAAGCAACTGCCCGTACATGATCGGCAATTACCCTAATAGCAATATCTTCATCTTCGTTCTTTCCATACCTGTGATTGGTAATTGTTTCAATTTCTCTTATCAAAGGTGTAAAAACATCTGTATCATAATTAGATTTAACCCCTTGTATCGCCATACACAAACGTTCAAAACCCATTCCTGTATCCACATGTTTTTCAGGTAGGTTTTCCAATTCTCCATTGGCCTTTCGGTTGTATTGCATAAAGACCAAATTCCATATTTCCACCACCTGTGGATGATCCATATTTACCAAAGAAGCACCAGAAACTTTAGCTTTTTCTTCTTTAGAGCGAATATCTACATGAATTTCCGAGCACGGGCCACAAGGTCCTTGTTCTCCCATTTCCCAAAAATTATCTTTCTTATTCCCCATGATAATCTTATCCTTGGACACAATGGAACTCCATAGTTCATATGCTTCTTCATCCATTTTAAGATTATCCGCATCATTACTTCCTTCAAAAACAGATACGTACAAAGAATCCTTGTCTATTTTATACACCTCGGTCAACAACTCCCACGCCCATTGTATGGCTTCTTTCTTAAAATAATCGCCAAAACTCCAATTCCCCAACATTTCAAACATGGTATGATGGTAGGTATCTCTTCCTACTTCCTCCAAATCATTGTGTTTCCCGCTTACTCTAAGGCACTTTTGCGCATCTGTCACCCTTTTACACTTAGGAACGGTATTTCCCAAAAAGAATTCTTTAAACTGGTTCATCCCAGCATTGGTAAACATTAAAGTTGGGTCATCTTTAATCACCATAGGAGCAGAAGCAACTATTTTGTGGCTTTTACTCTTAAAAAAATCTAAAAACTTTGCTCTTACTTCTTGGGATTTCACACCTATTGATTTTTATATTGTTTTCTAAAGACAAAACATTAAATTAACCCTCTAGCTTTATTGTAAAAAGACAAGGTTTTATTAAATTTAACGTTCTATACAAAACTATCTTTTATATTTGTTTGTCTTGATAAAATGCAAGCACAAAAATAGAATAAAATACATTTATGTCTAAAGTAAAATATTATTACGATCCAGATACGTTGTCTTATCGGAAGATTATACCAAAAAAGACTAAAAAATACAGGAACATATTTCTATTTTTATTGGGTTCTTTCTTTTTTGGATTAATAGGACTTACTTTATTATTAAACACAGATGTTGTAAATACACCTAGGGAATTATCATTACAGAGAGAAGCTAAAAACTATGAACTTCAATTTGAGTTGCTAGACAAAAAAATGCAGCAAATAGAACAAGTATTGACCAATATAGAAGATCGGGACAATAATATCTATAGATTGTACTTTGAAGCCAATCCAATACCTGAAGAACAACGCCGTGCTGGTTTTGGAGGTATAAATAGATACAAATCTTTGGGGGGTTTTAATAATTCTGAAATGATTATTACCACCACTAAAAGGATGGATATCATTCAAAAACAACTGGTGATACAATCTAAATCATTGGATGAAATCACAATATTGGCGGAAGAAAAAGAAAAACTGTTGGCAGCCATACCAGCTATACAGCCCGTGCGAAATGCAGACCTTACAAGAATGGCATCTGGTTACGGATGGCGTTCTGATCCATTTACCAAGGCAAGAAAAATGCATAGGGGAATGGATTTTACTGCACCTAGAGGTGTCCCCATTTACGCTACAGGGGATGGTAAAATTAAACGTGCGGACAATAAATCATCTGGTTATGGAAAACACATTAGAATAGACCATGGGTATGGCTATATGAGTTTATATGCCCACATGAGCAAATACAATGTTAGAAAAGGGCAGAAAGTAAAACGTGGCGACCTTATTGGTTTTGTTGGTAATACAGGACGTTCTGAAGCTCCCCATGTGCATTATGAGGTTTTTAAGGATGGTGAACGCATCAACCCCATTAACTTTTACTATGGTAGTTTATCACCTGAAGAATTTCAAAATATGTTAAAGTACGCTACTCAAGAAAATCAATCTCTGGATTAAATGTATATAGAACTTCCTGAAAAAAGATATTATGGAATTGGCGAAGTTGCCAAAGCTTTTGGTGTAAACACCTCTTTGATTCGTTTTTGGGAAAAAGAGTTTGATGTGTTACAGCCTAAAAAAAATGCCAAGGGCAATCGTAAATTCACTCCTCAGGACATTAAAAACCTACAGCTTATATATCACTTGGTAAAAGAACGGGGTTTTACTCTTGAAGGCGCCAAAACGCATTTAAAGGAAGATAAGAAAAAAACGCTCTCTAACTTTGAAGTTATCCAAAAATTAGAATTGGTAAAAGCTGAACTTATCAAAATTAAAGATCAATTATAATAACCATTAAAAACACTAACTATGAAAAAATGGCTCATTCCTTTAATTATCATCGTTGTTATAGCATTTGGACTCTACCAATGGGCAGTAGGTTTCAATAATACGGCCGTAGAATATGAAGCAAACGCTAAAACAGCTTGGTCCAATGTTGAAAGTTCTTATCAGCGTAGAAATGACCTCATTGGTAATTTAGTAAAAACAGTACAAGGTGCGGCGGATTTTGAACGTGGCACATTGACTGATGTCATTGAAGCTAGAGCAAAAGCCACTTCTACCAATATTGATGCAAATAATTTAACTCCAGAAAACATGGCTGCCTTTCAACAGGCGCAAAGTGGATTAACTGGTGCATTGAGCAAATTAATGGTTGTAGTAGAACGATATCCTGAATTAAAAGCCAATCAGAATTTCTTGGAACTGCAATCACAATTGGAAGGAACAGAAAACAGGATAAATGTAGCCAGAGACCGCTTTAATGAAAAAGTGAATATCTATGACATACATACTACCAAATTCCCAGGGAAATTATTAGCAAGTTGGTTTGGATTTGGAGAAATGACTCGTTACCAAGCTGCTCCAGGTTCAGAGAACGCCCCAGACGTAAATTTCGATTTTAACTAAACCATGTCCAACAACAAAGTAGAGGATTTTTTAACTACTAAAGAAGAGCAAGAGATTGTCAATGCCATTCTTAAAGCAGAAAGAAATACATCTGGAGAAATCCGTGTACATATTGAAGCAACTTCTAAAATAGAGCCATATAAAAGGGCACAAGAAGTATTCCACTACTTAAAGATGGGCAACACAAAAGAAGACAACGGGGTTTTGTTGTATGTTGCCGTGCATGATAAGAAATTTGTTATTTATGGTGATAAAGGGATTGACAAAGTAGTTACCAACGGGTTTTGGGATGCCACAAAAAACCATATTCAAGCGTGTTTTACAAAAGGTGATTTTATGCAAGGAATCATAGACGGTATATTAAAAGTTGGCAAAGAATTAGAAAGCCATTTTCCATGGAGACATAATGATACTAATGAACTGAGCAATGAAGTATCTAAAGGTTAGTTTTCTTTTTCTATTTTTAAGTTGTACTCCTCTTTGGGCACAATTTAAGATTCCCGAAAAACCACAGTTACAAACTAGTGTTTATGATTATATAGAACTTTTGCCCGCTTCTCAAAAAAAGGCTCTTGAGCAAAAACTAATTCGGTACTCTGACAGTACCTCAACGCAAATTGTTGTTGCTGTCATTAATTCTACCGAAGGGGAGAACATTAACTACCTTGGTGCGCAATGGGGAGAGAAATGGGGTATTGGTCAAGCAGATAAAGATAATGGCATATTATTACTTTTGGCCAAAGGCGATAGAAGAGTGGCCATTAATACAGGCTATGGTGTTGAGGGCAATCTAACCGATGCTGTCTCCAAAAGAATTATTGAAACTGTCATTATCCCTGAATTTAAAAAAGGGGATTATCATGCAGGTTTGGACAAAGGTTCCGATGCTATTTTTAGTGCTTTAAATGGAGAATTTGAAGAGGACAGGAATTTTAACGATGATACTAGCTTTCCATTAGAATCTATTTTACCTATCATCATCTTTTTTGTCATTTTTATCATTCTATCCCGTAGAAATAAAAGAAACGGTGGTGGTAAAAATGGAGGCAGGCGTTCCACTGGAATGGACTTGTTGGACATCATTATCCTAAGCAACATGGGGCGTGGAGGCTATCGCTCAGGTTCGTCTGGTGGCGGATTTGGAAGTGGCGGTGGCTTTAGTGGTGGTTTCGGCGGTGGCGGCTTTGGCGGCGGCGGCGCTTCTGGAGGATGGTAATTTTAAGTTATCAAACCAACTAATAGCCAAAATCCGTAACAATGGTTTCGGCTCCACTTTACCAGATAGCTGTCTTCTTCCTAATCTACTTCTTCCTCATAAAAATAGAAACAGGCACTCCATTAAAATCAAAATGCTCTCGCAGCTTATTTTCTAAAAAACGCTTGTACGGATCACGCACATATTGTGGCAGATTACAGAAAAAAGCAAATTGCGGGTATGGTGTTGGTAATTGGGCGCAAAATTTAATTTTCACATATTTCCCTTTATAAGCCGGTGGTGGGTTACGTTCTATGATAGGTAACATAATATCATTCAGCTTACGGGTAACCACTTTTTTGGAACGGTTCTTAAACACTTCCACAGCAGTTTCTATTGCCTTAAAAATACGTTGCTTGGTCAGTACAGAAATAAAAATAATTGGAACATCTGTAAAAGGCTCCATGGATTCTTTTATTTTCTGCGTATACTGCTTTATGGTATTGGTTTCCTTATCCTCTATTAAATCCCATTTATTGACCAAAATAACAATGCCCTTGTTATTGCGCTGTGCCAACCAAAAAATGTTTTGCACCTGTCCATCAAAACCACGGGTGGCATCCATTATTAAAATACAAACATCAGAATGTTCTATAGCCCTTACCGAGCGCATTACGGAATAAAACTCCAAATCTTCCTTGACCTTGGCCTTTCTTCTTATTCCTGCCGTGTCCACCAAATTAAATTCAAAACCAAAACGGTTGAATTTAGTATCAATACTATCACGGGTTGTGCCAGCAATATCAGTCACTATATATCTTTCTTCCCCTATCAAAGCATTTATAAAAGAGGATTTTCCCGCATTTGGCCTCCCAACCACAGCAAATCTTGGAAGCTCACTTTCTTCTTCAACCGTCTCTGGAAGCACTTTTATCAAAGCATCCAACAGCTCTCCTGTCCCACTTCCGTTAATACTGGAAAGAGTGTAGTATTCCCCTAATCCTAAAGAATAAAATTCCACCGCATCTGCATCACGTTGTGCATTGTCCACTTTATTGATTGCTAAAAAAACAGGCTTATCAACTTTACGGAGCAATTTAGCCACGTCCTCATCCATTCCAGTGACACCAGATTCCACATCAACCATAAAAATTATGGCATCGGCCTCATCTATAGCAAGTTCTACCTGCTTGTCAATTTCTTTCTCAAAAACATCATCGCTGCCAACAACGTAGCCACCAGTATCTATTAACGAAAATTCTTTGCCGTTCCAATCACTTTTTCCATAATGGCGGTCTCTTGTAACGCCACTTATGGCATCTACAATTGCTTCTCTACGTTGTATTAATCGGTTAAAAAGAGTTGATTTTCCTACATTGGGTCTCCCTACAATGGCTACTATAGCACTCATGCTTCCTTATTTTGCGACAAAAGTACTATTAATATCCGAAGAAAAAATAGTATCTTTTACTTTCCAAACAACTGATTACGTGAAAACATTGCCCAATGATATTGTTTTAAGACCCAGATTTGAAATAGAACTGGAATCTCCTAAAAATAACGTGTTGCAATTTTTTGAAGAAACTAAAGAGAATAATTTTTTAGTGAAGCGTATTGATGAGCATGTTTTTATTAAATTCAAAAAAGAGCATACCCATTTTTGGTCACCACAACTTCATCTAGAAATCAACAGAGAGAAAAACGACACTAGTAAAATATATGGGAAATATGGACCCAACCCAACTTTATGGACTTTTTTTATGTTTTTACATTTTGGGATTGCTACTATCTTTATTTTCTTCAGTATTTGGGGGTATTCTAATTGGTCCTTGGACAAATCGTATGGACTTCAATTGGGCATTCTTGTTTTTATGGTAATGATTTGGGTTTCTTTATATGTTTTTGGTAGAGCTGGAAAAGCCAAAGGAAAACCACAAATGAATGAATTATGTGATTTCATGAAAGAAATACTCAGCCCTTTAAAAAGGGTTACTTATTGTAACCAAAACGCTTCAACTGTCTAGCATTACTACGCCAATTTTTATTCACTTTTACGTACAGCTCCAAGTATACTTGTTTGTCAAAGAATTTTTCCAAATCTTTCCTAGCCTCTACACCTACTCTTTTTAACGCGCTTCCTTTATGCCCAATGATGATTCCTTTTTGAGAATCTCTTTCTACCATGACCAAAGAACGAATCTTTATTATTTTTTCATCCTCAAAAAACTCCTCTGTTTCAATTTCAACTGAATATGGAATTTCCTTTTTATAATGAATCAATATTTTCTCCCTAATGGTCTCATTCACAAAAAAACGTTCTGGCTTATCCGTTAATTGATCTTTAGGATAATACGGTGGTGCCTCAGGAAGTAGTTCTATAATCCGTTCAAAAACTTCTTTAACGTTAAAGTTTTTCAATGCAGAAATCGGGTGTATTTCCGCCCTGGGCAATTGCTTTTGCCAATACTGTACTTGCTCTTCTAAAATTTCTTGTTCTGTAGTATCAATCTTGTTCAACAACAACAGTATTGGGATTTTACTGTTTTCTATTTTTCTAAAAAATGATTCATCTTTTAAGGCTTTCTCCCCTATTTCAACCATATAAAGAAGCACATCTGCATCTTCAAAGGCAGATTTTACAAAATTCATCATGGAAGATTGCAACTCATAGGCCGGTTTTATAATTCCAGGGGTATCTGACAATATCATCTGAAAATCTTCTCCATTTACAATTCCCAAAATACGATGTCGGGTAGTTTGAGCCTTTGAAGTAATTATAGACAGTTTTTCGCCCACAAAGGCGTTCATTAAAGTAGATTTTCCCACGTTGGGATTGCCAATGATATTTACGAAGCCTGCTTTATGCATAAAATGTATTTGTGCAAAGGTACAATTAACCTTTCTTAAGATTAGAAAAATAGATTTTCATTGCCTTGTTTACTTTAGGTGCCAAATAGATTACAGCAATCATATTTGGGATTACCATAAGGGCATATGCCAAATCAATTAAATTGATTACTAGGTCTACAGATGCTATGGAAGCAAAAACTATAGTGACTACAAAATACCAATTGTAGTATTTTCCAATTTTGGCATTGGTCAAAAATGATAATGATTTAACACCGTAATAGGAATAGGTAAACAAGGTTGACAATGCAAAAGCTGCAACAATGACCATTAATAAAATATCCCCGTAGCCAAAAAGTTCTCTTTTAAAGGCAATCAATGTCATTACTATTCCATTACTTTCTGCTTCTAGATAAGCACCACTCAATATAATAACGATGGCAGTTAGCGTACAAACAATAATCGTATCAATAAACGGTCCCAGCATGGCTACCAATCCTTCTTGTATAGGCTCGTCAGTTTTAGTCTGTCCATGATACATAGGGGCACTTCCCAAACCTGCTTCATTAGAAAACATAGCCCTACGAACCCCTAATATCACCAAGCCCATAAAACCTCCTGTTACCGCTGTTTTAAAATTAAATGCTTCAGTAAGAATCAATTTGAACGATGTCCAAATTTCTGATACATTCATAAACATAACAGCAGCAACCGCTATAAAATAGACCACAACCATAAATGGTACAATCGTAGTAGCAACCTTGGCTATTTTTTTAAGTCCTCCAAAAATCACAAATGAAGTAATGATTGCTAAAAATATTCCAATGATAAGTTTCCAATTAAAATCTCCCAAGGCATATAATGTCTCATTGGGATTTACCACATTCATAAAGGTTTGGGTAAACTGATTGGCAGTAAACACGCCTAAAAAACCAAATAGGCCTGCTACACAGAAAAATGTGGCCAATGGTTTTGCTTTCTTACCCATTCCTTTGGTGATGTAGAACATAGGACCACCTTGTAACTGTCCTTCAGAATCTTCTCCCCTATACATAATGGCAAGGCTGCAGGAATAAAATTTAATGCACATACCGATTAAAGCTGTCATCCATATCCAAAAAACAACACCTGGTCCACCCATGTAAATAGCTATAGCGACCCCAGAAATATTTCCAAGACCAACTGTAGCCGCAACAGCAGAAGACAGTGCCTGTAAATGACTCACCTCGCCTTTCGCATTGGGGTCATCATATTTCCCCATGGTAATGCCTATAGCATGCCCAAAATAACGATAAGGCAAAAACTTTGAATAAAACATTAAAAACAGCCCGCCTCCAATAAGTAAAACAAACATTACCTTTTCTGCATAAGGTATTATACTGGACAAAAAATCATTAATTATTTCCATAGATTTTGTAAAACTCGAAGATATGGAATTTCAGCTTTTGTATCTTGAAGTTGATAAATATCCTTAGATAAGTTTTGATAACTGTAAAAAAGCGTTGTATCTTTGCCGTCCGCATTCGGCTAGAATGCTGATAAACATCTCGTCGGACTCATAACCCGAAAGTTGAAAAACTAAAGTGAGATTGGTTACATCGCGGGATAGAGCAGTAGGTAGCTCGTCGGGCTCATAACCCGAAGGTCACTGGTTCGAGTCCAGTTCCCGCTACTAAATTAAGAGTCAATCGCTTGTATATCAGGTGATTGACTTTTTTTATTCCCGATATTTTTCCAACTTTTCAACACACCGGATCAAGTATAAAACGGATCAAG
>CAYNLI010000029.1:0-25993 GCA_964398035.1 uncultured Flavobacteriaceae bacterium | reverse complement strand
ATAATTTTTATAAAAAACCTGCGTTTTAAATCCATAACAATCTCAACCCTGATAACTATCGGGATCTAGCTAAACTAAAAACATGACAGGAGAAGCAGTCTTTCAATCATTTGCCTATATATTACCATCAATAGTGACTGGTGCAGTAGCTTTTTATTTTTTCAGAATGCACACCAATAATGAGGAAGGCAGAAGAAGGTACTTATTGCACAAGGATACCCAGAAAAGTACTTTGCCCATACGCCTACAAGCTTATGAGCGCATGGCTTTGTTTTTAGAGCGAATTTCCCTTCCAAGTCTTGTCGTTAGGGTTAAACCCAAATCTTCTGATAAAAGTGATTATGAAAATCTTTTAGTAAAAAGCATTGAAAATGAGTTTGAACATAACCTTTCCCAACAAATTTATCTGACCGATGAATGTTGGAATGTAATCAAAGCGGCAAAAAATGCTACAATACAAGCTATTAGAAGTGCTGGCATGAGTGAATCTGATAGTGCCGATAAATTACGTGAAGATATTTTAACCAAGACCATGGACAAACAATCACCATCTGCAACGGCATTATCCTTTGTTAAGAAAGAGATTGGGGAACTATGGTAAATTGAAAATTTATATTTATTTTTTGCTTGCTTTCTTTTCTGCGTAATTAAATCCTTGAAGCCACCATTCTGTCATTAATTTCTTGTTGAATACCAAAGAGTTTTCAGTTAATTTTGTGGGCGTATAATATAAGTTAAGCTTTACTCCCCTATGCTTTGCTGCTAAAACCCCTTCAGAAATATCATGATGTTCTATTTGGTCCAATACAAAACCATAGATACTCAGCATTAAGGAAAAAGGATTTTTGCCCAATACCTTATTATGATCCATATTTTCAGATTCCAGTATAATGGCATCTATTTCTGTAGCACCTCTTTTCACAGCTTCTCTAATAGGAAGCACACATCCCAAACCACCATCTCCATATTCATAACCATTTTTCTTCACCAAGGACATAAAAGGGATATAATTACAGGAAATCCAAATCCAGTCACAAAACTCATCGTAACTAAAATCTTTGATTGATTTATATTCCACTCTGTTTTTTGAAAGGTTGGATACTGTGACTATAACATCTTTATGCCTAGCTCGTATGGCTTCAAAATCTTCTATTAAAAAATTTCGCCTTATGGTTCTTCTTAATGTTTTACTCTCCCCAAAAGTCCTTTTTTTCTTTATAAACTGTAGAAAAGTGGTCATAAAATTAATGGAAACATACTCTCTGTTTTCCTTTTTTCTTACCACAAACGGGTTTAAACTAAAGATTTTTCGTTGGTCTATATTTGTATATAAATCATACAGCTTATCAATATTATCCAATGCTAAGTGAGGAATAAGTAAACTTCCCGTGGAAGTCCCCACAAAAAGGTCATATTCTCTTTTCTCCACTTCCATTAAATACTGTGCCACACCACCTGCAAAAGCACCTTTACTTCCACCTCCACTAATTACCAATGCTTTCATTCTTGGTCTGGTTCTATTTGATTTAGTTCTACGTTTTTATGCTTTGCGAAATTATAACCACTTTTCCACCATGCTGTCATTTTTCCCTTATTAAAAATCAAAGAATTGGTCGTCAACACAGTTGGTGTATAATAAAAATTGATAATGGCTCCATTATGTTTGGCTACATATTTTCCAATGCGGATATTCTGATTTTCAATCCTGTCTAGAATAAACCCGAACATATTCGTCAATAAAGAAAAAACATTTTTAGAGGGCATTCGGTTTATATGGGTCACTTCTGTTTGTAAAATTATAGCATCCACCTCTGTTGCACCTCTTTTAATGGCCTCCTCAATGGGAACCATATTACCCAAACCACCATCTGCATACTCACAACCATTCTTTTTCACCAAACTCATAAAAGGCGTATAGTTACAGGAAATCCATATCCACTCACAAAATTCATCATATGTGCAATCATTGATTGACTTATACTCTACCTGATTCAAGGATAAATTGGAAACCGTGACCACAATATTCTTAGCCCCCCCTTTTAGGGCGTTAAACTCTTCTTCTGTGATGGCATATTTAATTAGTTTTAATAGGTTGTGACTTTCCCCAAAAGTTTTACTGCCTTTATAGAAATTTTTAAAAACGTTCCAATGGTTAATCCCTATATTGTCTATTCCATGCCTTTTTTGAATGGTAAACGGGCAATTACTAAAAATACTATCTTGATTGACCGAAGTAAATATTTCTCGTATTTTTTCTATTTTTTCTAATGCCAAATGAGAAATTAGAAGACTGCCTGTAGATGTACCAATAAAAAGGTCGTAATCATAGTCCAGTTCCTGCATGAGAAATTGTGCAACACCACCTGCAAAAGCTCCTTTGCTACCACCTCCAGAAATTACCATTGCTCTCATTCTATATTCAATTTGCTGTTTAGATAATGTTGTTCCTTATCATTTAGCGAAGGCAAAAGTAAAGAAAATCGTTTTCTATTTCTATCATCTTCTAAAAGCCTATCCAGTAAATTTCGGGTAAACTTTCTAAATTGCCAAGAATGATGTACACAAGCATTTGCTAAATCTTTTAAGTTCTTATCTGTAAAATTAAAAACGTCATTTAAATACTGGAACGTAGCTTGCCTAATCTCAAAATTGTACTCAGGAGCAGTATATTGCTGCAATTCTTTTAGAAAATCTTGTTTTTTATCCTCATCATAATTTTTGGTCAAAATAGCCAACGTCAACCAAAGTAAACGAATATTTTTATTAGGTAATCCAATCACATTTTTTGTTCTACCCAAATAGTTAATCCTATCTTCTGGAAAATGAACCCACAACTTATAAAGTGCGTTCTCAATAGTTATATAACTTTTGTCATTCAAAAAAGATTCAAAATCTGTTTTAAGACCAGACGGTATTTTTTCTGACCCAATAGCAAAAACCTGTCGTGTTTTTAAATCATTTTCATGCAATACTTCTTTAATAAAGTCTATTGACAGTGATTTATGATAGGTTGTAATGACCGCTTCCTTAAATTTTATAGAAGTTGATTTGTTCCAATACTTTTTGATTACAGTTTCATTGTCCACACTACTAGTGGTCAATTCCCATTGCAGTTCAAAAAAATGGGACAGGGAGTTGTTTGAGATTTTCAAATTTTCTTTGACTTTCTCATATGGAAAGTCAGTTTCATTTAACCATAATTTTTCAAACTCAACTAAATCCTTTCCGCTTGTAAGTCTAACTTCATTCAAAAAATCTTCAATTGTTACGTTCTTAAACTTATGCTTTAAAAGATAGTTCTTAACCCCCAATTTAAAAGCTTTCTCCCCTACCTCTTCTTTCAACATATGCAAGGCCCAAGCTCCTTTTTCATAAAAAGTAAGGCTACTGGCCTTGGGATTGATCAATGCCTCTCCATTGCCCTTTCTGGAAAGCTTATCCAGTTGTTTTGCTGTTTCATACAGTTTCCAATAGTAATGGTCGTCTCCAAAAATTTCTTTCTCGGCCAAATATGCATAATAGGTGGCAAACCCTTCATGTAGCCAATGGTGGTTACTATCCACTTCTGTGACCAAATTCCCAAACCATTGGTGTGCCAGTTCATGGGCATTTACATTCACATAGTTTTTATCCACAAAACTAATGGAATCTATCATATAGGAATCGGCAAAAATAGTTGTGCTTGTATTCTCCATACCTGCATATAAAAAATCCCGTACAGGCACTTGCTTATAGTTTTGCCATGGATATGGAACATCAATTTCATTTTCCAAGAAATCAAAAATTTGTTTAGAGCATCTATATGTAGGCTCAACTTTAAGGCTGTCTTTTGGGGTGTAGTACAGTTCAATTGGAACACCAGAAGTAGATGTGGTGCCCATTTTATTATAATCACCAATAGCAAAGGCCAATAAGTAACTGCTCATGGGTTTTTGCATGTTAAACTTCCATAGGATCCAATTGTAGCTCTCTTTTACTTTATCTGAAGCAGGAAATACATGCTCATTAGAGCCTTTTCTTTTGGTAAACAATTTTCCGTTGGAAATAACTTTATATCGACTATCCACGATAATTGTCAAATCAAACTCTACTTTTTCGTTCATATCATCAAAACTGGGCAACCAATGGCTGGTATATTTTCCTTGTCCTTGCGTCCATACTTGCCCTTTGACTCCGCTCAGGGTAACATTAGTAACTTCTCCGATAAAATATACTGTTTGTTTTGGCTTAGCCTCAAAAGACATGGAAATTTTATATGTTTCCCTTGCTTTCAGCTTTTTGTAGATTGATATTGTTTTTTGATTATTTAAAAATTTTACTTTTTCTCCATTCAATTGAACCGAAGAGAACTTCATTTTTTTGGCATCTAAAAAAATGGAGTCTACATTTTTTAAAACATTAAAGGTATACGTGACACTACCTTTAATTTCCTTTACAATAGGTAGGAGTCTAATTTTTGCTTCTGCATGAATAAAATCCACCTTATCCTGATGCTGAGCAAAAGACAGACCGCTAAAACAAAGTAAAAAAAACAGTAAAAAAAATCTCATGTATTGTTCAATAACTAATATTACACCAAATTAAGCAATTTGGTTTGTTGCAGTTGTATTGGGGATGCAGTATTTTAGTCCTATGAATTCTAATTTTCTGCAAACTCCCATAGCATACCTTAAAGGTGTTGGTCCAAACAGGGCAGATACCTTGCAGTCAGAATTGGGTATTTCTACCTATCAAGATTTAATCAATCTTTTCCCAAATAGATATCTGGACAAAACCCAATATTATAAAATTGGTCAATTACAGCGCAGCAATGCAGATATACAAGTTGTTGGAAAAATTGTTCATATAAAAACAGTGGAACAAAAGAAAGGGAAACGTTTGGTGGCTTCTTTTGTGGACGATACAGGGGAAATGGAACTAATTTGGTTCAGAGGCCAAAAATGGGTCAAGGAAAACCTAAAGCTGAACACTCCTTATGTGATTTTTGGAAAAACCAATTGGTATAATGGCAAGTTCTCTATGCCACATCCAGAGATGGAGTTATTGACCGTGCATGAACAAGGGCTGAAAATTGCCATGCAGCCCATTTATCCTTCCACTGAAAAACTGAGTGTCAAGGGGATTACCAATAGAGTGACCAATAAATTGATGCAACAGCTTTTTTTGGATACCAAAGGGCCGTTTATGGAAACCCTTTCTGCCGATATTATAAATGAATTGAAACTACTACCAAAGAGCGAATCGCTCTTTAACATCCATTTTCCAAAGAACCAAGAGTTGTTGGCAAAAGCCCAGTTCCGATTAAAATTTGAGGAGCTGTTTTACATACAAATGCAGTTGATTACCAAAAAAATGGTTCGGAAACGGAAAATAAAAGGGTTTAATTTTGACCAAGTAGGAGAACTGTTCAATATTTTTTATAAGGAACACCTTCCTTTTGAACTTACCAATGCGCAAAAAAGGGTTATTAAAGAAATTAGGACAGATTTGGGTAGCAATGCCCAAATGAACAGATTATTACAGGGTGATGTAGGTTCTGGGAAAACCATTGTTGCCCTAATGATCATGCTTTTGGCAATTGACAATGGTTTTCAGGCAACTATAATAGCACCTACTGAAATTCTGGCGAATCAACATTTTAACGGAATCAAGGAGTTATTAGGAGAAATGAATGTGAATGTTGCATTACTGACAGGTTCTGTAAAAAAATCCGCTAGAAAAATCATTCATGAACAGTTGGAGAATGGGGAACTACATATTTTAATTGGCACCCATGCCGTATTGGAAGATAAAGTCCAGTTTAAAAATTTAGGCTTAGCTGTTATTGATGAGCAACATAGGTTTGGTGTGGCACAGCGTTCCAAACTATGGCACAAAAATGAAATGCCTCCACATATATTGGTAATGACCGCAACGCCCATTCCAAGAACCTTGGCCATGAGCCTTTATGGTGACTTGGATATTTCGGTCATTGATGAGCTCCCACCAGGGAGAAAAGCCATAAAAACAGTACACAGATTTGATGCCAACCGACTAAAGGTTTTTGGTTTCATTAAAGACGAAATTAAAAAAGGAAGGCAAATCTATGTGGTTTACCCATTAATCCAAGAATCCGAAGCTTTGGATTATAAAGATTTAATGGATGGGTATGAAAGTATTGTACGCGACTTTCCCCTACCCGATTATCAGATTTCCATAGTACATGGAAAAATGAAACCTGCAGATAAGGATTACGAAATGGCCCGTTTTGTGAAAGGGGAAACCCATATTATGGTTGCTACCACGGTTATTGAGGTTGGGGTCAATGTCCCAAATGCTTCTGTAATGATTATAGAAAGTGCGGAACGCTTCGGCCTTTCACAATTGCACCAATTACGAGGACGTGTTGGTCGTGGAGCAGATCAGAGTTACTGTATTCTAATGACCAGTCATAAATTATCTTCTGATGCCAAAATCAGGTTGGAAACCATGGTGCGCACCAATGATGGTTTTGAAATTGCCGAAGTGGATTTAAAACTCCGTGGACCTGGAGACCTAATGGGCACTCAACAAAGTGGTGCTTTAAACTTAAAAATTGCAGATATCATAAAGGACAATGATATATTAAAAATAGCTAGGCATTATGCTTTAAAAATTTTAAAAGAAGATCCAACTTTAGAGAAAGAAGATTATAAAATTATTCGATATACCTATGCGCAATTGGTAAAACATAAGAATATATGGACGTATATAAGTTAGCCGTTAACATTGATCCCAATGTGGGACTTTAAAATATTTAGTGTACAGTTTAAAACTAAAAACCTTCACGTTGAACATCGTAATTTCATAGACCACTAATACCAAAAAAGTGCCTTGTATTTTATACATTTGTTAGTTATAAAAACATACTGTACTTAGCTAGTTCAACTCATAATAAGATTAGCTAAATCAATTTGTAAAAAACATGAAAAAAACATTATTTGATAAAGTTTGGGATTCACATGTAGTACGCCATGTAGAAAATGGACCTGATGTCCTTTTTATTGACCGTCATTTGGTACATGAAGTAACTAGTCCCGTTGCCTTTTTAGGGTTAAAAAACAGAGATATTGGCGTGCTATACCCTGAACGTACTTTTGCTACGGCAGATCATAACACTCCTACCATAAATCAACATTTGCCTATAAAAGACCCATTATCGTTAAACCAGTTAAATGCATTGGAGCAAAATGCCAAAGAACACGGTATTAGCCACTGGGGATTGGGGCATGAGAAAAACGGAATAGTACACGTAGTCGGTCCTGAGTATGGAATTACGCAACCTGGAGCAACCATTGTTTGTGGCGATTCCCACACTTCCACCCATGGAGCATTTGGAGCAGTTGCTTTTGGTATTGGAACCTCAGAGGTAGAAATGGTCTTGTCCACACAATGCATTATGCAGCCCAAGCCTAAAAAAATGCGAATCAATGTAAATGGTAAATTAAACTTTGGAGTTACCCCCAAAGATGTTGCCCTGTACATTATTTCTAAATTGACCACTTCTGGTGCTACTGGATATTTTGTAGAGTATGCAGGGGATGTGTTTAAGAACATGACCATGGAAGGCCGTATGACCGTTTGTAACCTTAGTATAGAAATGGGAGCCCGTGGCGGCATAATTGCGCCAGATGAAAAAACATTTGAATACGTAAAAGGACGTGAGTTTACGCCAAGTGGCACGGCATGGGACAAAGTCATGGTGTATTGGAAAACATTAAAAACCGATGAAGGTGCTACTTTTGATAAAGAATTGGACTTTAACGCTTCTGATATAGAACCAATGATTACCTATGGAACCAACCCTGGAATGGGATTGGGCATCTCCAAATGTATTCCAACCGCTGATGAGATTGAAGGTGGTGAGGCCACATATAAAAAATCCCTTAATTATATGGCTTTCAGTGAAGGTGATGATATGATTGGCAAACCAATCGATTTTGTCTTTATTGGCAGTTGTACCAATGGCAGGATAGAAGATTTTAGAGCTTTTGCCTCTATTGTTGAAGGAAGGCATAAAGCACCTAATGTTACAGCTTGGCTGGTTCCTGGATCCCATAAAGTAGAAGCTGCAATAGCAGAAGAAGGTTTGTTGGATATTTTCAAAGAAGCTGGTTTTGAGCTTCGCGAACCTGGATGTTCTGCTTGTTTGGCTATGAACGATGATAAGGTTCCCGCAGGAAAATATGCCGTAAGTACCTCTAACAGAAATTTTGAAGGCAGACAAGGGCCTGGATCAAGAACATTATTGGCAAGTCCATTAGTGGCAGCAGCAGCAGCAGTTACTGGTAAAGTGACGGATCCACGTGAACTATTAAAAAAAGCATAGAAAATGGCATACGATAAATTCAATATATTAACAAGTAACGCTGTTCCACTTCCAATAGAGAATGTGGACACAGACCAAATAATCCCAGCTAGATTCCTTAAAGCAACCGAGCGTAAAGGTTTTGGAGACAATTTATTTAGAGATTGGAGATACAATAATGATGATTCACCAAAATCTGACTTTGTTCTAAACAACCCTACATATAGCGGGAAAATATTGGTTGGCGGAAAAAACTTTGGTTCTGGATCATCTAGGGAACATGCAGCTTGGGCCATATATGATTATGGTTTCAGGTGTGTGGTATCCAGTTTTTTTGCAGATATTTTTAGAGGTAACTGCCTTAACATTGGTGTACTTCCCGTACAGGTAAGTCCAGAATTTTCAGATAAAATATTCTCGGCAATTGCTGCTGACCCAAAAACTGAATTAGAGATAAACCTACATGACCAAACCATTACCATTGTATCCAGTGGTGAGCAAGAATCTTTTGATATCAATGAATATAAAAAGAACAACCTACTCAATGGTTTTGATGATATCGATTATTTATTGAACATTAAGGAGGAAATAAAGGCTTTCGCTCAGAATACTCCGCTTTAATTTTTATCAATAATAACTTAAATCCAAAATGTCTTAACGTATATTTCAAGGATTTTATGGATTAATATAAATACGTTTATTAGTATTTTTTGAAAATGAAAAAAAGAATCGAAATAATGGACACTACCCTCCGGGATGGCGAACAGACCTCCTCGGTGTCCTTTTCTGCATCAGAAAAACTAACCCTAGCCAAATTACTTTTAGACGAACTAAAGGTTGACCGAATTGAAGTAGCTTCTGCTAGAGTTTCAGAGGGAGAATTCCAAGCAGTAAAGAATATTACTGAATGGGCAGCAACACAAGGCTATTTAAACCGTATAGAAGTATTGACATTTGTTGATGGTGGCATTTCCTTAAAATGGATGCAAGAAGCTGGTGCAAAAGTTCAGAATTTACTCACTAAAGGCTCTCTAAACCATTTGACTCATCAACTTAAAAAAACACCCGAACAACATTTTAATGCCATTGCAGAAAGTGTCGCCAATGCAAAAAAAGTTGGAATAGATACCAATGTATATTTAGAGGACTGGAGCAATGGAATGAAAAATTCTCCTGAGTATGTTTTTCAATACTTGGACTTTATGTCAACCTTGCCCATTATCCGTATAATGCTTCCTGATACATTAGGGGTTTTAACACATACGGAGACCTCTGGTTTTGTATCTCAAATCGTTGAAAAATATCCAGATATTCATTTTGATTTTCATGGACATAATGATTATGATCTTAGTGTCGCCAATGTTATGGAAGCACTGAAAGCTGGTTGCCATGGATTGCACCTAACCGTTAACGGAATGGGAGAAAGGGCAGGTAATGCTCCCCTTGCAAGTGTGGTTGCGGTCATTAATGATTTTTTACCTGAAATTGAAATCTCAGTCAGTGAACCCTCCTTGTTCAAAGTAAGTAAACTGGTCTCAACTTTTACAGGTTTTGGCATCCCAGCGAACAAACCTATAGTTGGTGATAATGTTTTTACACAAACTGCTGGAATACATGCGGATGGAGACAGTAAAAAGAATCTTTACTTCAACGATTTATTACCAGAAAGATTCGGCAGAAAACGCAAATATGCGCTAGGAAAAACCTCTGGAAAAGCAAACATACTCAAGAATCTTCAGGAGCTTGGATTAACGCTTAATGATGATGAATTAAAGAAAATTACAGAACGTATTATTGAACTTGGGGATAAAAAAGAAAAGGTAACCAAGGAAGATTTACCTTATATTATTTCTGATGTATTAGGTGGTGATTCTTATCACCAAAAAGTATTTGTAAAATCGTACGTACTTACCCACTCCAAGGGATTAAAACCATCCACTTCTGTTTCAGTTGAAATTGACGGTGAATCATTTGAAGAAAATGCTCAAGGCGATGGTCAATTTGATGCCTTTATGAATGCGCTCAAAAAAGTATACAGCTCTAAAAAAATACAGTTGCCCAATCTAATTGATTATGCGGTAAGAATTCCACCAGGAAGTCATTCTGATGCACTCTGCGAAACTATCATTACTTGGGAAAGTGACGGAAAAGACTTTATTACAAGAGGTCTAGATTCTGACCAAACAGTTTCAGCAATCAAGGCTACTGAAAAAATGCTTAACATTATATAATTATAACTCACAAAATATTTTAAATGAAATTAAATATTGCACTTTTAGCAGGAGATGGTATTGGCCCCGAAGTTATAGACCAAGCCGTAAAGGTTTCAGATGCTATAGCCAAAAAATACAATCATGAAATTAACTGGACGCCCGCTTTGACAGGTGCTGTGGCTATTGATGCTGTAGGAGAACCTTATCCAGATGAAACACATGAAATTTGTATCGCTGCAGATGCAGTCCTTTTTGGAGCAATTGGCCACCCTCGTTTTGACAATGATCCATCTGCAAAAGTACGCCCAGAACAAGGTTTGTTGAAAATGCGCCAGAAATTAGGGTTGTTCGCCAATGTTAGACCAACCTTTACTTTTCCTTCATTAATAGATAAATCTCCATTAAAAAGAGAGCGAATAGAAGGCACAGACCTTATTATTCTTAGGGAACTTACCGGTGGTATTTATTTTGGTGAAAGAGGCAGAAAAGATGATGGCAATACCGCCTATGATACCATGACCTATACTAGGTCAGAAATACAACGTTTGGCAAAAAAAGGTTTTGAACTGGCCATGACGCGTTCTAAAAGACTGTGCTGTGTGGACAAAGCCAATGTATTGGAATCTTCCCGTTTATGGAGAGAGACCGTACAGGCAATGGAAAAGGATTATCCTGAAGTGGAAGTGGCATATGAATTTGTTGATGCCGTGGCCATGCGCTTGGTACAATGGCCAAATTCTTATGATGTAATAATCACTGAAAATCTTTTTGGGGATATTTTAACCGATGAAGCTTCCGTTATTTCTGGTTCCATGGGATTAATGCCATCAGCTTCAGTTGGGGAAGAAAATAAGTTATACGAACCCATTCATGGTTCTTACCCACAAGCAGCAGGGAAAGATATTGCCAATCCTTTGGCAACCGTATTATCCGCAGCCATTATGTTCGAGGATTTCGGTTTGACAAAAGAAGCCCAGGAAATAAGAGATGTTGTAAACAAATCATTGGAAGAAGGTGTTGTAACCGAAGATTTATCCGAAGGCGGCAAAGCTTATAAAACCAGTGAAGTTGGTGATTGGCTAGCCAAAAACATATAAATAAATTCCTTTTAAAAAATATAACACAAAAAAGCCCCGAAGAAATTTCTTCAGGGCTTTTTTGTATTGAAATTTCTCTGCTACAGAATATAATCAGTACTTAAAAAATTAGAGAGGTTTGCTTCCAATAGCTGTTCTATTGTTTCATTGTTTAATTCATTGTCCTTAAACGCAACAAATGTCCTTATTGAGAAAGAACGCAATGCATCATGGACACTCAAAGTCGCTTGTGCAGAATCTTTTCTTCCTGTAAACGGGTATACATCTGGACCACGCTGACAAGAACTGTTTAAATTCACCCTACATACCAAGTTTGCCAATGCATCGATCAAAGGTGCCAGTGCATATATATCTTTCCCGAACAGACTAACTTGTTGGCCATAATTGGATTCTGCCATATCATCCAAAGGCTCCTCTATATTTTTAAAAGAGACTATTGGTATTACTGGCCCAAACTGTTCTTCTTTATACACACGCATATCTTTGGTAACAGGATGTAAAACTGCTGGCCATATGTAATTATCAAAATGCTGGCCTCCTTTTTTGTTCCAAATTTTTGCTCCTTTAGCTACCGCATCATCTATCAACTCTTGAATATAAGCTGGTTTATCAGCCTCAGGTAATGGGGTAAGCTGTACACCATCATCCCATGGGTTTCCAAATTTCAATGCATCTACCCTAGCAACAAAACGTTTTTTAAACTCAGACAAAATATCTTCATGCACATATACCACTTTGAGTGCCGTACAACGTTGCCCATTAAAAGATAAAGTACCTGCTATACATTCGTCAATGGTCAGGTCTAAATCAGCATCAGGCAATATAATTGCTGGGTTTTTGGCTTCCAACCCCAAAACCAAGCGCAATCTGTTACTTTTTGGGTGCTGATCCTGTAATGCATTAGCAGATTTACTGTTCCCAATCAATGCCAATACATCTACCTTTCCAGTTTTCATAATTGGACTGGCCACTGCCCTTCCCCTACCAAAAAGGATATTGATAACACCTTTTGGAAAACTTGTCTTAAACGCCTCCAGTAATGGTGTAATCAATAAAACACCGTGCTTTGCAGGCTTAAATATTGCGGTATTCCCCATAATGATTGCAGGAATCAAAAGCGCAAAAGTTTCATTTAAAGGGTAGTTATAAGGTCCTAAACACAACACAACACCCAAAGGCCCTCTACGGATATGAGCATAGACACCACCATGCTTTTGGAATTTTGCAGCATCCCTGTCCAACTGTTTGTAATCTTCTATAGTATCGTAAATATATTCCACTGTACGATCAAACTCCTTTCTGGAATCTGGCAAGGATTTTCCAATCTCCCACATCAATAAGTTCACTACTTCCTCTCGCTTGGTCTCCATTTTTTGAACAAAGGCCTCCATACACTCAATTCTATCCTTAACCCTCATGGTAGGCCAAACTCCCTGACCTTTATCATAAGCGTTTAAAGCAGAATCCAACGCATCCAATGCATCTTCTTCTCCCATATCTGGAATACTACCTAATAACGTTGGGCTATATTCCAAGGTAGAAGAAATTGTGGAATGTACATCGGAAGTCTTTCCTTCCCATTTCTTTAATTCACCATGTACCAAATATTCTTTTTGGTGGATTGGTTCTGAAATTTGAAATTTTCCTGGTATTGTAGACTCTGTTTTACCCATTTATAGTGTTCTTAGTGTATTACAAAATAAACCTTAACCAATTACGTAAATTGATTAAGGTCTTTATTATTCAATGAAAAAAAAGAGGTTTAAATGATAGGCTTCATAGCAGTCATTGAATCTCGCAATCTTGCACCAACAATTTCAACTGGATGCTCTCTAAGTGCTCTGTTCACTTCAATCAATTTAGCATTGGAAACACCGTTTCTTTTTCCTTCAGCATATGTTTTACCAATAATATCCGTATCCACAGTTTTCATGAAATCTGCCAATAAAGGCTTACAGGCATGGTCAAACAAATAACAACCATATTCAGCCGTATCAGAAATCACACGGTTCATTTCAAACAATTTCTTTCTTGCAATTGTATTTGCTATCAATGGTGTTTCATGCAATGATTCATAATATGCAGACTCGGCAATGATTCCCGAAGCTGTCATAGATTCAAACGCCAACTCCACACCTGCTCTAACCATAGCGACCATCAATACACCATGGTCATAGAACTCTTGCTCACTAATTTCATCACTACATGCTGGCGTTTTCTCAAAAGCTGTTTCTCCAGTAGCCGCTCTCCATTGTAATAAGTTTTTATCGTCATTGGCCCAATCTTCCATCATTGTTTTAGAAAAATATCCTGTCATAATATCATCCATATGCTTATGAAAAAGTGGGCGCATAATATTTTTTAATTCTTCTGACAAATCAAAAGCTTTTATTTTAGCAGGATTGGACAAACGATCCATCATATTGGTGATACCACCGTATTTCATTCCTTCTGTAACGGTTTCCCAACCATACTGAACCAATCTTGAAGCATAACCCGCATCAATTCCTTTTTCTATCATTTTATCAAAACAAAGAATAGAACCCGTTTGCAACAAACCACATAGAATGGTCTGCTCACCCATTAAATCTGATTTTACTTCTGCAACAAAAGAAGATTCTAAAACTCCTGCTTTATCTCCACCTGTTGCAGCTGCATATGCTTTTGCTTGTACTAATCCTTTTCCTTGTGGGTCGTTCTTAGGATGCACCGCTATCAATGTTGGTACACCAAAACCTCTTTTATATTCTTCCCTAACTTCAGAACCTGGACATTTTGGAGCCACCATAATAACCGTTAAGTCTTCACGAATCTGCATGCCTTCTTCCACAATATTAAAACCATGTGAATAAGTCAATGTTGCCCCTTTTTTCATTAATGGCATCACAGCTGAAACAACACTTGTGTGCTGCTTATCTGGAGTTAGATTACACACTACATCAGCAGTTGGAATCAATTCTTGATAAGTCCCTACATTAAATTCGTTCTCACTTGCATTCTTAAAGGACTGACGCTTTTCATTGATTGCACCTTCCCGTAATGCATAAGAAATATCCAATCCAGAATCCCTCATGTTCAATCCCTGGTTAAGACCTTGGGCCCCACAACCAACAATCACAATCTTTTTCCCTTTTAAAGCTGATACACCATCTGAAAATTCTGTAGCTTCCATAAACCTACATTTTCCTAACTGAGCCAGTTTTTCCCTTAATGATAGTGTATTAAAATAATTTGCCATTTTCTAAATTTATTTTTATCTATTGATTATTATATATGTTGATACCCATTCAATATTTTTGATATGGGCATTTCTGATTTTGTCACGGCTATACGTCCAGAACGAACAAATTGCATGATACCGAAAGGTTCCAACAAATCGTGCATTTCATCAATTTCGCTTTTTCTTCCTGTTTTGGAAAGAACAAAAAAGTCTCTAGAAACAGTTACTATTTGCGAATTGCTGTCCTTGATTATATTCTGAATCTGTCTTTCATCAAACAACAAACTGGATTTTATTTTAAACAGGGCCGATTCCTGATAAATAGTCTCTTCATCTGTATGGTAATATGCTTTTATCACCTCTATTTGTTTCTCTATCTGGCCCACAATCTTACGTGTTACTTCAGAAGTCGTCAAAACAACTATAGTGAATTTAGAAACATTTTTTATTTCTGATTTAGAAACATTTAAACCTTCTATATTAATGTGTCTCTTTAAGAAAATCCCTGATATTCTATTTAGCAATCCTACATTGTTTTCCGAATAAACGGATATGGTAAACCTTTCTTTTTCCATTCCCTTGTCCCAACCCTCTCCCAAAGGAAGAAAGAGCTTATGGGTCGTTTTTAATTAATACTATTTTTTGTTTTAACAGCAATTATCACTCCTGTGGACCAACTCATTTTTGTTAAATTAAAATCTTCTCTGTTCTCTAAATATTCAATTAATCCATCTACATTCTCTTGATGTCCTTCTGGCCAATTAGGCTGTGCGGTCATATCATCTATGATATAAAATCCACTTACTTTGACCAAATCCAACACCTCATCGATCTCACTATATTTTCCAGGCCACGCATCGGCAAAAATCAAATCAAATTGATTTCCATTATAATTCTTAATCCATTCCGCACCATCCATACAAACTACTTCCATCCTATTGTCATCGGCAAAATAACTCTTTGCAATTTCAATCAATTTTGGGTTGTTGTCTACTGTGATCAAATGTGATCCTGCATCCATTCCATCAATCATCCAAGACAAAGAAAGACCTATTCCTGTACCCAGTTCCAAAATATGTGCGTTTGGTCTTGAGGTGATCAAAGTCTTCAATAACGTACCAATATATACATCTGAAGGCATCGTAAACCCTATTTCTTCAGATTTTCGCTCTATCTCTGAGTGAATCTTTGGTCTATCAAGAATATTCAAATCATTCATTAGCTTTTACCGTATAATTTTGAAAAGAACATATTCACTATCTGTTGATTCTCAGGAAAATTAAATACTTCAACAATTATATTGTTTTCAATCTTCCAAAGCAAACAAGACATACTATCTAAATTTTCTCCATTCTCAAGGTTACTCCAATTCCTATGGCAATCAATAACATAATCATCGTTAACTCCCATCACTATTGGCTCGGCTTTAAATGCTGCTTTGTTGAGCTTTTTAAAAAAGCCCAAAACTTCTTCTACACCGTTCTTTGTTCCACTCAATGGATGTTCTCCAGGAATGTGCCATTTTATATCTTCTGCCAATATTTTCTTTACTTCATTTAAATCATTTTCAGCAAATGCCTTAAAAAAAGTGTTGATCAATACAATATTTGGATGAGATTTTGTCATAAAATTAAAATCTTGCTTAGTAATCAAATTTTCAAATGTACTGGCCTGTGTACCTACACCAACTGCAACTGCTCCTGATGTAATAAGGGTTTTCTGTATGAAATTCCGTCTTTTCAAACCAATTAAAATTATTTCAATCTTACTTCAGAAACCGATGCTCCTGTTGGAATCATTGGGAATACATTCCCTTCTGGTTCTACACAAACTTCTAAGAAATATGCATCTTTACAAGCTATCATTTCAGCAATAGCTTCTTTCATATCTGCTCTTTCTTTTACTCTTCTAGATTTAATATCATATCCCTCAGCAATTTTTACAAAATTCGGATTTGTCATTACTGTAGATGCATAGCGTTTGTCAAAAAACAGTTCTTGCCATTGACGCACCATTCCCAAGTGTTCATTATTTAAAACCACAATTTTAACTGGGGTCTTGTTCTGAAAAATAGTTCCCAATTCTTGAATGTTCATTTGGTAACCACCATCCCCTATAATAGCAACAACATCCCTATCCATAGCACCCATTTTTGCTCCAATGGCAGCTGGAAGCGCAAAGCCCATAGTACCTAATCCTCCAGAAGTAATATTACTTTTTGTTTGGGTAAATCTTGCATACCTACAAGCAATCATTTGGTGTTGACCTACATCACTAACTATTAAAGCATTGTCATTTGAAGCGATATTGATTTCCTCCAAAACTTCACCCATAGTAAGGCCTTCCTTTGTTGGATGAATATCTTTATCGATTACGGCATCATATTCTATTTGGTATCTCTTCTTAAACTCATTATGCCAAGCTTCATGTGTAGTCTTTTTAATTAAAGGTAAAAGCATACTCAAAGTCTCTTTTGCATTACCAAGTACAGCCACATCAGTTTTTACGTTTTTATCAATTTCGGCTGGGTCAATTTCAAAATGTATCACCTTAGCTTGTTTTGCATAAGCATCTAAACGTCCTGTGACCCTATCATCAAAACGCATGCCTATGGCAATAAGAACATCGCACTCATTGGTCAATACATTAGGCGCATAATTACCGTGCATACCTACCATGCCCACATTTAAGGGGTGATCAGTATTCATTGCTGAAAGTCCCAAAATAGTCCATGCAGCAGGAATACCTGCTTTTTCAACCAACTCCTTAAGTTGCTCTTCCGCTTCTCCAAGAATAATCCCTTGTCCAAATACTATAAGTGGTTTTTTTGCCTCATTAATTAATGCCGCTGCCGTTTCTATTTGTGATAATTTTGGTTTAGGTACTGGAATATAACTTCTCACCTTTTTACATGGCTCATAGGAGAAATCAAACAGCCCTTGCTGGGCGTCTTTAGTAATATCTACCAGAACAGGACCTGGCCTACCTGACCTAGCAATATAAAAAGCCTTTGCCAATATTTCAGGTATTTCCGATGCTTTTGTAATTTGATAATTCCACTTTGTCACAGGAGTGGATATGCCTATAATATCTGTTTCTTGAAAAGCATCTGACCCTAAAAGATGACTAAATACTTGCCCCGTAATACAAACCATGGGCGTAGAATCTATTTGCGCATCTGCAATGCCCGTGACCAGATTGGTGGCTCCAGGCCCAGACGTTGCCATAGCTACCCCAACTTTACCGGTTACTCTAGCATAGCCTTGAGCTGCATGTGTTGCAGCTTGCTCATGTCTTGTCAATATATGGGTAAGCTTATCTTGAAACTTATATAACTCGTCATACACAGGCATAATTGCACCTCCAGGATATCCATAAAGTAAATCTACTCCTTCTGCAAGTAAACAATGTATGATAGCTTCTGCTCCACTAATATTAATGGGCGTTTGCTTTTTTGTTTTTGTTTGTTCTTCTTTTAATGTTTGCATATCTAACTATATTAA
Source organism: uncultured Flavobacteriaceae bacterium (assembly GCA_964398035.1). GTDB lineage: Bacteria > Bacteroidota > Bacteroidia > Flavobacteriales > Flavobacteriaceae > Saonia. Next base: position 7,634 of record CAYNLI010000029.1, on the reverse strand, counting down.
GTAAAATATAACGTTTAATCTTTAAAATTTATCTGTAACACAACCTTCTGATGCTGATGACACCGTTCTTGCGTATTTGTATAAAACTCCTTTTCTTGCTTTTAAATCTGGTTGTTTCCAGTTGGCTTTTCTAGCTGTCAATTCTTCTTCTAAAACTTCCAGTTCAATAGTGTTTTTCACGGCATCGATTGTTATGACATCTCCATCCTGTACCAAAGCGATAACCCCACCTTCTTGTGCCTCTGGCGCTACATGCCCAACAACAAAACCATGTGAACCTCCAGAAAAACGACCGTCCGTAATCAAGGCTACATCTTTACCCAATCCTGCACCCATAATTGCCGCTGTCGGTTTTAACATTTCTGGCATTCCTGGACCTCCTTTTGGTCCTTCATACCGAATGACCACAACATCGCCTTTTTTAACTTCTCCTTTTCTTATTCCATCATTAGCCAAAAACTCTCCTTCATACACCTTTGCAGTTCCTGAAAAATGCAATCCTTCTTTTCCGGTAATTTTTGCTACAGAACCTTCTTTTGCTAAATTCCCATAAAGAATACGTAAATGCCCTGTTTCTTTGATTGGGTTTTCTAAAGTTTTAATGATTTCTTGGTCTTTTATCAAATCATCTGCAACACCTAAGTTTTCTGCCAATGTTTTTCCTGTCACTGTCAGACAATCTCCATGCAACAAACCGTTTTTCAACATATATTTCAATACACCCGGAACACCACCAATCTCATGTAAATCTTCCATCACATATTTTCCGCTTGGTTTTAAGTCCGCAATAAAAGGTGTTGTATCGCTAATATGTTGAAAATCTTCTAACGTAAATTCTATTTCAGCAGCATCGGCAATTGCCAAAAAGTGTAATACTGCATTTGTAGAGCCTCCAAGAATAATTACCAAACGAATGGCATTTTCAATAGATTTACGAGTTACAATATCTGATGGTTTTATATCATTCTCCATTAAATAACGTAACGCTTTCCCAACAGAAAGACATTCCTCTTCTTTTACATTGCTTACCGCAGGATTTGAAGAATTATATGGCAAGGACATTCCCAAGGCTTCAATTGCAGATGCCATTGTGTTTGCGGTATACATTCCTCCACAAGCACCTGCTCCTGGGCATGCTTTTCTTATTACTTCTTTATATTCTTTCTCATCTATGGTACCTGCTACTTTTTCTCCCCAAGCTTCAAATGCTGAAACAATATCCAATTTTTTTCCATTGTGGTGCCCTGCTGCTATTGTACCACCATACACCATAATTGAAGGACGATCCAAACGCAACATTGCCATTAAAGCTCCAGGCATGTTTTTATCACATCCTACAACTGTAATTGTTGCATCGTAATTCATGGCTTGGATTACCGTTTCTACAGAGTCAGCGATTAAATCACGGGATGGCAATGAGAAACGCATTCCTTTCGTTCCCATAGAAATACCATCACTTACACCTATTGTATTAAAAATAAGCCCAATTAGATCTGCATCTTGCGTTCCCTTTTTTACCAATTTGGAAAGGTCGTTCAAATGCATATTACATGGATTCCCTTCATACCCCATACTTGCTATTCCCACAAGTGGTTTTTTCATATCCTCATCTGTAAGACCAATAGCGTGCAACATGGCTTGTGCAGCTGGTTGTGTAGGGTCTTGGGTTACATTTTTACTGTATTTATTTAATTCCATTATTCTTTTCTCTACAATTCTTATTACTACTATAAAATGAATCCTCCTATCAAAGATAAATCTTTAAAAAATCCAATATTTTCAACAATAGTTATAGGTTTAAATTCAATTGCCCCATTATTTATTCAATCAATTGATTATCAAAATAATAGCCTAGTTATTCATACCATATTCAATTACTTTTAATGAGCACGTTTTCATTCTGACCAACACTCATTTCTATACTTCTTTACAAAGAAAAAGCCTGTATCATTGTTTTCTGATACAGGCTTTCTCAATCAATTAAAGTCTATATCATCCCCTATAAAGGACAATAATGACTAGACTGATTAATTTTTTACTTCTTTTCATTATGTAATAGTACTCATATTATTCTTATTCACAAAAAACTAGCATAAATATTTGTTTAAATTCGTATCGCTTAATATTCACAATGTAAAATGGAAAAAACTGTATCAGATGCTATACACTATAGACGTTCTGTACGTGTATTTAAAGACACTGTTGAACTGGATGGTGAAAAGGTGAAGAAATGTTTGGAGAATGCCGTGTTGGCACCAACCAGTAGTAATCTTCAATTATGGGAATTCTATCACATTACCAATCCGTCTGTTCTAAAGGAAATGACAAAGGCATGTCTTGACCAAAACGCAGCAAAAACAGCAAAACAATTGGTTGTTGTCATAGCTCGTAAAGATTTATGGAAAAAAAGAGCCAAAGCCAATATTGAATTCTATAAAAAAGGACTAGGGAATAAATCCAAAGAACAATATACCAAACGGGAAAAATTTATTTTTACATATTATCAAAAACTGATTCCGTCCATATATACAGATTTCCTAGGTATTCTTGGTTGGTGCAAATATTTTATTTTTAGCGCAATAGGGTTATTTAAACCCATGTACCGACAAGTAAGAAATTCTGACATGCGCATTGTTGCCCATAAAAGCGCTGGTTTGGCAGCACAAAACTTTATGATAAGCATGGCTGCTATTGGGTATGACACTTGCCCAATGGAAGGAAGTGACACCAAAAGGATTAAAAAAATATTGAACCTGCCTTTTGGGGCTGAGATAAACATGGTCATTGGATGTGGTGTCCGGGAAGAGAGTGGAATCTATGGCGAACGTTTTAGAGTTCCGTTTGAAGAGGTCTATAAAAAGATTTAAGCAAAGAAATTCTTTACATTAATTTAAAGGCAACCTTATCCCCAAATTTCTTTTGCGCAAGTATGGTTATGGCTTTATCGGACAATTGTAAAATTCGTGGGTATCCACCAGTGGTCTGCCCATCTTTCATTAAAATTATCAGTTTTCCAGAAGGGGTAAGCTGCACGGTTCCTGGCAACGTGGCAGAGGTTAGCATAGAAATTGCATGTCCTGCGATTACTTCCTCTAATTGATATGCCATTCTATTGTTCTCCTTTGCTATTGAAAAATCATTGAAGAACAAAACTCCCAAATGCTTATCGGTCAACAAACCATATTCAGGACCTTTGTGAGCTTCTAAAATTGTATCATCTAAAAAAGAATCTACTTGAATTTCCTCTAATTTAGGACTAAATTGAGCACATGCATCATATGGTATTTCAGTTTTCTTTTTGATACAGCTCAATGCTGTTATTGGAGTGTAGAAAGATTTGCTCCCCAATTTACTTTCTGTTTTAAACCCGCCCTTTATTCCTAAATAAGCACGCAAGCCTTTTTCTAATTTACCATAGGAAAGAACATCACCTTTTTTAATTTTATACACTTTATAATTGGCAATCCGTTCATTGTTCAAAGTAGCAGATAGTTCTGCCCCTCCCAAAGAAATATAGGTATCTTCTTCAAACTCTACTGTTGGACCTGTCATTGTAATTTCAAGAACGGCATCATTATCATTGTTTTCTAATAATACATTTATCTTGTGAAAAGAAATAGCATCCATTACGCCAGATACTGGAACTCCTTTATCCCTAAAATTAAACCTTCCTTTATCTTGAACTGTGGTGAAAAATCCCGATTTAAGAACTTTAAGCATTTATTCCCTCTTTTTCCATTTGATAAATCCCTACCTCTCCTTCAATTTTATGCAAATCATACTCGGCCCTAGAAATCTGATGAAATTGAATTTTATCGCCAACACTCACCAAACAAGGTTCTTCTTTGTCACTATTAAAAATTGGGACTGGACAATTTCCGATAATATTCCATCCTCCTGGTGATTCTTGGGGATATATTCCTGTTTGCTTCCCTGCCAAACCTACTGCCCCTTTTTCTACTTTTAATCTTGGAACTGTTCTTCTAGGGACTTCCAAAGCTGCTGGCAAGCCTCCCAAATACATAAAACCCGGTAAAAACCCTATTCCGTAAACCGTATAGGTATGTTGTGTGTGCATAGAAACAATATCTTCTATGTTTTTGTTCAATTTTTTGGAAACTTCTTCTAAATCTATTCCAAAATCCAAATCATAACAAACTGGGATTTTCCATACTACCTTCTTAACAGAAACCAGTTTTCCTTTTTCTAGATACCATTTTCTTATTTGCCCTTCAAAAGTCTTAAAATCTATTGGGCTGTCTTTTTGGATAAGCGCTAGGGAATTATAGGCAGGTACCGTTTCCCAAATATTCTTTTCTAAATGATTTTGCTTTAAATACTGATTAAAGTGTAAAATATCATTCAATATTTCCTCTTCAACCTTATTGGGCCACTCAATAAGAACTGCATGTTTACCAAATGGCTTTATAGAAATGGAATGAGCATTCATTTTTTAATGGAACTTTTTAGTTTGGTAAATTCTACTGTAAGATACGTTAATATTTGCAAAGCAGTAAGGGTATCACCATGAACACAAAACGTATCAGCTTCAATTGTAATCAACTCCCCTTCTACTGTTTTAACCTTACTATCTTTTATCATCCTGATAATGTGTTCCATAACCAATTTTGGCTTTTGTATCAATGCATTGGGCAACTTACGGGAAACCAAACTTAAATCTGCATTATAATTTCTATCTGCAAAAGCCTCCCTTTTTATTTTGAATCCTTTTTGCAGTGCCAGCGTTTCAATTCTGGAATTATATGGTACATAGAGAAATACTTTTTCTTTATACTTTTCAATAGCTTCAAGAAAAATAGTTGCAGTTTCTCTATTCTTGGCTACATCATTGTACAGTGCCCCGTGTGGCTTTATATGATGAAGTTTTGTATTGTGTCGATTTAGGATAGAAATTAAACTGTCAATCTGGTTTTTAATACTTGTTTGTAGCTCTTCCGATGAAATTTCCATTGAAATTCTTCCAAAATTTGCTCTATCTGGATAAGAAGGATGCGCGCCTATTTTAACATCTTTATTTACAGCCAATTGCACCACCTCTTTCATAGTATCCGCATCACCTGCATGACCACCACAAGCAATATTACAGGATGAAATTAATGGGAGTAAATCCCTTTCATTACCAATCCCCTCTCCTACATCACAATTAATATCAATCTTCATTTTTTCAAAATAATCCAAATACTTTAAATATGCTCTTTGCACCCAAAACTAAAGACAGTACTATAATGACCGCTCCTATAACATTCTGTATAGGCTTGTTCTTATATTTTCCCATTACAGAAGTTTTATTCACTACCCAAAGTAAAAATATGGCGATCAAAGGAAGCAATATACCATTGGCTACTTGTGCAAACTTGATGATTTCTATGGGCTTTATACCAAAGGACAAGAAGAATACCCCCAAGAACAATATAAAGAACCACACTATTCTAAACTTAATGTTTTTCATACCAACCTGCCAACCAAAACAGCTATTAGCCACATAAGCCGCGGCCAACGGGGCAGTTATAGCAGATGTTATTCCTGCTGCAAACAAGCCTATTCCCATAAAGTATTTGGCACTGTCCCCATATAGGGGTTCCAATCCTTTTGCCAAATCCAGAACATTGGAAATTTTAGTGCCATAAATATTAGTGGCGACAACAACAATGGCCATGGATACCAATCCGCCCAATGCTATGGATATAAAGGTGTCTTTCCTAGCTGTTTTTAAATCCTCTTTGGATTTCCATTTTTCACTTACGAGTGAAGCGTGCAAAAATAAATTATAAGGCACTACAGTAGTGCCTACAAGCGCAATAATGGTCAAAACACTATCCGTGGGCATTGTGGGTACAAAAATCCCTTTTAAAATTTCAGCAATATTGGGCTTGGTGATGATTGCAGTGGCCAAAAAGGACAAGCTCATCAAAATCACCAAGGAGACCAACACCTTTTCTAAGGTTTTATAGTTCCCAAAGTATAAAAGGACAAAAGCCACTCCCCCAATAATCAATGGATAATAATCTACTCCTGTTGTGCCAAAAATTGCTTCCATTCCCAATGCGGCCCCACCAATGTTTCCAGCCTCATAAGCGGCATTGCCCACAACAATAGCACCTAGTATTAGAGCCACCACCAAATTCCTAATCCATGGTGTTTTTAATTCTCCCCGTATTACTTCTGCCAATCCTTTTTGGGTTATAATCCCCAATCTAGCAGACATTTCTTGTAAAACTATGGTGGCTATAATGGAAAGCAACAATGCCCATAACAAAGCATAACCGAACTCTACTCCCGCCAATGTACAGGCTGTGACCGTCCCTGGGCCAACGAATGCTGCGGCAACCAATACTCCCGGTCCAATTTTCTTAAACATTTGTATTAAAATCTAATTATAAAACATTGTAAATATAAATGGTAGTTCATTAAAATAGATTGATAAGGGGTTTGAATTATATAAAATTTGTGCATTTCGTCTAAAAACATGCATTTCGTCTAAAAGTAAGGTGTCATACATCGATACAATATAATATTCCTAAGAAGTTAGGGTTATGATAATCCCAAACCTTAAAAAAACCTACTTGAATGACATGCATTGAGTGCAAGAAAGAACTGAGCTATATTGATCATAAAAAATCCATTGATTTTATTGGAGCAGAATTATGTGATCAACATAGAAAACGAATGGAAAAATTAACCTTAAAATACAACACCTCTTCTGAGGCCATACAATTATATTATGGCCTTAAAGAAGCGGGGCTACAACCTATAATTGAATGGTGGGACGGACAAAAATTTGTTGATCTGGCCCTCTCAAGAGTAAAATTGAACATTGAAATTGATACCGAATATGAAATGATTACCCATAAACAGGCCATGAACGACTTGGAAGAAGCTATGCATTCTTTTAAAAATGGGTTCACCACTATTCGTATTCCCCATATTGTAATTAAACACAACCTAAAGGAAACTGTAAACAATATCATGGGAATTGTAGAAGGATTAAGAGCCAATATAAAAGTCATATAGACTTTTATGTTAAGACAGATAACCATTAAAAAGTATCCTATGCCCAACCAGAAAAAACACTTGACAATACCTATTAGAATAACATTGTTGTTTATATTAATTGGAATTCTTTTTAAAGTATTGCTTTGGTATCCACTCATAGCAGACAGTATCATTTTTATTAGTTTCACTGTCATTAGTATATTATATGTTATCCGGTTTTCCAAAAAAGAAACAAAAGGGTCTATTGCTTACATAAAAATGGTCTTGGTGCTGTTTTGGTCACTGAATGGTATTTTTACTATTCTTCACCTTCCCTACGGTGAGGTTTTCCAAGTAGTAAGCCTTATTGCCTTTCTTTTTTGGGCAGCAATGGAGGGCACCAGTTACTTTATCAATAAGGAAGCGCAAAAAAATAACTCAAATTACCTTTTGTGGAACGGCATAATGATTATGGGTGCGTTTTCCATTGTAATGGGGGTTCTTTTTAATTTTCTTAATTGGAACTATGCCGTACATTTATTGGTATTGGGGATTTCCGCTGTCACTTTTTATATTTTAAGGGATGTCTTTGTGGAAAAACAAGAACAGGAGTCTTTAGAAGAAAAATAAATCTTTGCCAA
>CAYNLI010000028.1:0-27669 GCA_964398035.1 uncultured Flavobacteriaceae bacterium | reverse complement strand
CTTAAGTGCAGCTTTTTTATTTTATACTTGAATTGGAATTCAATATAATTTTATATGGGTTCTTGTTAATAGGCCCACATATCTTGCTCTCTATCTCTAATAGCTTCTTTAATACGTTTAGCTTCTAGTAATTGGAACAATGCATTGTCAGCAACATAGTCATTGACCTTACGGTCTCCATGAACATTGTCCTCTCTATAAATTACCGCATTGAACCTTCTTGCGTTCAACAGCATATCAAAAGATATGGGTCTTGCAGAATTACGTTGGTTAAACACTTTAGCCTCATGCAAAATTTCTCTTGCGCTTGGAAACCAAACCCAGAACAATTCTACTTTAGCATCTTCTAAATCCATAGACTCATCATCTATAAAGTTAACATCTGGTGCAACTGGTGCAATTCCCAACAAACGATATTTTAATTCACCTAAACGCTTATCAAAATACCACATGCCTTTAATATGGTATTCTTCAATATCCGCAGCTGTAAGTTCTCTTTCATTAATATACTCTGGAGAAATTTCTTCACCTGCATTATATTGCTCATATCCAAAATCTGTTGTGTCCACTTTTTTCAAAGTGGCATCCAAATCTTCAATTTTTCTTTTCTCCGTAAAATAAGAATCTACATATACGTCCGTTAGTTTCCCATTTTTAATGTTCTTCATAAAAACATCGTATAAAGACCTTCTATCAGATCCTATATCAATGGTATCCGTTGGATAGTATAAAGGAAAATTGACACGCTCATCTAAATCTATGGTTTCCCATAAAGTTTTGGACCAAAGAATATCTCTATCATCCACATAAGCGTAGTCTAGAGGAGTATCATTATCTAGCGCAATCTGCGCTTCTGTCTTTACTCCAATTTCCTGTGGCAATTTGGCATTCAAAATATTTGCCTGTGCCATAATGGATACTGGCAACAATGTTACAGCTCCTATTAATAAAACATTCTTCCAATTCATTTGTTAAAATTTATTTGTTTTTACTTGTTAGATAAAATTTGCCAATTAGCTGTATTCTGTTTATAAAAGCATTATACGGCTAATTGGCTCATTTCATTAAAAAGTAATATTCACTAGTTTGTAATCTCAATAACAACTGGAGATACTTTCTTCAACTTATAACTCCTATTGTTCGTGATATATCCTTGTACATCAAAAATCTGTACTGCATCACCTCTTTTTGCTCTTCTAAGAGCTGACTTTGCTCTAGAATCCAACTTGTTTCCTTTTACGTTAACAGTTGGTTGTCCTGGCACTTTAAATTTAAACCCGCTTACGCCAAGGTTCAAATCAAAATCAAAATCTTCCAATATGGCTCCAACAGTTGCAATTTCCAAGTTTTTTCTTGGCATTTTTGCACTACCAGACTCTCCTCTAATAGAACCTGCCGGTCTTGGAATATCCTTGATTCTAAATTCAGCACTAGAAGATACTGGACTTCCATCAGGCAACTTACCATAAGCGGTAATCTTAACTGTTCTTCCTTTTCTAGGGTTCATAACATAAGAACTACCACTTCTTCTTTTAAGACCAGCAGCTTTTGCAGTTACATTATTACTTGGTATTCCAGGAATAGAAATTGTCATTGGATTGGCAACACCACGGTATACCACATTCATTTTATCAGCAGCGATCAAAGCAGCATTAGGCTTAGAAATAGTAGCAAAAGAAGATGAAACTTCCACTTCAATTTCTTCACCATCTTGCTTAAATATTAATTTACCTTCTATTGAATGATCTCCAGGATTACCTGCACTGATCAATAACTGAACACCACCACCTTCAAATTTGTAGTCTTTACCTTCAGTTAATTTTCTACCATCTAAAGTCAATTCTGCTCTGTCTGGTTTTGTAGAATTATCCGTACGACCCAATACTATGCTACCTTCAAATCTATCACCCGCATAAAACGCTGTTTTCTTAGGCTGCAACAAAGTAGAGTAATTGTTCATAGAAATTTCTGCTGTCAATTGCCCTTGCAACATTGCTTTTAAAGCATCTTCTTCAGTTGCTTTAATATCAGATTGCAATACAGTCAATTTGGTCAAAGACGCTATTAAAGGAAACCCTTCATAGTGGTAGTTTAACCAGTCTTGCTTTGTACCATCTCTTTTTTTAACTTTACCATTGGCATCTCCTACCTTAAATCTAACTTCAACAGCAGATCTAACCTCTTTCATCTCTTCTGGTAAAATAGCAGAAACTTTAGTACGGTAATCATTGATTCTTTTTAAGAATTCTTTACCTTCTTTTCCAAGATTATCTCCTTGGAAAAACTTATCGTCTAAATAATCAGACTTATCCATAACGGCATAATCCTTTGGATCTTTTACCTCTTTGGTTATTGCAACTTTAAGATTTTCTAAATAATCAAAGTACTCTTGGGACAAGTTCTTAATTTCTTGCGCTTTCTTAAATAAAGGGCCAAATTTTTCCCCATTTTCAGACGCTTTGGTTTCCAAACCGCTCAAGAAAGCAAGATTGCTCTCTCCGGTTTTAATATTGGAAGTCTCCATTTTTTCGTTCATTAGACCGAATGCTGCTAAGACTTCTTTACTCATGTTTAACGCCAACATACATATGAAGACTAGGTACATTAAGTTTACCATCTTCTGACGTGGTGATTGTTTTCCTCCTGCCATGTTTTTTTCTAATTAGGTTTAATTAATAATTTGATTTGGTTTTACTAATACTAATTAGTTTTTACTCATTGCTGAAAGCATTCCACCATAAACTCCATTCAATGAAGAAAGGTTTGTTGCCAAAGATTCCATTTGATCTTTAAGTGCTCCAGATTGTTCTACAACTTCTTCATTAATAGAAGCTTGTCTACTAGCACTTTCTAACTGTACTTTATACAAACTGTTCAAAGACTCCATTTGAGTAGCTGCTTCTGACATTTCATCAGAATACTTCTTAGTAGATTCCATAGCATCAACTGTTGGAGCAATTCCTTTGGCTGCACCTTCAAAATTCTTGATACTAGTACCTAAACTGTTCATTAATTCAGCATCCACACCAGCATCTTTTAATAATTCGTCTAATTTTCTGGACAACAACCCTTCAGCTTCTTTAGCTTCAGCAGCTTCGTTCTTTTTACTTCCTGAAGAAGTCATACCTCCAGCTAATTCTGGGTAAACAAGAGCCCAATCCAATTCATCATCTATTGGTTCAAACGCACTAATAGCAAAAATAAGTGCCTCTGTAATAAGACCTACAGCTAAAAGAAGTCCTCCATTAAGGAATCCTAATTCCCAGTGTAAGATTTTAAATAATGCACCAATAATAACTATAGATGCTCCAAGGCCATAGGCCATGTTAAATAATTTTTTTGTTGATTTTGACTGTGCCATAATTTTAATTTAAGTTTAATGTTAAAAATAATAAGTATTTGGTTAAAATAAATAAGATAAGGTTTGTATTAATTTTTATCTGAGACCTTTAGACTCTTCTTCTCCCATAAAGTCTTGAACAGTACGGAAACCGATATAGCTTCTAGCAGAATCTTGATATTCGTAATCTCTTGTGCTTACTTGTAGGAAGTATGCAACATCTTTCCAAGAACCACCTCTGATAACTTTTCTTTCATTATCACCAGAAATAGCATTAGGGTTCATTGTAGAAACATACTCATATGATCCTGGGTCATAACTAGAGTTTGTCCACTCTGCCACATTCCCTGCCATATTAAATAAGTTGTAATCGTTTGGTTCAAATGATTTTGCTTCTACTGTATATAATGCTGTATCGGCGGCATAATCTCCACGTTGTGGTTTAAAGTTTGCCATAAAACAGCCTGTATCACTAATTACATAAGGACCGCCCCATGGATATGTGCCACTTTCAATACCTCCTCTAGCAGCATATTCCCATTCGGCTTCAGTAGGCAACCTAAATTGGTTTACAAACTGTTTGCCCTTATCTCTTTGATCATCATTCTTAAACTTGGTTCTCCAATTACAAAATGCTTTTGCCTGTGCCCAAGAAACTCCAACAACAGGGTAATCACTATATGCATCATGCCAAAAATAATCGTTGTGCATTGGTTCATTATAAGAATATGCAAAGTCTCTAATCCAAACTGTTGTATCTGGATAAATTTCAAGTTCTTCTTGTATTATAAAGTCTTTTCTACTTCCATTTCTAGAACGTGCAGCTGCCTCAATATCCATCCAACTGTACTTGTACTTTAATAGGGTAACATCTACTGTCCTTTGCCCATTATACGATTCCTCTTCTGGAATATAAATAGAATCCATAACTTCTGCATAGTATTCATCAGGATAATCAGAAGTGTCCCACGTTAACTTTTCTTCTATATTTAAGGCTCTACCTTCATAACCCGTTTCTCCCATGCCAGAATAATTGTCCATCATATATTTATCGTAAACAGACATTTTGGTTGTATCTGCATCTTTAAATGCATAATCGCCAATACCACCATCTTCTGGACCTAATCCCAAATCATCAGCCAAAATGGCCAATTTAGTTCTTGCGATGGAATCTTTTACCCATTCTACAAATTGACGATATTCACTGTTCGTGATTTCTGTATCATCCATATAAAAAGAACGCACTGTAACTGTTTTGGTAGGAGCATTAAGAACTTTAGCAACGTCCTCTTCAGCCTTACCCATTATAAATGCGCCCTGAGGAATTAGTTCCATTCCATACGGCTTTTCAGGATACCACTTCTTTCCTTTGGCTCCTACGAGTTCTCCTTGTGTTTTAGACCCACAACTGGCGAGTAAAAAAACAAATGCTATAGAAGGTAACAATAGCTTCTTCATACTTTAGGTTAAATTTGGATTAAGATTTTTAAAATGCACTTACAATTATTACTCTCTAAAACTAATTATTGAGCAAATTATTGTGTCGAAACATTAATCTTGAAAATTATTTCAATCAGTTAAAGCCTTTCTTATATGCTTTAAACCACCTTTCAGGAATGTTTTGGTTGCATGCATCCAAATAATCTTGCTCGGTGCATGGTAATAACGCAGGTGTATTTGATTTAGTATGTGAAGTTAAAATAGATGGCACTTCTACCCACCACCTTTCTGTTAGGTGGCTTTTGTAAAATATCAGCTCTTCTGTATCTGTGGGTACTATAAACTTAGTGAAGTCTTCATTCTTGGAACTTGGGGATTCCTTTACACGGTAATTGAACCCCTCAATAAAATACCAAATAATTTGGGCAATCAACTGAAAGGATTGAGACGTATTCTCACTTTCGTATATTCCAAAAACAGACACCTCATCACTCATGCCAGCATATCTTGCAATGGCACAGATTTCCCTTCCATTAAAGCCATTGGGCGAAAAATTATTGGACATGCATATATCACTTGCTCTTACCGCTCTTAAGTCCAAACTAACTATATGGGCATTTCTAAGTACAGGTTCCGCTAAAGATATGTTTGCAGAAATATCCCCTAACCGATACGCATCAAAAAAAAGACGTTCCATTAGATCCACTTCTTCTTGTGCATTAAAATAACTTTGATATCCAATATTGGAGAAATTAAAAAGGTTGTTAGGAGCATCTGTTATAATTTTGCTCATATAAGAATTAGATGATATAAGCTCTTCATCCTGACCAAAATCAAACCGACTATCTATAGCAACCAAATTCACCATATCCTTAATGCCATCAAAAGCTCTATATGTAGGGTAGGTAACATCTTGGGTTGCCCCAATGACAATTGGTATTATGTTCTCTTCCAATAAACCCGCAACAATTTCCTTAACTACAAAGTAAGTATCCTCTACGGTTTCTCCTTCTTCTATATCTCCTAAATCCACAATGGTAGCATCCCAGTTGCCCATCATTAATTTGTACAACTGCAATCTAATCTCAGATATATCTATGGGCTCCAGCTTTTTCTCAAATGCATTTCTGGATTCAAGGACTCCCATAATGGCAAAAGAAGCATTGGCAAGAACAGGAAGTCCTTTTCTTTCCGTATGCTTATGTACATTACTTCCTAGCGCTTGTGGCGGAAGCAGTTCACAATGCGCTAATATTTTATCTGCTACTGGAATTAAAAAATCAAATGCCATATTATTTTTTAGCCTTTGGTTTTGCCTTGGCCTTGGTTTTCTTCTTTGGAGTTTTCTTTTCTATTAATTTCTGAGCTTCTTCTAAAGAAATTTTTGTAGCATCTACAGTCTTTGCAAGTTCTACTTTAATTTTCCCTTTTAGAATATTGTGCCTGCCCCAACGAGCTTTTTCTATACGAATGCCTTCCTCTGGCCATTCTTGAATTAATTTATCAATCTCTTTCTGCTTTTTAGCTTCAATCAACTCTTCAATATCTTCTTGGGAAAGGGTATCATAATCATACTTTTTGTTCACATTAATGAACATCCCGTCCCATTTGATAAAAGGTCCAAATCTCCCCACTCCCTTGGTCACATCCTTACCTTCATAAGCAGCAACAGGAGCATCAGCTTTTTGCTTTTCTTTGATAAGCTCTATGGCCCTTTCCAAATCCACATCAAAAGCACTTTCTCCTTTTGCCAAAGACACAAACTTTTTACCAAACTTAACATAAGGTCCAAAACGACCTACATTAGCTTGTATTTCTTCTCCTTCAAAGACCCCAAGGTCTCTTGGAAGTGTAAAAAGCTCCATGGCTTCATCATAGGTAATGGTGGTCAATGATTGCTCTGGCAACAAACTGGCAAACAATGGTTTTTCTTCTTCTTCCACAGTTCCTATTTGTACCATTGGTCCAAACCTGCCCAATCTAACAGAAACTTGTCTTCCTGTTTTTGGATCTGTTCCCAAAACACGTTCTCCACTTGCGCGGCCAGCATTTTCTTGCACATCCAGTACGTTGGGATGAAAATCTTTGTAAAAGTTTTTCATCATCTCTTTCCAATCCTCACTACCGTTAGCTATTTGATCAAAATTCTCTTCTACTTTGGCAGTAAAGTTATAATCCAAAATGTTGGCAAAGTTGCTCACCAAGAAATCGTTCACGATTATTCCAATATCAGTAGGCACTAATTTTCCTTTCTCTGAACCTATAGTTTCTGAAAGGTTTTTTTCTGATACACTCCCTTCTTCTAACACCAACTGAGCATAATTTCTTTCTGTACCTTCTACAGTTCCCTTTTCTATATACCCTCTATTCTGGATTGTAGAAATAGTTGGGGCGTAAGTTGATGGTCTTCCAATTCCCAGTTCCTCTAGTTTTTTGACTAAAGAAGCTTCTGTATATCTGTACGGAGGTCTGGAAAAACGCTCTGTTGCAGTAATATAATTGTTTTGTAACGCATCACCAATGCTCATTGCTGGAAGCATTCCTTCTTGTTCTTCTGATGTATCTTCTTCATCTTTCCCTTCTAGATACACTTTAAGAAAGCCATCAAATTT
Source organism: uncultured Flavobacteriaceae bacterium (assembly GCA_964398035.1). Classification (GTDB taxonomy): domain Bacteria; phylum Bacteroidota; class Bacteroidia; order Flavobacteriales; family Flavobacteriaceae; genus Saonia. The sequence goes on along the minus strand of CAYNLI010000028.1, from coordinate 20,277 downwards.
TATAACTTCCCCATTAGCCCCAAATTCTTCAGCATGAGTGTTGGCCTTAATTTTTACGTTGGTACGCTCTAATTGTGCATCACTCATTTGGGAAGCCAAAGTACGTTTCCAAATTAATTCATATAATTTGGATTGATCCCGTTCTAAAGTAACCGATTGCCTTTTCATATCTGTCGGGCGAACAGCCTCATGCGCTTCTTGGGCTCCTTTGGATTTTCCCGTAAAGTTCCTGACCTTACTATATTCTTTTCCGTAATTTTCTTCTATGGCATCCTTAGCAGCATTAATAGCTTCTGGAGAAAGGTTCACACTATCTGTTCTCATATAAGTGATAAGCCCAGCCTCATACAAACGTTGGGCAACTTGCATGGTTCTCCCCACAGAAAAATATAATTTTCTTGATGCCTCTTGTTGTAAGGTAGATGTAGTAAACGGCGCAGCCGGTGATTTTTTTGCAGGCTTTTTATCCAAGCTGGAAACCGAGAAATTAGCCGCAGCATTTTGTTGTAAAAATTTCTCTGCCTCTTCTTTTGTATTGAATGTTTTTCCCAATTTAGCCGAAAAAACACTTCCTTCTTTAGTTTTAAACTGTGCAACAACTTTATAAGAAGCTTTTGATGTAAAAGCATCAACATCCCTTTCACGTTCCACAATAAGGCGTACAGCAACAGATTGCACCCTTCCCGCAGATAGGCCTGGTTTTATTTTTCTCCACAGTACTGGCGACAGCTCATACCCAACCAAACGATCCAATACTCGTCTTGCTTGCTGAGCATTAACCAAATCATAATTAATATCTCTAGGGTTTTTAATGGCTTTCTGTATAGCAGACTTGGTAATGGAGTTGAAAACAATACGCTTGGTCTTGTTTTTATCTAGCTTTAATGATTCTACCAAATGCCATGAAATGGCCTCTCCCTCTCGGTCTTCATCACTTGCCAACCAAATGGTTTCTGCTTTTTTTGCTAAATCCTTTAGTTTCTTTACAAGTGCCTTCTTATCCTTGTCAACAATATATTTGGGCGTAAAATCATTCTCAACATCTACTCCTAATTCTTTAGAGGGAAGATCTGCGATATGACCAAAACTAGACTCTACCTTAAAATCTTTTCCTAAAAATTTCTCTATTGTTTTTGCCTTAGCTGGCGACTCTACAATCACTAAATTCTTTGCCATTCATTGGGTTTTGAAGTCACAAAAGTATATCAATTTTTTGATTTTAAACTTTATAATTAAGGTTATGCATAAAAAAAGCACCCATTTTGGTGAGTGCCTTAGCCTTTTTCTTCTAAAAAATCAGTTCAAGTTTAGAGTACTAATCAATTCTATACTGTCATCTAAATATTCATATTGATAGAGCACTTCATCACCGACCATGAGCAATGTTTCTTCTAAAGGAATAACATCAAAAGTTATAATATTTTCAAAATGATCTAAGGAAACCAAATTTTCAACATCGGTCTTATCATATACCTTTAAACCCGATGCCCCATCACAAATAAAAAGTTTTTCTTCCTTTATCCCCAAACCATAAGGTTCATCCATTGCATAGCTTTCTGATAGGACAGGGTTTGCTATATTGGAAATGTCTATAATGAAAAGACCACTTTCCGTTGCACCACATCTATTACCTCCTCTTAATGTCACATATGCATAATCTCCATCCACAACAACAGGGTCGCAAGCAGTTCCATGTTGAAACTCCGATATAAAAGTAGGTTCTGCTGGGGATGAAATATCATATATGTACATACCGCTCATACTCCCTAAGAATAAATAATTGTCTTTGTTAAAAATAGTTTCAATATCAAATCCAGCATACACATCTTGCAAATCTTGAGGGTTCTCCAAATCCTGAATATTAAATACATTTATAGAATGACTGTCTACAGCATACAAATAATCATCAACAATTTTAAAACGTGCCAATGAACCTCCTTGTCCTGTTCCTCCTGCATCATTAGTTGCTTCTGCAAACATGATATCTCCTCCTCCATTAAACCTTTCATATTCTTTAATCAACCTTCTTTCAGTAACTGTTTCCCAGCCAACAATAATCTCATTTTCATAATCAATGACTTCCCATTCTATAAAATCTGCCCCAAACGGAATAACAACATTATCTCTCAACACATTTTCCAACCGACTTACAATTTTTATACTGTTTATATTGGAAATATCCAGCACAATTAAATCAGTAAGACTATCGGCATATAAAATATCATCCTTTACAGAGATATCCACATTACCCGCAATTTTAATAAATGATACTTTCCTCGGCGCATTGGGATTGCTATTATCAATTACATGTACCCCTTTATATTTATCGTTTATAAAAATATAATCTTGGTATGCATAAATTTTTCCAGATTCATGGATTGGAAGTGGAGGGACAATATCCACCCCATTCTTAAATTCGGTCATGCTCACTTTTAATGGCCTTGCAACCAAATAATCTGCGTACTTATCATTATCTAGGTCATCATTGTTATCACAAGAGTAAAGCCCAAATGCCACAATGGATAAAATTATTAAAAAGTTCTTTTTCATGATTGTTTTTTTAGTTGATATTATTTAGATGAAAATTTCAGGTTGACGTTGCGTTACCCTTTTGATAAATATTTAACTGTCACTTTGTCATCATTTCTTAATTAGCATTATCTTTGCAAACCATTTGGAAGGTATAATTGATGGAAAAAATAATAGACGAAACTGCTCAAGGCAGTACACTGGATATAAAAAACAACAAGAATAACTCTCGTAAGCTTTACATAGAAAGCTATGGTTGTCAGATGAATTTTTCTGACAGCGAAATTGTTGCTTCTATATTGGCAAATGAGGGCTATAGTACTACCCAAAAGCTAGAGGACGCAGATTTGGTTTTGGTCAATACCTGTTCTATTAGGGAAAAAGCAGAGCTAACTGTTAGAAAACGTCTAGAAAAATTCAATGCCGTAAAAAAAACCAATCCACATATGAAAGTTGGGGTTTTGGGATGTATGGCAGAACGTCTTAAAAATAAATTTCTAGAGGAAGAAAAAATTGTGGATATGGTCGTTGGGCCAGATGCCTACAAAGATCTTCCCAACCTTATCCAAGAAATAGATGAGGGCAGAGATGCAGTAAATGTAATTCTATCCAAAGATGAAACATATGGGGATATTGCACCTGTCCGGTTAAACTCAAATGGTATTACCGCCTTGGTTTCCATTACCCGTGGCTGTGACAATATGTGCACTTTTTGCGTTGTGCCTTTTACCCGTGGACGTGAACGTAGCCGAGATCCACATTCCATTTTAGACGAAGTAAACGATCTATGGAAAAAAGGATATAAAGAAATTACCCTTTTAGGACAAAATGTGGACAGTTACCTATGGTATGGTGGTGGTTTAAAAAAGGAATTTGACAAGGCTTCTGATATGCAAAAAGCTACTTCTGTAGACTTTTCCAACCTTTTGGAAATGGTAGCCCTTACACAACCTAAAATGAGGATTCGGTTTTCAACATCCAATCCACAAGATATGTCTTTAGATGCCATCAAGGTAATGGCCAAGTATGAAAACATTTGCAACCACATTCACCTACCAGTGCAAAGTGGAAGCAACCGCATTCTTAAAGCCATGAATCGCCTGCACACAAGAGAAGAATATTTTGAATTGATAGATGCTATCAGAAAAATTATCCCAGACTGTGCCATATCCCAAGACATGATTATTGGTTTTCCTACGGAAACTGATGAAGACCATAAAGACACGCTTTCTCTTATGGACTATGTAAAGTATGATTATGGGTATATGTTTTCTTATTCAGAAAGACCAGGCACCATGGCTGCCAGAAAATTAGATGATGATATTCCCGAAGAAATAAAACAAAAAAGATTAGCAGAAATAATAGCGCTACAACGAGAGCATTGTCAGCGCAGAACACAACGTCACTTAGGAGAAACACAAGAAGTTTTAATTGAAGGATCTTCTAAAAAATCTGATGCCCATTGGATGGGAAGAAACTCTCAAAATACCGTTGCCATATTCCCTAAAGAGAATTACAAGGTGGGTGAATTTGTAATGGTGAAAATGAATGATTGCACTTCTGCCACGCTATTGGGAGAAGCTGTTGAATTAAGTAAAAATAATTAAACAAAATTCCTGTCTTTGCGGGAATCAAGTAGAAAAAAATGGAAAGTGTACAAGCCACAAAGCAACGTTTTGAACTCATCGGCAACGATGTAAAGTTAAACCGCGCCATTGAAAAAGCCATACAAGTAGCGCCAACGGATATTTCTGTTTTAGTCACTGGTGAAAGCGGAGTTGGTAAAGAAGCCATTCCTAAAATAATACACTCATTATCGCACAGAAAACACGCTAAATATATTGCGGTAAACTGTGGTGCCATTCCAGAGGGAACTATAGACAGTGAACTTTTTGGACATGAAAAAGGAGCATTTACAGGGGCCACCCAAACGCGTAACGGCTATTTTGAAGTAGCGGATGGCGGCACCATCTTTTTAGATGAGGTAGGAGAATTGCCCTTGACAACACAAGTTAGGTTGCTCAGGGTTTTAGAAAACGGAGAGTTTCTTAAAGTAGGTTCCTCCCAAGTACAGAAAACTAATGTGCGTATTGTTGCGGCCACAAACATTAATTTATTTGAAGCCATTAAAAGAGAAAAGTTCCGTGAAGATTTGTATTACAGATTAAGCACTGTGGAAATAAACATCCCACCACTTAGGGAACGTAAAGAAGATATTCATTTGTTGTTTCGCAAGTTTGCATCAGACTTTGGGCAAAAATACAAAATGCCTACTATTCGTTTAGAAGACGATGCTATCCAGCTTTTATTAAAATACAGATGGCCGGGCAACATCAGGCAATTGAGAAACATTGCTGAGCAAGTATCCGTTTTAGAAGAAAAGAGGAACATCTCTTTATCAACCCTTAACAGCTATCTTCCAAATGCAGGTAATTCCAACTTACCGGCCGTAATCAGCAAGGATAAAAAGGAAGGTGATTTTAGCAACGAAAGAGAGATCCTTTACAAAGTTTTATTTGATATGAAAGGAGATTTAAACGACTTAAAAAAGTTGACCTTAGAACTTCTTAAAAACAATGATGGCGAAAAAGTACAAGAAGAGAATGAAACGCTTATTCGAAAAATTTATGGAAACGATGATGAGAAGGCAGAAAGAGAACAAGAGGAAGTAATGGAAGTTTTACAATTGCCAGAACCAGAAGCGGAGACCTACACCAATATCTCTCCTATCCAAGAAGACAAGTATCATTTTGCCGAGGAAATTGAAGAGGAAGAAACGCTATCTTTACAGGAAAAGGAAATAGAACTCATTAAAAAATCTTTGGAACGCAACAGAGGAAAACGAAAAGCTGCTGCGGCAGAGTTAGGCATTTCTGAACGCACATTGTACAGAAAAATAAAACAGTACGATTTATAATAGATTAAATCATTAACAAAACTTTAATCTTAAAAAAAAGATAAAGTATTTGGAGTTTATTGCTTGATTTTTGGAATTTTATCAGAATGAAAAAATACATCACAAAAACCCTCAGTTTATTTTTCCTGCTATTATTAAGCAGTTGTGGCATCTATAATTTTACTGGCGGCGATGTTGGAACCGCAGAAACCTTTCAGGTAACCTTTTTCCAAAATTACGCTACCCAGAGTGCAGGCTCTACCATTGAACCCGGTTTGGATAGGGATTACACAAATTCATTAATTGATTTAGTACAAAACCAAACAAGTTTAAAGTTAGTTTCTTCAAGTGGAGATTTATTATATGAAGGTGAAATTGTGGAATACCGCGTTGCACCCATGAGTGCCACTGCTGCGCAAACAGCAGCACAAAACAGGCTCACCATTTCTATAAATGTTCGTTTTTTCAACAATACTAAAGAAGACGCTAGTTTTGAAAGAAGATTTTCCCATTTTTTTGATTACCCAGCAAACTCATTATTGGATGCTGTTAAAAGTGAAGCTCATGAGGAAATTTTTGAGCGGATAAACCAAGATATTTTTAATGAAGCTTTAGCTGATTGGTAATTATATATGAACGTATCAGATTTTACATATCTATTACAAAAACCTAACAAGGTAAATTCTCCTGTGCAAACAAAACAGTTAGAAGATATTCTAACAGAATATCCATATTTTCAAGCAGCAAGAGCAGTTCATTTAAAAGGGCTTAAAAACCTCAATAGCTACAAATACAATAATGCATTAAAAATAACGGCAGCCCATACAGCAGATAGAGATGTGCTTTTTGATTTTATAACATCCAAAGAATTTCTACAAAAAAATATTGCCAACAATCTTGCTGAAAAAGAAAGCTATCTGAATGACAAGGAAACAATATCAGAAAAGGTAATTCTTATAAAAGAGACTGACACGCTTCATGATACAAATTCTAAAGATAAACCCCTTCCACAAAGTATTAAGGATGCAGAAGAAATATTAGACCCTAAACTCTTTAAATCCAAAAATCCAAAAATAGACAAAGCCATTTCTGAAGCTAAAAAACTTGCAGAAAAAGAATTGGAATTAGGGCAACCGATAGAGTTCACCAAAACAGAAAAACATTCATTTAGTGAGTGGTTACAATTAACATCGGTAAAACAAAAAGGTGAAACTGCGATTGAACCCAAAACTGAAATAAAGGAAACCAAACCCTCATTAAAACAAGACGTTCTAAAGAAGAAAAGATTTGATTTAATTGACAAGTTTATAGATAACAATCCCAAGATAGTTCCAAAGGAAAATCCAAAACAAAAAATAAACATTAAAGAGTCTTCTAAAATTGATAAGAACGAATTGATGACAGAGACTTTGGCCAAAGTGTATTTAGAGCAAAAAAAGTACAAGAAAGCTAGTCAGGCTTACAAAATTTTAAGTTTGAAATATCCAGAAAAAAGTAGTTTCTTTGCAGACCGAATTAAAGCAATAGCAAAAATACAACAGGAAAACACATAGAAATGAGTACATTTTCAATCTTCTTGGTTTTAATAATAGTAGTATGTCTTTTATTAGTACTGGTTATTATGGTACAAAACCCAAAAGGCGGCGGCCTTTCCTCTTCTTTTGGAGGTGGCGGTAGTCAAATAGTAGGCGGTGTTAAAAAAACTGGAGACTTTTTAGATAAAAGCACATGGACATTGGCAACTTTATTGATTGTCTTGATTCTTTTGTCCAATATAGCCTTAAAAGGAAATTATGGGGAAGCAGATTCTAAATTACTACAGGGAGATGGCATAGAAAATACGCTTCCAGATACAACAACGCCTGAAGCACCAACAACAGATGGTGTAAATCCTATTGATACGATTCAATAATATAAAAAAATCGTGGAAAACATATTTAAAGTGCCAGCAAAAATGACAAGCTGGCATTTTTTGTTTTACAATATGTCAGGTTTTCTAAATGGCATAATTTCTGCTTTATAAAACGAGAATTTAATTATCAAACTAAAAAATAAAAACATGGCTAAAGTTAGCATTAAACCCTTAGCAGACAGAGTTCTTATTGAGCCCATGGCAGCTGAAACCAAAACTGCGTCTGGAATCATTATCCCTGATACTGCTAAAGAGAAACCTCAAAAAGGAAAAGTAATGGCTGTTGGCCCAGGAACAAAAGATGAAAAGGTCACTGTTAAAGTTGGCGATTCAGTTCTTTATGGAAAATACGCCGGTACCGAACTAAAATTAGATGGAACTGATTATTTAATGATGCGCGAAAGTGACATTTTAGCAATTGTTTAATTATAAAAATAACTGAAAAATGGCAAAAGATATAAAATTTGATATTGAAGCACGTGACGGACTTAAACGTGGTGTTGACAAACTAGCTGAAGCAGTAAAAGTAACCTTAGGCCCAAAAGGTAGAAACGTAATCATCAGCAAATCATTTGGTGCTCCACAAGTAACCAAAGATGGGGTTACCGTAGCCAAAGAAATTGAGTTAAATGACCCTCTTGAGAACATGGGAGCTCAAATGGTGAAAGAAGTTGCTTCTAAAACCAATGATCAAGCTGGTGATGGCACAACAACTGCAACCGTATTGGCACAGGCCATTGTAAAAGAAGGATTGAAGAATGTTGCTGCAGGTGCAAACCCAATGGATCTTAAACGAGGAATAGACAAAGCAGTTGAAGCTATTGTAGAAAACTTAGAGAAGCAAACAAAAAAAGTGGGCAACTCTACGGATAAAATAAAACAAGTGGCTTCCATCTCTGCCAACAATGATCAAGCTATAGGAGATTTAATCGCCATAGCATTCAATAAAGTTGGTAACGAAGGGGTCATAACAGTTGAAGAAGCCAAAGGAACTGACACATATGTAGATGTTGTTGAAGGAATGCAGTTTGACAGAGGGTACCTTTCCCCTTACTTTGTAACGGACACTGATAAAATGTTGGCCGATTTAGAAAACCCTTATATCTTATTGTTTGATAAGAAGATTTCCAACTTACAAGAAATACTTCCAATATTGGAGCCCGTTTCACAATCTGGAAGACCATTATTGATTATTGCTGAAGATGTAGACGGACAAGCATTGGCAACCTTGGTAGTGAACAAACTAAGAGGTGGCTTAAAAATTGCTGCCGTTAAAGCTCCTGGTTTTGGAGATAGAAGAAAAGCAATGTTAGAAGATATTGCCATTTTAACTGGTGGTACTGTAATTTCTGAAGAAAGAGGTTTTTCTTTAGAAAATGCAGATCTAACCATGTTGGGAAGTGCAGAAACTGTTACTGTTGACAAAGACAATACTACTATTGTAAATGGTGCTGGTAACAAGAAAGATATTAAAGCTAGAGTAAACCAAATTAAAAGTCAGATAGAAACTACAACTTCTGATTATGATAAGGAAAAGCTACAAGAGCGCTTGGCTAAATTAGCTGGTGGTGTTGCCGTACTTTATGTAGGTGCAGCTTCTGAAGTTGAAATGAAGGAGAAAAAAGATAGAGTGGATGATGCTTTACATGCAACAAGAGCTGCAGTAGAAGAAGGTATTGTTGCTGGTGGTGGTGTTGCTTTGGTAAGAGCTAAATCAGTTTTATCAAAAATCACTACTGAGAATATTGATGAAGTAACAGGTATCCAAATTGTGGCAAAAGCGCTAGAGGCTCCTCTTAGAACCATAGTAGAAAATGCAGGTGGCGAAGGCTCTGTAGTTGTTGCTAAAATTATGGAAGGAAAAGGTGACTTTGGTTTCGATGCAAAATCTGAAACATATGTAGACATGCTTAAAGCAGGTATTATAGATCCTAAAAAAGTAACTAGAATTGCATTGGAAAATGCTGCCTCTGTTTCTGGAATGATCTTAACTACTGAATGTGCTTTAACGGACATTAAAGAAGATGCGCCTGCAATGCCTCCTATGGGCGGCGGCGGCGGAATGCCAGGCATGATGTAATCTGTAAGTACAGATAAACAAATTAAAAAAGCCGTTCTATTTCTAGAACGGCTTTTTTATGAAACAAAAGTGACTAATTATAAATCTCGGCATCTGGATAAAAAGCTCCAATAGAAAACCAGTAAGCAATAAAAGATACTGTAGGTTTTAATTGGCTTCCTGTCCTAGGCCCAGAAATAGCTTCCCCAAATACATTCCATACTGTTCCTTCATTGTCAGTAAAAAAAGCTTCAGACCCATTAAAGGCATATTCAAACTCTAAAGAATTTGTACCGCTGTCCAATTCAAAAGAGACAATGGTTGTAGCATCCCCCACTAAGAGAATCTCCTTTCCACCAAACACATCTTTAATAGTATTCCCACTACCAAACACATTAAATTGATATGCCTTGACCTTATCATCATCAATAATGGCATGAACGCGTTCTTTTGAAGGCAGCCTACTATCCTCAGGGTCTAGCGGAAAAATTAAATATCCATGGTTGGTTTTATAATCTCCATAAGGATACACACCATAACTCCTAGAGAAACCAGTATTGGTATTCATTATTTTTGTGTTTGGATACATAGATTTCCATACTCCCCAAGTCGTTTCCAAAACAGGAATAACATCTGGCTTCTCTCCAATTAAACTCCCATTGATACATTTTAAACCTACTTGAGACCAATTACTATCGGTTGCTCTGTCATACGGAATTAAATTGTTGTTGTACAACAGACCAGAAACTCCAAAAGAAGTTTCATTACCATTAACCTTTCTGCTCCACCCTATTGACGTTCCCGTCAATGGACACAAAGAAACGGCAATTGATGTTCCATTGATATTATCATTTACAATTTCATGCCAATCCAAAATAAAGTGCGGATAAGCTCTTGTTTCATTTCCTACTTTAAATCCTATGACCAATAAATCGTCAGAACCAGTGGCAATATCATTAACAGTAGAGAATTGAGGATTGTCTATAGAAGGTATTCCATCTTTTCCAGGACCACCATCTCTTACTTCTGCTACTGGAACAAGCCAACCATCTGTTGCAGTTTCTGCAATACTCCCCCCACCACCTGTGTTAATCCCCGAGGGACTATCATCATCAACGGATACATCACTACTACTACAAGCAACAATAAGTAATAGACTGTTAAACAACATTAAAATTTTCTTTTTCATTATTCTGTGTTTAGATTAATTCCTTTTTTCTTAGCATTAAGATTGAATATAAAACCACTTGAAAACCTATAAGTAGGGGTAAGCTGTGTCCCATCAACATTACTGATAACAGGAAGTTCTAATTTATTTAAGAATATTATTTGGGGGGTCAGTTTTATTGATAGACTAGGAATTGCAAACAACCATTTCCCACCAGTATTGTCCAACTCATTACCATCTATTATATCCCTATTGGCTTTTCTATACTTAAAAGTAAGACCAGGATTTACTATAGTGTTAAAAATCAAAAACTGATCGGATACACCAAAAAAGACTTGAGTTTCATCCCCATACTCATATATGGACGAACCATTTAAATAATCTTTGTTCTCTCCCGTAAACCTACTGATAACCCGTGCCGAAAAAGTAGTTGTAGGCCTAAATTGAAAGTTTTTACTGAACGAGGCAAACAAAATAACATCCCATGCCCCACTGCCTGGTTGCAAATCTGCTATATAAGTAATTCCAACATCATTTAATTCATCAAACGAGCCCAAAGGAATTTTAGCTCCTGTTCCCAAAGTAACATCACTTGTCTCTCCCAAAACTTTAGGGAAGCTATATTTTACCAGCACAACAGCATCTCCTATTCCACTTGTTTGCTGCAAATCCGTATTACCAAACTGATTAATAATTCTGCGTTGATTCACCCACGTAAACAAGGACTCAACTGATAATCTATCTGACATGGAGTAGCCTACATTGAACAATGCAGAATGTGTGATTCGGTGTCTTGAATCGTCATCTAACCTATCACTGCCTGCGTTAAGAGTACTCAAGTTATTATAGTCATAATGCAAGCCCAACTGCAAAGAACCTTTTCCTTCATTTGATAAACCAAGGCTGTTGGATAACGGTATTCCTCCTGAACAACAGGTCTGTGAAAACAGTTGCTGACTTAATAAAAAAATCAATACTACAAGAACTTGTCTAATATGCATAAGTTTGGATTTGCACATTTTTAGTATAAAAAAAAGGAACTCCTTACATTACAAATCATTGAAATGCTGAATTTTAACATTTAACTTAAAAATGAATTCCTAAAAAACATAAGTATTAAACCATTTAACATCAATCTTATCCCCCATAGATTGTTGTAATTTTGAAATGAAAAAATCAACTAGAAACTAAAATGTTTGTACAACTAAAACCAACTATTTCATCAATAACCAAAAACACAGATTTAGATGTTTCCGAGAAGCTTCAACAAATTTGTGATTTGCTAAAAAAAAGTATTCATCATTATGATTGGATAGGGTTTTATTTTAAAAACGGAGATAAAAAAGAGTTAAAATTAGGCTCTTATGCGGGAGAACCTACTGACCATATCATTATTCCCTTTGGAAAAGGGATTTGCGGGCAGGTAGCGGAATCCAACAAAAATTTTATTGTGCCAGACGTAATGGCACAGGATAATTATATAGCTTGTAGCATTACCGTAAAGGCAGAAATTGTAATTCCCTTATTTGTAAATGGGAAAAATATTGGGCAAATAGATATTGATTCCAACACTCCAGATCCATTTACCCAAGAAGATGAACGCTTTTTGGAATTTGTGAATGAAGAAGTTGCCAAAATTCTTTAAAACTTTAGTTGTTTTGTTAATAACCTAAGCGGTTTTCTAGCTTCAAAAAAAGTATTTTTGTGTTCTTAATTTTTCTAACTAAGCACATAAAAATGAGTACTTCTAAAAAAGCTTCTTCAGCTCTTATTTCTGTTTTTCACAAAGATGGTCTAGAACCAATTGTAAAAAAATTCAATGAACTGGGAATAACCATTTATTCCACAGGGGGAACTGAAAAATTCATTAAAGATTTAGGAATAGATGTTGTTGCTGTAGAAGATGTCACCAGCTACCCTTCTATCCTTGGCGGCAGGGTAAAAACATTGCACCCAAAGGTTTTTGGAGGTATTTTAAACAGACAGGGCAATGAAAATGATGTAGCTCAACTAAAGGAGTTTAATATCCCCCAATTGGATATTGTAATTGTGGATTTATATCCTTTTGAAAAAACAGTTGCCAGTGGCGCCTCTGAACAAGATATTATTGAAAAGATCGACATAGGTGGCATTTCCTTGATACGCGCCGCAGCCAAGAATTACAAAGATGTCATCTGTGTCTCATCTATGGAAGATTATGCTGATTTTCTAGAGGTAATTTCTTCTGGAAACGGTAATACCACACTAGAAGACCGCAAACGTTTTGCTTCAAAGGCATTCAATGTCTCTTCACATTATGATACGGCTATTTTCAATTATTTTAATAAAAACCATGAAGAGGCCGTATTAAAAATAAGTGAAACTAATGGACAAGTACTTCGCTATGGAGAAAATCCACATCAAAAAGGATTTTTCTTTGGTGATTTTGATGCCATATTCAGCAAACTTCACGGTAAAGAATTATCCTATAATAATTTGCTGGATGTTGATGCCGCTGTAAACTTAATGAACGAGTTTAAAAATGACAAACCCACTTTTGCCATTTTAAAACATAACAATGCATGTGGGCTGGCCATGAGAGATACACTTCACCAAGCCTATGTTGATGCTTTGGCTGGAGACCCAGTTTCCGCTTTTGGCGGTGTTCTGATCAGCAACAAAGAAATTGATGTGGCAACAGCAGAAGAAATACATAAATTATTCTGTGAGGTTGTCATTGCACCAAGTTATTCAGCAGCCGCTTTAGAAATTATAAAGGGCAAAAAGAACAGAATTATCCTTATCCTAAACGATATTGAATTACCTGAAACATCTGTTAGAACATGTTTAAACGGAATCCTTGTTCAAGACAAAGACAATGTGACCGATGCACTTTCAGACTTGTCAAACGTCACAACCTCAAAACCTACAGATAGTGAATTGGAAGACCTTATTTTTGCTTCCAAGCTCTGTAAACACACTAAGAGCAATACTATTGTTTTGGCTAAAAACAAACAATTATGTGCCAGTGGAACTGGGCAGACTTCTAGAGTAGATGCCCTTAACCAAGCCATTCATAAAGCACAGTCTTTTAATTTTGATTTAAATGGCGCTGTAATGGCAAGTGATGCATTCTTTCCATTCCCGGATTGTGTGGAAATTGCCAATAAAGCAGGTGTTAAAAGTGTTATACAGCCAGGTGGCTCTATAAAGGATCAATTGAGTGTAGATTACTGTAATGAAAATGGAGTTTCCATGGTAATGACAGGAACTAGACATTTTAAACATTAATCTTGCTTCTTTCATCGATAAAACTTACTTTTAAACCCAAACGAAACTAATAATAAATGGGATTTTTTGATTTCTTGACCGAAGAGATAGCTATTGATTTAGGTACCGCCAATACTCTTATCATCCACATGGATAAAGTAGTAGTAGATAGCCCATCTATTGTGGCAAGAGATCGAATTACAGGGAAAATCATTGCAGTTGGCAGAGAAGCCAATTTGATGCAGGGCAAGACCCATGAAAACATCAAAACAATCAGACCTCTAAAAGATGGTGTAATCGCGGATTTTGATGCTTCCGAAAAAATGTTGATGATGTTCATCAAAAATATTCCCGCATTAAAAAAGAAATGGTTTCCTCCGGCATTGCGGTTGGTTATTTGTATTCCTTCTGGCATAACAGAAGTTGAAATGCGAGCCGTTAAGGAATCCGCAGAAAGAGTAAATGGAAAAGAAGTCTATCTAATCCATGAGCCTATGGCCGCAGCCATAGGTATTGGTCTGGATATTATGCAGCCAAAAGGAAATATGATTGTGGATATAGGTGGTGGTACTACTGAAATTGCAGTAATTGCCCTTGGTGGAATTGTCTGTGACAAGTCTGTGAAAATTGCAGGTGATGTATTTACAAACGATATTATATACTATATGCGAACCCAACATAATTTATATGTAGGGGAAAGCAGTGCTGAAAACATCAAAATACAAATTGGATCAGCCATAGAAGATTTACAAAGCCCACCAGAAGACATGTCAGTCCAAGGCAGGGATTTATTGACTGGGAAACCCAAACAAGTAACCATCTCCTATAGGGAGATTGCCAAAGCATTGGACAAATCCATTCTTAGAGTGGAGGATGCCGTTATGGAAACTTTATCCCAAACACCTCCGGAACTGGCGGCAGATATATACAATACCGGAATCTATATGGCTGGAGGCGGATCAATGCTCAGAGGATTGGACAAACGCTTGTCCCTAAAAACAGATTTACCAGTATATATTGCAGAAGACCCGTTAAGGGCCGTAGTAAGAGGCACAGGGATTGCATTAAAAAACCTAGAACGTTACAAGAGTATCCTCATCAAGTAAGTGCTTCTTTGAGACTTTTTTAATGGTTTGCTAAAACAAAAAGTGAATGCAGCAGATTATCAATTTTATAATTCGATATAAAATCACCTTACTTTATATCTTATTGATGACTATTGCATTAAGTTTCACCATTCAATCACATTCATACCATAGGTCAAAGTTTTTTAATTCTGCAAATCAAATTTCTGGAAGCGTCTATAATATGTCCAGCAATGCCTCTTCTTATTTTGATTTAAGGGAACAAAACAAAAGACTGGTACAAGAGAATAGAAACCTGAGAACACTTTTGTTCAATAAAAAAGAAGAAGATTCCATTAAGATAGATACAAGTAACATTGATTATTTTATAACTTCTGCAAAAATCATTAAAAACAGTTATGCTAGCCCTAGGAATTACCTCACAATAAATAAGGGAAAAAGTGATGGCATTGAACAGGACATGGGTGTTATAACAGATAAAGGCATTCTTGGAATTGTAGACTACACTTCATCTAACTACGGAAAAGTACAGAGCATACTCAACACCATATCCAATATAAATGCTAAAATAAAAAACACAAACTATTTTGGCTCTTTGGTTTGGGATACAAAAAGATATGACGTAGTACAGTTAGTGGATATTCCAAGATCTGTTCCTTTACATGTTGGTGATACCATAACAACAGGAGCTATGTCCAGTATTTTTCCAGAAAACATCCCTATAGGTGTTATTAAAAATTATGCCCTAAATGTTTCCCAAACCCAATATAATATAGATGTTCAATTGTTCAATGATATGGCCAATGTTAAAAACATATATATAGTCAACAATATAAATAGACCTGAAATACAAGAATTGGAATCTAAAATAGAAAATGTCCCGTAATTATTACTTTATAAATATAACTAGGTTTGTTCTACTTGTACTTGTACAGGTTTTGGTGTTTAATAAATTAAACTTTTTAGGCTACATAAACCCTTTTGTATACATTCTTTTTTTATACTGGTACCCCATAAAAGAAAATAAGAGCGCTTTTATTATCACTGCATTTTCTCTAGGGTTATGTATAGATATTTTTTCTGACACCTTAGCATTACATTCCGCTTCAATTGTCACCATTGCATTTCTAAGGCCTACAATTATGCGATTTGTCTTTGGCGTTAATTATGAATTTCAAAGCTTTAAACTAAACAGTTCTACCAAGGCACAACAAATTACCTTTTTAGCGTTATTGATTATAACACACCACTTCGTCTTTTTTTCACTAGAAATTTTTAGCATATCAAATTTGCTTTTAATTTTGAAGAAAACAATTTTCACTTTTTGTGGTACTTTAGTAATAAGTTTACTCCTTAGTTCACTTTTTAGCATTGGGAAAGAATGAAAAAAATTCTGTTATCTTCCATCATTATCATTATAGGCATCACCTTTATAGGCAGGCTTTCTTATTTGCAGATTTTTAGTTTTTCACCAGAAGACACTGCTGTAAAAGCAATTTATGACTATCCTGAACGAGGCTACATCTACGACCGTAATGGTGAGCTTATGGTCGCCAATCAACCGGCATATGATGTAATGGTCACCCCTAGGGAAGTAAAACCTTTGGACACCTTAGAATTTTGTAGCCTATTAGGCATAGACAAAGAGCTGTTTATCAGAAAATTGAAAAGAGCTAGAATTTATTCTCCTAGATTACCTTCTGTTGTGGTCCCTCAGTTATCTAAAAAAGATTATGCTAGGTTGCAGGAGAAAATGAGAAAATATGAGGGCTTTTATATTCAAAAAAGATCTCTTAGAGATTACGCAACAAAAAGTGCCGCCAATGTTCTGGGGTACATTAGTGAAGTAAACAATAGTGATTTAGCAAAAAACAAATACTACATAGCAGGGGAGCTTACAGGCAGAACTGGTGTTGAAAAACAATATGAAGATGTCTTAAGGGGAAAGAAAGGGGTTCAATACATACAAAAAGACCGTTTTAATAGAGATTTAGGCCCATATAAGGGTGGAGTACTGGATACCATTCCCGAACAAGGAAAAGACATTCATATTACCATAGATAAAATTTTACAGGAATACGGAGAAAAATTAATGCACGGAAAACGGGGTGGCATAGTCGCCATTGAGCCAAGTTCTGGAGAAATTTTAGCTATGATATCTGGCCCTTCATATGACCCATCTCTTTTGGTAGGCAGGGAACGATCAAAAAATTACAGCAAACTATATTATGATTCTATAGCGAAACCTACTTGGGATCGCTCTATTTTGGCACAACCCTCACCTGGATCTCCTTTTAAAACCCTCAATGCATTGATTGCGCTACAAGAAGGAGTAATAACAACCGAAACACAAGTTAGGTGTTATCATGGTTTTTATGTAGGCAAAACTAAAAGAGGATGTCACTGTGGCGGTGGATTGCGTAACATGAACACTGGGATTTATGAATCCTGTAATGCATATTTTGCTCATGTTTTTAGAAAAATATATGATAAATATCCCACAACAGATGAGGGCATGGATGTTTGGGAAAAACATATGAAGAGTTTTGGCCTTGGAGGTTATTTGGGATCAGATTTATATACTGGAAGTCCCGGAAGAATCCCCAACAAAGAATATTATGACAGGATTTATGGAGACAATCGTTGGTCTTCTTCATATATCATCTCTAACTCCATAGGTCAAGGTGAAATTGCTACAACCCCTATTCAACTGGCCAATATGACTGCAGCAATAGCCAACAGAGGGTATTTTTACACTCCTCATATTATAAAGAAAATTACTGGAGAGACAATTGATTCTAAATTTACAAAACCAAAATATACTACTATTGACAAAGAACACTTTGAGCCTATTGTTAAAGGTATGGCAGATGTATATAAACGAGGAACAGCAAGATGGGTACGGGTAAATGGAATTGAAATTGCAGGAAAAACAGGTACTGTAGAAAATTACACTATAATAGATGGGGTGCGAACCCAACTTACCGATCATTCAGTTTTTGTGGCATTTGCTCCTGTAGAAAACCCAAAAATAGCCATTGCAGTATATATAGAAAATGGGTATTTTGGCTCTAGATACGCGGGCCATATAGCGTCACTTTTAATTGAAAAATATTTAAAAGGAGAAATATCCCGAAAAGATTTGGAGCAAAGAATGTTAGAGAAAACCCTGGAGCATGAATATGCCAAACCTTATAGTGGACAACCATTCAAGATAAATGAGCGTGTTTGGTAAAAGTGTACTAAAAAGGATTGACTGGCTTACCATTTTACTTTATGTATTATTGGCAGGTATTGGTTGGCTCAATATTTATTCCAGCACATATTCGGAAAACGCTACATCCATTTTTGATTTTAGTCAGCTTTATGGCAAACAATTGTTCTTTATTGCAGTAAGTATTATTGCAATAATAATTATTCTAGCTTTAGAAACCAGCTTTTTTGAGCGATTTTCTAGCATTCTATATATTATTTCTTTGGTATCATTACTTGGGCTTTTTGTCTTAGGAAAAACAGTGGCCGGGGCAACATCATGGTACAACCTAGGATTTTTTAATTTACAGCCATCAGAATTTGCAAAGATTGCAACTGCTCTTGCATTAGCCAAGTACCTTAGTGATATACAGACTGATATTAATCGTAGAAAGGACCAACTCTATGCTTTCTTAATTATTTTTATCCCTGCAATTTTAATTATACCCCAACCAGATCCTGGCAGTGCCTTGGTATTCCTTGCCCTGATATTTGTTTTATTTAGAGAAGGCGTTCCTTTATTTTATTTAGCCATTGGTTTTTTATTGATACTCATTTTTGTGACTACATTAATGTTTGGAACCATATGGGTGGGTATTGGATTAGGTTTAATACTCATTCTCTTCTTTCTACTTAAAAAAGCAGCATTGAAAGTTTCCATTTTCCCTATATTTTCATTTTTTGTTATCGCCATTGCGTTTTCACTTTCTGTAAATTTTGTTTTTAATTCTGTTTTTGAACAACGTCACAGAGATAGGTTTGGTCTATGGCTACGTTTGGAAAAGGATCCAAACAAGCTAGAGGAAATTAGAAAAACTATAGGATATAACACTTACCAATCGGAACAAGCCATTGAGTCAGGAGGCTTTTTTGGCAAAGGTTTTTTGGAAGGCACAAGAACAAAAGGAGGTTTTGTGCCAGAACAACATTCAGATTATATATTTACTACAGTAGGAGAAGAATGGGGGTTTATAGGTACTACAACCGTAATTATTATTTTTACATTACTGCTTCTAAGATTGGTTCACATAGCTGAACGCCAAAGATCTGCCTTTAATAGAATGTATGGTTATGGAGTCATTTCTATTCTATTGGTTCATTATTTTATAAATATTGGAATGGTCATTGGTATTTTACCAACTATTGGTATACCCTTGCCCTTCTTTAGTTATGGAGGATCAAGTATGTTAGGGTTTTCAATTTTACTTTTTATCTTTTTAAAATTGGACACTAATAGACTGAATGAATGGCGCTAAAATTTCCATTCATTAATGCTTATTTCACTTTCAAATTTACTTTCAAGACTGTTGGTCATTTTTTCAAAAAAATCGATTTCAGTCAATCTTTCTAACTCATCAATTGAAACGGCAAATTTCTGTAATGGCAATGTGCTTTCTTCATGTGGAAACAAAAAGGCTATTACGATTGGATTTTCAATGCTACCCCTACTTACTATCTTATAAAAATAGTCAGGGATTGCCACATCCTCATCTCCAATTGTAGCTAATCCATTTTCTAAAATCCCACCAGTCACTATATGTAATGTTCCATGTTTTTTTACCCAATACCTTACCTGCTTTTCTAATCTGTTCCATACTCCTGCATTAAAATCGTTGTTCTGAGGGGTAATATTACTTGTATAGAAAGTTTCATTATAAGCATATTCAGAAAAACGACGATCTCCCGCAGGGCATAAGTGCCCCCTGTCATAACCAGAACCTTTATAATTATGCCAATCTGCGGACTTAGTCCTTACTTTGGGGTCTTCTATAAAATAAGGCCGCTTTCTATCATCATAAGTTAAATGACTTTTCTTAAGCGTATAAGCTACCCATTCTGCCTGCTCATACCTTTCACTGTATGAAAGAGAAAAGTGATTGTGATTAATAACAACTCCTGTTGTAGAACTTGGCATAAAGTTTTCTATAACTTCTGTTATAGAGCCTTCTCCTTTAGTAGCTGAATAGGTATCTGGTGTATAAAAATTTTCAAATAGCCAAAAAGCCACAATACATGTCATAATCAATACGGTGTATATGGCTTTGTTCTTTCTTCTCATATCAAATCAAAATTAATTCTATTTTAAAGACCGCATTAAACTTTTGCCAAAAAAAGAACCCTGCTCCC
>CAYNLI010000027.1:0-28771 GCA_964398035.1 uncultured Flavobacteriaceae bacterium | reverse complement strand
AAATTGGAATAACCACCTACCCCATTACCCACATGTCCATAAAACGGTCGGCCCTTTTCATCAAAGCTTACCTGCCAACCCAAACCATAATATGTAGCTTCTCCCTTTACCTTTTCTGAGGTTAAAAAAAGAGAAAGAACAGTTTCATTCCCTATTTTATTATTTAAATAGGCCTGTCCCAATTTGGCAATATCTTCTGTTGTGGACAAAAAACCACCTCCTCCTAACTTATAAAAATTATTCACTTGGATAGATTCTCTAAAACCCAATTTATTTTTGGTGTAAAAAGTGGTTAAATTAGAATACTTTTTTCCTTTTATTTCTGGACAAGTATTCATCATCATAAGAGGTTTTAAAACCTTGTCATCCACATATTCTTCAAACGGAATCCCACTTGCTTCTTGCATGGCCAAAGAAACCAAAACCCAATCAAAACTATTGTAAACAAAATTTGTCCCAGGCTTAAACAGTAAGTCATCATCCTTAAAAATAGTTAAGCTCTCTTTAATAGAGTACGGCTCGTTCAAAGCATATTCTTTTCCTTTATATCCTCTGATTCCTGCTGTATGACTGGCCAATTGCCTAATGGTAAAGTCATACTTTTTTTTAGGAAAATAGGGTACATAATCATAAAGTGAAGCATCCAAATCCATGAGACCCTCTTCTATCATTATAGCTAAAGCAGTTGCAGCAATAGGCTTGGAAACACTGGCAATTCTAAAAATACTTTTCTGAGGATCAATAAGCTCTTGTTTTTCAATATTGGCATAACCATATCCTCTTTGAAAAATGGTGTTACCTTCTTTTATAACAGTAATTGCCAAACCTGGAACCTTTTTTTCTTCTATTAAAGATTTCAGCAACATATCAGCTTTCACCAGTCCTTGAAGTTGGTCATCATCTCCCAAAACTTGTTTTGATGCAAATAAACTTTTAAGATATGTGAAAATGGGATTCATCTAATTTTTAAATATCAATCTTCCTCTATACAGTTCTTCAACATTAACCTCACTAGGGCGATTAAAACTTACTACATCCCCTGTTCCCCTAATGGTTCCCTTTAATATCTGCTGTGGGTTTACCAAAACGTCATTGGACGCTCTATGGTTTATATTGATGTTTTCAGCAACAAGATTTTCAGCTTCTACTCTAGAATCCCCAGCTGCAAGATTAACATTAAAACTATCGGTTCTTCCTTTTAACTGAAAATAGGCAATTCCGTTAGATGTAATTGCAATATTATTGGCATCCACTTCCAAATTAAAATGACCGTCTGTGGTTTCCGCTTCAGGATTATTAAAGCTTTCTGAAAGAAGAGATAAATTTGGATAAGTCAAAACCCCATCACTTTCTATAGTAAGACCTGTACTGCTTCTAATTTCAGTGATATTTGGTGCAGTAATGTATACTTTTGTCAAACCATAGTTTCTTACATAATTGCAGTCATTCTCATTTCTAAGTATCAATCTATCTCCTTCTACTGTTGCAGTGACCTCATTACGCAAAAACTCTCCTGTTTCAATTTCCACCTTTTGTTCATCACCTTGTTTTAGCACCAAACCAACATTTTCAAATACTGTAATCTTAGTGAAATTGGATACCGTAATTTCTTCTCTTATTATTTCTCCAGCATTTTGAAAGCAATCTGAAATATTTTCGCTGTTGCAAGAAATCATTAAAATGGCAGTTAGAATAAAAACAAGAGACCACCTGACTGAGCCCGACTGCCGAACAGGCAAGCTCAAGGTGATATTACTATGTTTATTATTAACTCTCACTTCTATTATCTAATTTTCACTTTACAATCTAATTCCTATTCCAAATTCTACTGCCTCAGCTTTTGCTACATGTGATTTCAATGTAATTGCACCAAAAACTTTGTCACCAAAATAACGTTTTAATCCAATTCTATTGTACACTTTTCCTTCAAAATCAAACGGATAATACACATAGTATCCCAATTGGACGATTATAGACATTTTATTGACAAAAAGTTCATGTCCAAGGAATAAACCCACCCGTTTATAATCTTCATCTCCTGCAATTTCTTTTTCTGGAAATGATACGGATTGGTACTCAATCAATCCTTTTAAAAAATTAGAGTAGAAAACATCAGCTCCAATCTGTATGGCACTTTTTCTCCCCAATCGTTTGTCTGCATAGGCTGAAAAAATAAAAAATCCAAACTGACCAGAATTAATGACATCACTTTCATTAATACCTGCCCTTAAAACCAGATTGTATTTAATAGGCTCTGTTATTTTATTCCTTTCAGGATCTACATTGTATACCAACTCCTCTCCTTCATTCAAACTATATATTAACCCTGCATTAAAAGCTAGTGTATTAGTTGATGTATTAGGAGCTTTAAAATTAGCATTGGAATAATGCATTGCTGAAAAACCAGCTTTAAAACCCAGGCCCTTAAAAATATTCTCCTTGTGGTAATTGAACATCAAATAGGTAGAGCTCAAAAAATCTGAACCATACGCATTGTTTCTAAAATTAGTATTCTTATCGTAGGGGTTAGTATTGTAAGACATTCCGTTTCCTATACGAAGTTGTACATTCCTTTTAAAAAAATAGAAATTGTAATGAGCATATAATCCTATGTGTTTTCCTAAAGTGGAATTGTTCATATCTTGATAGATAAAAGAAAAGCCCAAATCTGGATAATTGTATTCTTGCTCCCATTCCTTATCACCAAAAGTTTTTCTATTGTAACCAATAATCACTCCCGCTGGATGTGATGTAATTAAATGAGAAATATCTGGATTATGAAGTATTATTGAACCATAAAACTGACTAACATCTATGGTATATTTTTTGTTTTTTTCCTTGTCCTGGGAAAAACAAAGAACTCCTGAAAAAAGAAAGTACAAAAAAACTCTTAGGTTCATGGATTGTAAAATTAGGTAAATATTATGGTTGATTGTTCATATTAGAAAAAATCAGTCCAAGAATCTAAAACAGTTCCTTGGCAATCGCCTTAATATTATCAGATTTTCCCATGGAATAATAATGCAATACTGGCACACCGGCATCCTTTAATTCTCTAGATTGCTGAATGGCCCATTCAATTCCAACTTGCCTAACACCCTTATTGTCCATACAACTGTCCACAGCATTAATTAAATCTTGTGGCAAATCTATTTTAAACACTTGCGGCAACATTTGTAAATGGCGTTTTACAGCAATGGGCTTGATCCCTGGAATTATAGGTATGTTTATACCTGCTTCTCTTGCAATTTCTACAAACTCAAAATACTTTTGGTTATCAAAAAACATCTGAGTTACTATATAATCTGCTCCAGCATCAACTTTTTCTTTCAATCTTTTTAAATCAGATTCAAGAGAAGGAGCCTCCAAGTGTTTTTCTGGATAACCCGCTACTCCTATACAGAAATTTGCAGGAACATCCATTTTTACATCCTCAAGTAAATATTTGCCTTTGTTCAGGTTTTGAATTTGCACTACCAAATCCACAGCATAACAATGCCCACCTATTTTAGGTTGAAAATACTTTTCTTCTTTCATGGCATCACCACGAAGCGCCATAATATTCTCAATTCCCAAATACTGGCAATCCACCAGCATATACTCAGTTTCCTCCTTGGTAAACCCACCGCAAATTACATGAGGAACGGTATCTACATTATACTTATGCTGTATAGAGGCACAAATACCCACAGTCCCAGGGCGCATGCGTGTGGTTTTTTTTTCTAATAACTTACCTTTTTCTACATATACAAACTCTTCTCTAGATGTAGTTACATCTATAAAAGGAGGGTTAAATTCCATTAAAGGGTTTATATTATCATACAATCCCTGAATGTTCTTTCCCTTTATTGGCGGTACTATTTCAAAAGAAAATAAAGTTTTTCCTTTTGCATTTTCAATATGTTGTGTAACCTTCATTCTATATTTGTTTTTAGTTATTGGTTGCGTTATTTATTGCTAGCTCTCTTTACTAACAACCAAAAATTATCAACTATCAACTAAATTAGGGTTCAACCATTTTGTGGCTTTATCCAAAGTTATTCCTTTTCTTTCAGCAAAATCTACAACTTGATCGTCTTTTATTTTACCTAAACCAAAATACCTTGCTTCTGGATTGGCAAAATAATAACCACTAACGCTGGCAGCTGGCCACATGGCCAAACTATCGGTCAATTGCACTCCTATCCTTTCCTCTACATTTAAAAGTTCCCAAATAGTGATTTTCTCTAAATGGTCTGGACAAGCAGGATACCCAGGTGCAGGTCTAATTCCTTTATAAGATTCTTTAATCAATTCTTCATTGGACAATGTCTCATTGGCATCATACCCCCAGTAATTAACTCGTACTTCTTTATGTAAATATTCCGCAAAAGCTTCAGCCAGTCTATCTGCCAATGCCTTTACCATAATAGAATTATAATCATCCAAGTCCTTTTCATAGGCCGTTGCCAATTCTGCTATTCCAAATCCTGTGGACACACAGAAAAAACCCATATAATCTTGAACGCTTGATTCTTTTGGAGCTATAAAATCTGATAATGCAAAATTTGGCACTCCTTTACGCTTTTTTAATTGTTGACGAAGGGTTCTAAAAACAGTTGGGTTGTTTCCTTGATCAGAGCTGAGAGGCCTTACTTCTATATCATCATCATTAACCGTATTGGCTTCAAACAATCCAAAAACTGCTTTCGCATTCAATTGCTTTTCATCAAATATTTTCTGAAGCATAGCTTGCGCATCTGCAAAAAGCTCTGTCGCTTGTTCCCCAACTACCTTATCTGTTAAAATAGCAGGGTATTTACCATGCAATTCCCAACTCCTAAAAAAAGGAGTCCAATCAATAAAATCTTCTAATTTTCTTAAATCAAAATTTTCTATTACCTGAATTCCTAATTCTTTAGGTTTTGTGATATTAGATTCTTTCCAATCAATCTTAAATTTATTCTTACGTGCATCTTGCAACGTTAAATAATCTTTCTGCTTTCCTCTATTTTTGAATTTCTGCCTAAAATCTTCATAATCCACTTTAATGGATTCTTTATATTGAACAGAAGTCTCATCCTTTAATAAATCCCCTACTACAGTAACTGCTCTAGAAGCATCATTTACATGTACCACCGCATTTTTATACTGCGGGTCTATTTTTACAGCAGTATGTGCCTTACTTGTTGTAGCTCCCCCAATTAACAATGGCACTTCAAAATCTAGACGTTCCATTTCCTTTGCCAAAAAGACCATTTCATCTAAAGACGGAGTTATTAACCCACTTAAACCAATGATATCTACATTAGCTTTTTTAGCTTCTGCAATAATATTCTCTGGCGGAACCATTACTCCCATGTCCACAATTTCATAATTGTTGCATGCCAATACCACACCCACAATATTTTTACCAATATCGTGCACATCACCTTTTACGGTCGCCATTAAAATTTTACCATTAGACTGTTGCTTTCCTCCTTTGGCTTCTTCAATAAAAGGTAATAAATATGCTACTGCTTTTTTCATTACACGAGCAGATTTTACTACTTGTGGCAAGAACATTTTCCCCTCACCAAACAAATCTCCAACAACATTCATCCCTGTCATTAGATTAACTTCTATTACTTCTATCGGTTCTTTTGCAGCTAACCGTGCTTCTTCAACATCTGAAACTATATATTCATCTATACCTTTTACCAAGGCTCTGGTTATTCTATTTTGTAATGGCTCTTCTCTCCAAGACAAGTCTACCGTTGATTCCTTTTTTGTTCCTACTACGCTTTCAGCAATATCCAATAATCTTTCTGTAGCATCGTCTCTTCTATCTAAAATTACATCTTCAATTCTCTCTAATAAGTCCTTTGGAATATCATCATAAACCTCTAACATTGCTGGATTTACAATCCCAATGTTCATTCCTGCTTGTATAGCATAATATAGAAAAACGGAGTGCATTGCTTCCCGAACTGCATTGTTTCCCCTAAACGAAAATGATACATTGCTCACACCGCCACTTACACTTACATTTGGTAAATTTTCTCTTACCCAACGTGTAGCTTCAATAAAATCTACAGCATTTTTTCGGTGCTCTTCCATCCCTGTTGCTACAGGAAATATATTTAAATCAAAAATGATGTCTTCAGAAGCAAAGCCAACCTTATCTACCAATACACGATAGGAACGTTCTGCAATTTCTATACGACGTTCGTAATTATCTGCTTGACCAACCTCATCAAATGCCATAACAATTACAGCTGCACCATAGCGTTTTATTAATTTGGCTTGATGAATAAATTGTTCTTCTCCTTCTTTTAAACTAATGGAGTTTACCACACATTTACCTTGCACAACTTGAAGTCCCGCTTCAATAATTTCCCATTTAGAACTATCGATCATAATCGGAACACGGGAAATATCTGGCTCAGATGCAATCAGGTTTAAAAAACGAACCATTGCCGCTTTTCCATCAATCAAACCATCGTCCATATTTACATCAACAATTTGCGCTCCACCCTCTACTTGATGACGTGCAATTGCCAAAGCCTCATCAAATCTCTCCTCTTTTATCAAACGTAAAAACTTACGAGAACCAGCAACGTTGGTACGTTCGCCCACATTAATGAAATTACTATTTTCATCAATGATTAAAGGCTCTAGTCCTGATAACTTTAATGATTTTATTCTGATATCTTGATTGCTCAAATTCTTTTACTTATAATGTTCTACGACGAATATTCTCTTGGCGAATAGTCCTTCGCTAAATCTGCAATGGCTTTTATATGTTCTGGGGTTGTACCGCAACATCCTCCTATAATATTGATTAACCCTTTGTCCAAATACTCTTTAATTTGGTCTGCCATTTGTTCTGGTGTTTCGTCATATTCTCCAAATGCGTTGGGCAACCCAGCATTGGGATGCGCAGAAACTCCAAATTTTGTTTTATCTGAAACCACCTGTAAATAAGGTGTTAATTGGTTTGCTCCCAAAGCACAATTAAATCCAACTGTTAACAATGGAATATGTGATACTGAAATTAAAAATGATTCCGCAGTTTGCCCAGATAATGTTCTTCCTGAAGCATCTGTAATTGTTCCAGAAACCATTATTGGAACATCAATATTTCGTTCTTCTTTTATTTCTTCAATGGCAAATAATGCCGCTTTCGCGTTTAATGTATCAAAAACTGTTTCAACTAATAAAACATCAGAACCACCATCTATAAGTGCTTCTGCTTGCAGTTTATATGCTACTCTTAATTCCTCAAAAGTAATAGCTCTAAATCCTGGGTCATTAACATCAGGAGACATACTTGCCGTTCTATTTGTAGGGCCTATACTCCCAGCAACAAAACGAGGTTTATGAGGTTCTCTTGCTGTAAATTCATCCGCTACTTCTCGCGCTATCCTAGCAGACTCATAATTTAGCTCATACACCAAATCCTCCATATGATAATCTGCCATTGCAATAGTAGTTCCTGAAAATGTATTGGTTTCAATAATATCTGCACCAGCTTCAAAATACTTAGCATGAACTTCTGCAATTGCTTTTGGCTGGGTTAATGACAATAAATCATTATTCCCTTGCAGTGGGTGCTCCCAATCCTTAAACCGCTCTCCACGAAAATCAGCCTCCGTAAACTTATATCGCTGTAGCATGGTGCCCATAGCACCATCTAAAACCAACACTCGTTTTTCTAACTCTTCCCTAATACTACCCATAATCATTTATGTCACAAGACATTAAAATTAATCTACTTTTAAACGCGTGCAAAGAAACACCACTCCCAAACCAAAAACAAAAAAGTATGGTTTTATAACCTAATGTCTATAAAAAATTAAAGCCTTTCTACCTGCAAGAGGTGAAAGGCTTTAATTTTTTTTCAAAAATCTTTTAGATAATACTTTTTACCACTTCTTTTTTAGCTTCTTTCTTAGAACCGTCAAATCCTTCTACACCTCCAACAGTTGTATATTTCATTACAAACTTTTTATTTGGATTGATGATTTGATATGCAAATTGGCACATAACAGCAGCTTCATGAAAACCAGAAAGTATCAACTTTAATTTTCCTGGATAGGTATTTACGTCGCCAATGGCAAATACTCCTGGTATGTTTGTTTGATAATCTTTGGCATTGTTCACTTTTATCGCATTTTTTTCTATCTCCAAGCCCCAATCACCTATAGGCCCCAGCTTTGGGGACAACCCAAAAAGTGGAATAAAATTATCTACTTCTAAATATACATCTTCAATACCTTCTTCAGTGCTTTTTATAACTACAGCTTCCAAACTTTCTTTACCATGAAGCTCAGTGACCTCTGCTTTTGTATACAATTTTATTTTTCCCAATTTTGCCAACTCTGATGCTTTTTCTACAGAATCCAAAGCTCCACGGAATTCATTTCTACGGTGAACCAAAGAAACTTCAGAAGCTACATCTGCTAAGAAAATAGCCCAATCCAAAGCAGAATCTCCACCACCAGAAATGACTACTTTTTTGTCCCTATATACTTCTGGGTCTTTAATAATATAAGCTACTCCTTTATCTTCAAAATCAACAATATTGTCAATTTTTGGTTTACGAGGCTCAAAAGAACCCAATCCACCAGCGATTACAACAATTGGTGCTTGATGTTGCGTGCCTTTATTTGTGGTTACAATAAAAGAGCCATCTTCTTGTTTTTCCAAAGTTTCAGCCCTTTCCCCTAAAGTAAAACCAGGTTCAAAAGGTTTTATTTGCTCCATTAATTTATCAGATAATTCTCCTGCTAAAATTTCTGGATAAGCTGGAATATCATAAATAGGCTTTTTAGGATATATCTCTGAACATTGCCCTCCAACTTGTGGCAACGCATCAATTAAATGTGTTTTTAACTTTAATAATCCTGCTTCAAAAACGGTGAACAATCCCGTTGGTCCCGCTCCTATTATAAGTAAATCTGTTTTAATCATTTTAATTCCTATTTATTTACTGTATTGACTTCTCTTGTTACTTCTAATAACTGTGCTCTATGACTCACTACCTCTCCAATTACAATAATTGCAGGGTTATGCAAATTTCGGGATTCTACTTCTTTT
The DNA here is from genome assembly GCA_964398035.1 of uncultured Flavobacteriaceae bacterium. Classification (GTDB taxonomy): domain Bacteria; phylum Bacteroidota; class Bacteroidia; order Flavobacteriales; family Flavobacteriaceae; genus Saonia. The sequence goes on along the minus strand of CAYNLI010000027.1, from coordinate 19,711 downwards.
ACAATGGAACTAATGTTACCAATCCCTATTTTTTCTTCATTTGTTGTGCCATTCTGAATAATAGCGATAGGAGTTTCTGATTTCCCCTCCTTTTTATATAACGCAACAATTTCAGATAACTTGGACATTCCCATTAAAATAATCACTGTAGCGTTAGATTTGGCTGCCAAAGTCACATCTTTTGACAATCTATGCTCTTTTGTTGTCCCAGTTATTATCCAAAAACTTTCTGTAGCTCCTCTTTTGGTTACTGGTATATTCTGAGCAGCTGGTACGGCAACAGCTGAAGATATTCCAGGTACCATTGCAACTTCTAAACCACGCTCAGCAGCATATAGCATTTCTTCTGCCCCGCGACCAAAAACAAAAGGATCTCCTCCTTTTAATCGAACCACATGACCATGGGATTGGGCATACTTTACTATTAATTCATTGATTTGCTCTTGATGATAGCTATAGCACCCCTTGCGTTTTCCCACAAAAATATGTTCTGCATTTGGAGCGTAATCCAATAGTTGCAGATTCACAAGAGCATCATATAAAACTACATTGGCATTGTGTAAAGCTTTGATTCCTTTTAAAGTTATCAATTCTACATCACCAGGTCCAGCTCCAACTACGGTTAAATGTTCTCTGAAAATAAAGTTTTCGCTTTTATTCTTATTCATCTCTATTTATCCGCTACCAATTCTAATTTTCGGTAAGATTCCAATTGACTTAAAACTTGTTTAGCATCTTCCATATACGATTTTGCAAAAGATTCAGAAGGTGCTGTTTTATTTAATTGTAATACCAGCGATGTAAAAGTACCACTAAAATCAATCTTTTCCGATGCTACAAACAAGTTGTCAAAATCTTTGACAATACCTGCATGGGTATTTGTTTTTTTATTTTCTGAAGTCAACAATGCTTTGGCAGAATTCACCATAGAAGTATAGGAATAATATATACTTGATGCCCATTTTTTATCATCTATAGCATACTGTGCATTCTGGATTTTTTCCTCACTCTCCAATAACAGTGTTGCAATTAAATCAATAACAACACCTGCACATTCCCCAATTCCTATTTCTTTCTTATATTTTTCATTTGTACCCCAATCAATAAAATCATCTTGGGTAAGATTTTCTATATCTGACAATGGCTTTAAAAAATTATAAAAATAAGGCTCTCCCTTTTCCTCATAGTATTCCACAAAAGAAGCTCCATTACCGTTGGCATTAAAATCATCTAATACTAAACGTAATGCTTGCGGTCCTCTTTTACTAGGTATTTTTACCACCTTATCTGCAAAACGGGCTTTTCCATTTCCGAAATTTCCACCACCCAACAATACTTGAAGGGCTGGTGCCACTAATTTATCTTTAGTACGGACAGACATTCCCTGAAAACCAATGTTTGCCATATTATGTTGTCCACAGGCATTCATACATCCACTGATTTTAATTACTACATCTGGATTGTTTATATAGTTTGGATATTCTGTTTTTATAACTCTTTCCAACTCTTCCGCAATACCTGTACTACTGGAAATCCCCAAGTTACATGTATCTGTTCCTGGGCATGCTGTAATATCCAATGCCTTGTTATATCCTGCTTCTACAAATCCTAATTTTTCCAATTCTAAATAGAAGAAAGGAACTAACTCCTGTTTTACATAAGGAATCAATATATTTTGACGAAGTGTAAGCCTAATTTCCCCTGCAGCATATTTTTTTACTAACCCTGCCAATCCTCTTGCCTTATCCGTATAAAAATCCCCTAACAAAACTTTGATTCCAATAGCAACATAGCCTTCTTGTTTTTGATCAACTATATTGGTAGACTTCCATTGTTTAAAAACTTCTTGGTTTACTATATTTACTTTAGGAACTGCAACATCTGCAATATTTACAGTTGGATATGCATCTGCATCTATAGGAAAAGTTTTTACCGGAACTGCTTTTTCTTCTGCTTCCAACAATTCTTTAAAGCCGTCCAAGCCTACGTCTTTCAATAAAAATTTCAATCTGGCTTTTGCTCTACTTTTTCGTTCTCCATATCTATCAAAAACACGAATAACACCATCCATTAAAGGAATAATTTTATCAGAGGGCAAAAAACCAAACAATTCATCAGCATGGCGTGGTTGTGACCCTAAACCACCGCCCAGCATCACTTTAAAACCTCTTACCCCATTTTCAATTTTAGCTATAAAACCTAAATCGTGCATATAGGAAAGTCCTGTATCTGCATCACTTGAAGAAAAAGAAACTTTAAATTTCCTACCCATTTCTTGACTGATGGGGTTCCTTAAAAAATATTTAAAAAGTGCATGTGCATAAGGAGAAACATCAAAAGGTTCATCTACGTCTATCCCTGCAGTTTCACTAGCTGTTATATTTCTAACAACATTACCACACGCCTCACGTAATGTAATATCATCCTTTTCCAGTTCTGACCAGAGTTCAGGTGTTCTATCCAATTCCACATAATGGATTTGAATATCTTGCCTAGTAGTTATATGAAGTCTGCCTGTAGAATATTCATCAGACACATCGCAAATTCTTAATAATTGCATTGAAGTTACTTTTCCATAAGGCAATTTTATACGAATCATCTGAACACCTTCTTGTCTTTGTCCATATACACCACGAGCCAAACGAAGACTACGGAATTTTTCTTCATCCAGTTTCCCTTCATGAAACTGACGGATTTTAGCCTCCAATTCTATGATATCCTTCTCTACTACTGGGTTTTCTATTTCTGATCTAAAGCTTTGCATACTAATTTTATTGAATGAAGCCCGCTCCCACGGTATTGTTAGATTGTGTATCTATTATAATAAACGACCCATTGGTACGATGATTTTTAAACGCATCATAAAAAATGGGCTTGTTTAATTTGAACGTTACTTTGGCAATATCATTCATCCCAAGCCCATCAACATTTTCATCAATACCAGAATAATCTGGATTTATTTTGTGATGAATGGTATCCACTTTGGCCAAAACCTTGTTTACACCATGTTGCACAACATATTTACCACCTAGCGTCATTTTTTTAGAATCCATCCAAGAAATAGTTGCTGTGAATTGCTTATCTATAGTAGGCAAATCACCTACTTTCACCAACATATCTCCTCTACTAACATTAATCTCGTCTTCCAATGTTATGGTAACGGAAGAACGCCTAGAGGCGGTTTGGTATTTTTTATTGTAAAAATAGATATCCTTGATCTTGGATTTAGTTTGTGATGGCAATGCAACAACCTCATCCCCAACACTTAATTGACCTCCATAGACCTTACCTGCAAAACCTCTAAAATCATGATACTCATCTGTTTTAGGGCGAATTACATACTGTACCGGAAATCTAGGAGTACCTGTATTATATATATCTTCAAGATCCAATTCCTCTAAATGCTCCAACAAAGTTTGTCCATTGTACCAAGGCATATTCCTAGATTTATTGACCACATTATCCCCCTTTAAGGCACTCGCTGGGATGAATGTTATGTTTTGATCTTGATAATCTCTCTTACTCATCAATTCTTCAAAATCTGCTTTGATTGCATTGTATTTTTTTTTCGAAAAATCAACCAAGTCCATTTTATTGATAACTACAATAACATCTTTGACCCTTAATAGGTTATTGATAAAAAAGTGACGGTTTGTTTGCTCTATCACTCCTTTTCTAGCATCAATGAGAATAATGGCTGCCTGAGAAGTAGAAGCTCCTGTAACCATGTTTCTGGTATATTCCACATGCCCTGGAGTATCTGCTATAATATAACTTTTTGTTGCAGTTGAAAAATAGATATGTGCCACATCTATAGTTATCCCCTGCTCACGTTCTGCTACCAAACCATCTGTGGCCAAAGAGAAATCCAAATAATCATACCCTCTTTGCTTACTGGTCTTTTCTATGGCTTCTAACTTATCTGTTGTCAGTGATTTTGTATCGTAGAGCAGTCTTCCTATTAAGGTACTTTTACCATCATCTACACTACCTGCCGTTGCTATTTTTAATACTTTCATTATATATTGTTGTTGGTTGCTAATTAATCGTTGTTAGTGTTTTCATCAACTAACAACTATGAACTATCAACTAAATTTTAGAAATATCCTTGTTGTTTTCTTTTTTCCATTGCGGCTTCAGAACGCTTATCATCTATTCTGGCACCACGTTCAGAAATACTGGAGTCTCTTATTTCCTGTACTACCCTGTCAATAGTATCCGCATGGGATTCTACTGCCGCAGTACAGGACATGTCACCTACTGTTCTAAAACGCACGATCATTTCTTTTACCTCTTCATCTTCAGCTCTAAAAACGATATCATCTTCAGCAGACCAAATAAGTCCATCCCTTAAAAAGATATTACGCTTATGCGCAAAATAGATAGAAGGAATTTCAATCTCTTCTTTTTGAATATAGCTCCATACATCCAATTCTGTCCAGTTGCTTATTGGAAACACACGGACATTTTGCCCATGCTCTATTTGTCCATTTAACATATCAAACAATTCTGGTCTTTGGTTCTTTTCGTCCCATTGTCCAAAATCATCACGCACTGAAAAAATACGCTCTTTAGCTCTCGCCTTTTCTTCATCTCTACGAGCTCCCCCTATACAAGCATCAAACTTAAATTCCTCAATAGCATCCAATAAGGTTGTTGTTTGCAATGAGTTTCTACTGGCATATTTTCCAGATTCCTCTTTTACTTTTCCTTGATCAATGGAATCTTGCACATTTCTAACAATAAGCTCCAATCCCAACTCCTTTACCAATCTATCTCTAAATTCAATAGTTTCAGGGAAATTGTGACCGGTATCTATATGCATTAAAGGAAAAGGAATTTTAGCTGGATAAAAAGCCTTTTGTGCCAAGCGAACCAATGTAATGGAATCTTTCCCTCCTGAGAATAACAGTACAGGTCTTTCAAACTGTGCCGCTACTTCTCTTATAATATAAATTGCTTCATTCTCAAGAGCGTTTGTTGTAAATATACCTGCTTCTTTTAATGCTTCTACTTCTGATATCAATGTGTCTGACATTTATTTAATTTATATACTGTTTTTATTGTGATTCCTATGTATGTAAACCACATTCTCTATTTTCTAAAACCTTTGTAGGGTCAAAATATTTATGTTCGTTTGGCAAACTTCTTTGCTGCAAATATTTATCCAATTGGGCATCATTCCAGTGATAAAAGGGGCTCACTTTTAAAACTCCGTCCTTGCTTAAACTCAAAATATCCAGAGTATCTCTGAGAGCTGTTTGTCCTTTTCTAAGATTGGTAAACCAAACATCTGGTTTATATTCTTTCATGGCTCTTTTAAAAGGCTCTAATTTCACTTGCTCTGTAAATACAGTATGCTTTGGGTCTTCTATATCTGGGATTCCCATTACCGCATCCCTATGGGATGATGTTTGTTTAGGAACATATAACTTAATGTTAAGCTCTAATCTAGAAATTAACTCCTCTGCATGTTTATAGGTATTTGGTGTATTATAGCCAGTATCGCACCAAATAACAGGAATGTCATTTTTAACATCCGCAACTGCATTAAGAATTGCTACTTCATAAGGCCTAAAATTAGTAGTGACCACAGGAGTATTTCCATGCTTAATGGCCCAAGAGATGATTTCTCCAGGAGGAATGTCCTTGAACTGAGCGTTTAATTTTTCTATTTGATCTTCTGTAAGTCCCATACATTTTCTTTTTTCTATACAACAAATTCTACTTGCCCCAGCCCCAACCTATTTTATTCCAAATTCTTTCATGAAAGAAATACAAAACCATTTTTGTTAAAAAATCAACTGAAGCTATGGAAGCTGCCAACACTATTTCACCAGTTAATAAATAAGAGATTAACAAGGTGTCCAATGTTCCAACAATTCTCCAACTTAGAGCTTTGGCTATACTACGGATTGGCTTTTCCGATTTGCTGTCCTCCTTGTAGTTGCTCTTTTTTGCTTTTTTATCTAAAATCAATTGATCGGTTATCATGAGACAAAATTTAATTCTATTACCCTATAGATTTAATAGGATAAACAAAAATACATTTTTTGTACGAGGTATATGTTAAAAAACCCTCAATATTATATTTATCCTATGGTTTTAATGGATTAATTAAAAAAGTAACCTATCTGTGAGAATATTTGGGTGTTTTCATGAATAACCTGAGGATTGTTAGTTAGGAGATTAAATCTTCCAAAGTGGTGTTTCTATATACTTTTAATGCACTGTCCCGCACACTAATCATTAATTTATGAACAGAACATTTATTTTCATCTGGGCAATCATCGCACTTTTCATAGAAATTCAAGCTTACACATGGTATCATGGCAATAGGCCCCTCTAATACTCTTATGACTTCCGTCATTTGTATTTCAGAAGGTTTTTTAATAAGGTAATAACCACCACCTTTTCCTTTTTTTGAGCTCAAAAACCCTGTTCTACGCATAGATAGTAAAATGCTTTCCAAAAATTTTTGAGAAATATTCTCATGCTTTGCAATTTCAGATATTTGGACAGGTATATTATCCTCTTGTCCAGCCAAAAATGTCAAAGCCTTAATTCCGTATTTAGTCTTTTTAGAGAGCATAGGGCGAATATAATTAAATTAGATCAATCACTTTACCCAGCCCCAAAAATTTATAGCATTAACTCCATTTTTACATCACTGCGTTCATATGGGGAATTATCTCCAACTGGAATATCCACAAAACCATATTTTCTATATATGTGCAACGCATTTTTAAGTTTAGAATTTGAATACAAAATTAATTTGTCCCAACCTTTATTTCTAGAAAAAACCAAACACTGCTCCATGAGTTTTTGCCCTATTTTTCTCCCTTGATGATTAGGCGAAACTGCCATTTTACCAAGTTCATAACAACCGCCCTTTATTTTTATCAGTGAAAATGTCCCTGCAATTTCATTGCCTACTTGTGCAAAAAAAATATATCCGTCTTTATCAATAATAACACTTTCACACTTTTCCAACAAATCTGCATCATGCGGTTCTACAACAAAATATTTTTCCAACCATTCTACATTAAGTCTTGCAAAATCTGATGCGTATTTAGGCTCAAATGGAATTATTTTAACTTCTTCCATGATTATAATTTTTCCAATATTCTTTTGCTCAATGACTTTTCCTCAAGACTCAATTCAACCTTTTGCAATGCTTCTACCAAACTGTTTGTCTTAATTTGTGTGAGCAACTTAACCTCAACATCAATAACTTCCCAAACAGGCACAAGGCGTTCATGTATTGCTTTTCCTTCACTTGTTAAATAGATGATTTTTTTTCTCCCATCCATTCCATCAGACTTAGAAGATACATACCCCATCTTTTTCAGCTTTCTTACTGATTGCGTTATTGCAGGTTGAGTATACTCTAACGATTCTTGTATATGTGTTGTGGTAATTTCACCAACATCAATTATCAATTTAAAAATTGGAAATAAATAGGGGTCAAAATTTATCTTAATCGCATCATAGACCTCCTGAGTCTCTCTCATTATTTGCCCACTTAATCTATTAAGCCTTGAACCAATGCCAAGCTCTCCAAAATTAGAAAAATTATCTTTCATAAGCATTTATATAACTACTTATGCAAGTATAATACTTTAATACAATTAACAAAAATCACTTCTTAAAATTTATGCTAAGGCTTGTTCAATATCAGAAATAATATCATCTATATGTTCCAAACCTACGGACACTCTCACTGTACCATCTGTAATACCGACCTCTTCTCTTTCCTCAGTAGTCAGCTTACTATGCGTTGTAGATGCTGGATGCGTAATAATGCTCCTGGAATCTCCCAAATTAGCGGATAAGGACAATAATTTAATAGCATCAAAGAACATTCTTCCTCCATCTATACCTCCTTTAACCTCAAAAGCTATGACACTACCACCTGCTTTCATTTGCTTTTTTGCTATTTTATATTTGGGGTGTGATTTTAAGAAAGGATATTTTACCCAGTTGACTTTTGGATGTGACTCCAAAAATTCAGCAAGTTTCAATGCATTCTCGCAATGCCTATCCACTCTTAACCCTAAAGTCTCCAAACTTTTGGACAATATCCAAGCATTGAAAGGGGAAAGTGCTGGACCTGTAATTCTAGAAAAACGATATATTTTATCCATTAATTCTTTTCTCCCCACAGTAATTCCAGCCAAGACACGGCCTTGTCCATCCATTAATTTTGTCCCTGAATGAATCACCAAATCTGCCCCAAATTTTATAGGTTGTTGTAAATATGGCGTTGCAAAACAGTTATCTATAATGAATATAAGGTTGTGTTTTTTTGCTATTTTCCCCAAAGCTTCCAAATCCAATATATCTACTCCAGGATTAGTAGGAGATTCTGCATAGATTATTTTTGTTTTCGGTGTAATCAAGGCTTCAATACTCTCTAATTCATCAATCTTAAAATAAGAGGTGAAAATATTCCATTTAGGGAAAAATTGAGTAAATAACGAATGTGTAGAACCAAAAATATTACGTGCTGAAAGGATATGATCTCCACTTTCCAATAAAGCTGCCAATGTAGAATACACAGCCGCCATACCAGAAGCAAAGGAAAAACCATCCTCTGCACCTTCCATCTTACATACCTTTTCTATAAATTCTGATGAGTTAGGGTTAGAATATCTAGAATAGATATTCCGTTCTTTTTCCTCAGCAAAAGAAGCGCGCATATCCTCAGCATCCTCAAACACAAAACTTGATGTTAAATATATTGGACTAGAGTGTTCCAAAAATTGGGAACGTTCTATTTGTGTTTTTACCGCTTCAGTTTCAAACTTGTATTTCTTATCCATACTACCCTTTTTCTGCAATTCTTAATATATCTCCAAAAACACCTCTCGCTGTCACCGCAGATCCAGCTCCTGCTCCTTGGATAACCAATGGATGATCTCCATAAGATTCTGTAAAAATCTCTATAATGGAATCTGACCCCTTAACCTGTCCTAATGCACTTGCTTTAGGAACAGAAATAAGTTTCACATCCAGATTCCCTTTCTCATCTTGTAAATTTCCTGACAAATCCCCAACATAGCGCAATACGTATTTAGGTTTCTGTGCTTTCTTTATTTTATTAAAAACATCATCCAAAACACTGCTGTTCTTTAAGAAATCTGAAACTGCACCCTTTTTAAGTTCTTCTGGAATAAGGTTTTGAACATTGATGTCTGAAAACTCATTGTGCAAATCCAACTCCCTCGCCAATATCAATAATTTTCTTCCAACATCATTTCCTGATAAATCCTCTCTTGGATCAGGTTCTGTAAACCCTTGTGCAATTGCTTCTTTTAATATAGTAGAGAATGGTGCATCAGTTTCAGAAAATGTATTGAAAATATAACTTAAAGAACCTGAGAAAATCCCTTTAATTCGTGTGATGTTCTCTCCTGATAAATGCAATAATTTTATGGTGTCTATCAACGGTAATCCTGCACCTACATTGGTTTCATAAAGGTATTGTTTTTGATTTTTAACTAAATCCTCTCTCAATAATTGATAATAATCAAACCCCAATGTATTAGCAATTTTATTGGACGAAACCAAATCAAAGCCATTTTCTACAAAATCAAAATAATTGGCCACAAAATCTTCACTAGCTGTATTATCCACAGCAATTAAATTCTCTAAATGATGTTCCTTGGCAAAAGCAAAAATATCTTCTAACTCATACTGAATTCCTTTCTCCTCAATATTAGATTTCCATTTTTTGGTAACTCCTTTTTTATTAAAAATAACATTTTTTGAGTTGGCAACCGCAAAAACATTAAGCTGAATCCCTTTACGTTCCTCTATTGTTTTAGCTGATTTTAAAATTTGATCTATTAAGGTACCTCCCACATTTCCATGCCCAAAAATCACTAGGTTTACTTTTTTGGAAATTCCAAAAATCTGACCATGCATTACATTCAATGCCTTCTTTAAGTCGGATTTTTTCAAAACCAAACTCACGTTCTTACCAGAAACCGTATTGTTGAACAACAATGGGATTATTTGGTTTTTTATAAGTGCATTATACGGTTTATGGAACGTACTTAAATCCTGGCCTATAATGGAAACCACAGAGACGTTATCCATTACAGTAATCATATTCACATCTTTGGAGTAAAAATCATTTTCAAATTCACTTTCCAAAGCAGTTTTTGCAGCAATTGCCTTATCAGCAGCAACAACCAGACCTATTCCTCTTTCCGAAGAACCTTGTGAAATTATACTTACATTGATTCCTTTATCACCAAGAGCCTTAAAAATACGGGCATCTATGCCAACTTTTCCAAGAAGCCCCCTACCCTCTAGATTAATCAGGGCCATATCTTCTATGACCGACAATGATTTTATTCTTTCCTCGCTAGTTTTGGCACTTATCAAAGTTCCTTCGCCATCATTATTAAAGGTGTTCAATATCCTAAGCGGAATATTTTTTTCAATCAACGGGATTATCGTTTTGGCATGTAGAATTGTAGTTCCAAAATTGGCCAATTCATTAGCTTCACCATAGGACAATTCTTCTATTTTTTTAGCATCAGGAACATAATCTGGATTTGCTGTAAGAATACCATCTACATGTGTATAATTCTGTAATTCTTCAGCATCCAAAAAGTTAGCAATCAGTGCAGCCGTATAATTACTTCCGTTTCTGCCCAATGTGGTTGTTTCATTGCTCATGTTAGAAGCAATAAATCCTGTTATTATAGGCACATCATTCGCTTTCAATTTTGAAAACTCATTGACCACGTTTTCTTTGGACAAGGTTTCCAATACAGCCGCATCGCCAAAAACAGTATCTGTTTTAATAAGTTCACGGGAATCTATCATTTTGGCTTTTACCCCTTTACCAATCAATAATTTTGCAACCAATTTTGCTGAAATAAGTTCCCCATAGGCCAAAACCTGATCTTTAATTTTAGAACTGTAATCTCCTAACAATGCGACTCCTTCAAACAATTTCACTAACTCAGTAAACTCTTTGGAAAAACTTACATTTTTAAATGTGTGCTTTTGATAGCTTTCAAACTTTTCAAAATCTTTTGAATAATCTTTACCATCAGCTGCTTTTTGAAGTATATTTTCCAACTGGTCTGTTGCCTTTTCTCTAGCTGATAAAACCACAGCTATCTTCTCTCCATCATTGACTTTATCTGTTATAATCTCTAGAACTCGTTCTATTCCCTCTCCATTGGCCAAAGACTTTCCCCCAAACTTTAATACCTTGGTTCTTTTTGTCTTTCCATTTTTATTGAACACACCTTTGAGCAATTGCTCCAATTGTTCAAACTCGATTAAAAAAGCATCATGTCCATGAAGTGAATTGATCTCTCCATAAGTAACATTACTATTTGCTTGCGCTAAACGCTTAAAGGTTTCTTTGTTCTCTTTTGCTGTAAAGAAAAGATCAGAATCCACACCTATAATATGAATGTTAGTACCACTATTTTGTAGTTTGATGAAATTGTCTTCACCCTTTCTGGTAATATCAATGGTCTTCAACAATTGGTTCATTAACTTATATGCAGATAACTGAAACCTTTCTTGTAATTTTTTACCATGATGGGTCAGCCAACTTTCAACATTAAAAACCTGAAGCTCATCATTTGTAGTCCGCTTAAACCGCTCTTTAAAAGATTCCGGGGTACGGTAACAAAGCATGGCGTGCATTCTGGCATCATGGACAGGCTGTTTGGAATTCACCAAAAACTGTTCCTGAATTTGACAGTTGGCAATCAACCAATCCGTAGATTTCCAATCTGAAGCCACTGGAATTAAATGCTCCGTTAAGTTGGGGTTTAAAGCTGCCATTTCCCAAGCAATTCCACCTCCCATAGAGCCGCCAATTATAGCATAGAGTCTATTGACATTCATCTCTACTAAACCATTCAAAAATATTTTGGCGATATCCTGTGCAACAAAATCCTTATAGTTGTCAATCACAGAACCATCATGTCCATTTCCTGGCACATTAAAGCACAAGACTGTATATTTTTTAGTGTCTATACATTTACCATCGCCAATGAGAGCAGACCACCATCCGTTTTCTCCAGCAACATCAGAATTCCCAGTCAATGCATGATTTACCAACACAATGGGCGCAGTATTCAATTCTGGTCCAAATTGGCTATATGACAAAGAAACATCTGTGCTCTTGCCGCTATTGGTTGTGTACTTATATGATTTCAAATAATGTAACATTTAATTTTTGTAAACAATCTCAGAACAAATCCAAGAGACATTGATTTTATACTTTACTACTACACGACCCAAAGGTCGAAATTTTAAACCCACTAGTGGGATAAATTGGAGCTTGCTTTCACAAGCTCCAATTTACTTTTCATTTATTATATCTGAGCAAAAGCTTGTTCTAAATCAGCTTTTAAATCATCTATATTTTCCAATCCAACAGATAAACGAATTAAATCTTTGGTGACACCGGTAGCTTCCTGTGCAGCTTCATCCAGTTGTTGGTGTGTTGTACTAGAAGGGTGTATAATTAAAGATTTAGTATCCCCAATATTAGCCAATAAAGAGAATAGTTTAGTCTTATCCGCAATTTTCTTGGCAGAATCATATCCACCTTTAACACCAAACGTAACCAAACCACTTTGCCCTTTAGGAAGGTACTTCTTAGCCAACTCATTATATGAATTAGATGCCAAACCTGGGTAATTCACCCAAACAACTTCATCTATTCCTTCTAACCATTTAGCTAATGCCAAAGCACTTTCACTATGTTGTTTTATACGAACTTCCAATGTTTCCAAACCTTGAATTATTTGAAAGGCATTGAATGGACTTAAACAAGCTCCAAAATCCCGTAAGCCCTCTATACGAGCTTTAGCTATAAAAGCGGCTGGTCCCAATGCATCATGATACACCAATCCATGATATCCTGCGGAAGGTTCTGTAAACTCAGGAAAATTACCGTTCGCCCAATCAAAAGTACCTGCATCAATAATAGCTCCACCCAAAGCAGTTCCGTTACCATTGATATATTTGGTTAAAGAGTGAATCACAATATTGGCTCCATGCTCAATAGGATTTAACAAAGCTGGTGTGGCAACTGTATTATCCACAATAAAAGGAACTTTGGCCTTTTTTGCTTCTGAAGAAATTGCTGTTAAATCCAATACATCCAATTTTGGGTTTCCTAAAGATTCCACAAAAATTGCACGAGTATTATCTTGAACAGCTTTTCCAAAATTTGATGGATTAGAGGGATCTACAAAAGTGGTTGTAATCCCAAATCTAGGCAACGTAACACTTAATAAATTATATGTACCTCCATATAAACTATTAGATGCCACAATATGGTCTCCAGCTTTTAGCAATACGGATAAAGCAGTATTTATGGCTCCAGTACCTGAAGCGGTTACGACTGCAGCAATACCACCTTCTAAAATAGCTAAGCGTTGCTCCAAAATATCATTGGTCGGGTTATTTATTCTTGTATAAATATTTCCTGGTTCTGCCAATGCAAAAAGGTTAGCAGCATGGTCAGAATCATTAAACACATAAGCTGAACTTTGATAAATTGGCACAGCACGTGTTCCTCCATTGGCAGCAACATCATGTCCTGCGTGCAATGCATTGGTTGAAAATTTTTGGTCACTCATGATTTTTGTTTTTTTATTAATTGATTAAATAAAAAAGCCAAACCCTAGTTGTCTACGTTGCAACTAGGTAAAATCAAAAAAGTTATGAAGAAAGTAAAAAATACAATTTACTAATTGCATTTTGTTTTGTTATCTGTCCCTAGGTTCTGAAACAAGTTTCAGAATAAAGATAGAATGCAGCACCTTCTTTGCATAGAACAAAGGGTTGCTAAGGCTTCACTGGGTCTAATCCCTCCACCTTTCTTGATAACTATTCAATAAATGTTTGAACTTTGAAGCCACAAATATAGTGACGGATTTCTTATTTCCTAATCTTTTTTAAAATTTCACAAATTAAAGGCAGATTTTACTTCATCTACCATATCCAGTTTCTCCCAAGTAAATAGTTCCACTTCTTTTTCAATTCTTCCATTATAAGGAGATTCAAAAACTTTGGTAATTGTCTTAGGTTCTTTCCCCATATGGCCATATGCGGCCGTTTCTAAATAAATAGGGTTTCGCAATTTCAACCTTTCTTCTAAGGCAAAAGGTCTCATATCAAATAACTTTGCTACTTTTTCTGCAATTTCACCATCACTTAGATTTACTTTGGAAGTACCGTAGGTGTCCACATAAATAGATGTTGGTTCCACAACACCAATGGCATAGCTCACCTGCACCAATATTTCATCTGCCACACCTGCTGCCACTAAATTTTTAGCTGCATGTCTTGCCGCATAAGCAGCACTACGATCTACTTTACTTGGGTCTTTACCACTAAAAGCACCTCCGCCATGAGCACCTTTCCCTCCGTAAGTATCTACAATGATTTTTCTTCCTGTAAGTCCTGTGTCCCCATGTGGGCCTCCAATCACAAATTTACCCGTTGGGTTTATATGATATTTAATTTGATCATTAAAAAGTTTTTGTACCTTTTCTGGAAATCGGGCCACTACTTTTGGCATCAGTATATTGATGATATCTTCCTTAATCTTCGCCAACATTCTATCATCATCAACATCAAACTCATCATGCTGCGTAGAAACAACTATAGTATCTATTCGCTCAGGTACATTCTCATCAGAATATTCAATTGTCACCTGTGCTTTAGCATCTGGTCTTAAATAAGTAATTGCCTTATTTTCTCTTCTTAACTCTGCCAAGGTCTGTAATATTTTATGGGAAATGTCTAGCGCCAAAGGCATATAATTTTCTGTTTCCTTGGTAGCATAGCCAAACATCATTCCTTGATCACCTGCACCTTGCTCTTCTTTAGAGCCCCTGTCCACCCCTTGGTTTATGTCCTTAGATTGCTCATGAATCAAAGAAATAACACCACAAGCATCACCACTAAACTGATAATCCCCATTGGTGTATCCAATTTTATTAATGACATCTCTCGCAATTTGTTGCACATCTAAGTAGGTATGGCTCTTAACTTCGCCAGCCAATACAACTTGACCTGTAGTTACCAAGGTTTCACAAGCTACTTTGCTTTCTGAGTCAAAGGCCAAAAAATTATCCAATAAAGCATCGCTTATTTGGTCTGCTATTTTATCTGGGTGCCCTTCACTTACAGATTCCGATGTGAATAGATATGACATATTCTATTTTTTTACAAAGGATTTGACGAGCTTAACACATATTGCTAACAGGAGAGTACTGAATAATCTCGATAATAATCGGGGCAGTATACACACTCTTTTAGCATTTTTTTGTAAACCCTGAACTTGTTTCAGGGTCTAGTCTCTTTTGACTAGGTACCGAAACAAGTTCAGTACACGAGGTTGCAATCAGTCAAATCCTTCCTCTTTGTTTATAACGACAAAAGTACATATTTGTTGGAAATTGAAAACTATTTAGAGTTTGATTTTTTCTACATTATTTTTCAATAGGGCACATGTTATAAATTATATTTCATACTAAACACTGTGTAACGTGGTTGAATAAAGTACTCGTTAGAGCTTACAGATATGCTACTTGTATTGCTTTGGCTCAATGATTTTGCATCAAAAAAGTTAGTAATTCCCAATTTGTACTCCCATTTACTATCCTTTTTTTGATAGGTTAAAGAAGTATCCATAAAACTATAACTGTTAATAGTGGTTTCATTATTCTTAAAATTGTTATAGCTATAATCTGCTATAAAAGTGAAATTCTTTAAAATCAAGGCATCAAAATTTATAAATGGACTATGTGTATAAAATTTTGTGGTTCTCCCTCCTTGATTGTTATCCTTAATAGAAAGGTTATACCCAGCTTCAATATTTGGGGCGTTTTTAAAATTTGTTCTTAGTTTTGACATGTATGTATGTGTGAAAATTTCATTTATACTTTGTTCATTATTAATGATTTGATTGTATTTTGAAAAAGAAACGTTAGCACCTACTGATGCTTTTATTTTTCCAAATGTGCGTTCAAAACGTCCATTTACACTGATGGTTTCATCAGCAAAATCAGAATTAAAGGGGATTGAAGATTGTATCACACTTTCAAAATTTGCCTGATTCCTAATAGAATTAATACGTTTATTGTAATTGATGTAAGCAAAAATATTTGTGAAATTGAACATATTAAAACTAAAGTAGGATGCATTGATATTATGTGACAACGCATTCTCCAACTCTCTATTTCCAGAAAAGATTGAATTATAATTATTGAGCACAAAGCCTGCTGCCAACCTACTTACATCAGTAAAATCGGTTTGCATATTGTATCTTAAATTAACATTTTCACTTCTTTTTATCTGCAACCTCACATTAAAATCTGGAAGGACCCTAATAAAATCATCGCTGTAGCTTGAATTTAGCTGTGTGTTTTTTGTATTGTAAACATGGGCAGAAAATCCTGGAGTAAGTGTAAATTTTCCAGCTTTTAAATTATAGTGAAACCCTAAATAATAATCATTAAAGGTATAATTCACATCATTCACATTTACACCACCCAAGGGTATTGGTGCCAACTGGTTGCCATTATCCAGTGTTTGAAAAATTTCTGAACTAAATTTTTGATTGCTATGGATTGTTCCCATAGTCAAGTTTATATTACTCTTTTTATTCAACACGTTCCAATAATCAATTTTAGCATCCAATTTATTGGACTTTACACGTTTGTCCTGACCAATATTATATCCCAATTGCGCACCATTAAAACCTAAATTGTCTCCCGTATTTTGGTACGCATTATTTTGTTCTATGATTGCATTATAAAAAGGGTTTTCATCTTGCCATAAATGCTGTACTTCAATTGCAAAAATATTGACTTCATTAAGTGTATAATAGTAATTAAGATTTTGATTGATGCTATATGGTTCTTGTTCTTGAAATTGGGTTACTCCTCCTAAAACCGAAGACAAAAAGGATTGGTCTTCCGTTTCTTTTGAAACCCGTCCATATATATCATAATCCAATTGACTATTGCCATTTGGCTTATAACTGGCACTTAATTTAAGTAATCCTAAATCACTTCTTTGTTGGGTTTTGCTTTCTGTATTTTCATCAGGAATATCAAAACCACTATCTGTATAGATAACATCACTGTTCTCTTGCATGTCAGTTTTAGTGCCAGAATAAATGGCAAAACCACTTAATGTGAGCGATTTATTTGGAGAATAACTAAAGTTGGCAGCACCAAACTTGGTATCTATGGATTTTGCACGATTATTCCTCATGGTCAAAAAACCCAGATTGTTATTCCCCAAACTTATATTGGTTCCACTATTGGAGCTCACATTTCTAAAACCACCTGTAAAATTGAAATAATCCCTTCGTGTAAATGCTGTTTCACCAACGTTATTGGCATCAGCTATTATATTGATGCTATACTTTGGATTGTAATAAAAGAGTTTAGGCTGTGCTAAAAACAAACCTTTATCCTTATAAAAACCTCCTCCTACTGTAACATCGCCAAACCAAAAATTACTTTTACCTTCTTTGAGTTTAATATTGATAGCCACGTTATCTTGATTGTTCTGCACGCCTCTTAACTGCCCAACTTCTCCAAAATTTTTGAGTACTTCTATTTTATCCACAGCATCTGCTGGAATATTTTTGGTGGCCAATTTGCTATCACCATCAAAAAAGTCTTTCCCGTTTACCATTAGTTTGCTTACCTCTTTTCCCTCAACTTCAATTTGTCCATCATCATTTATTTCTACCCCTGGGAGTTTCTTGAGCACATCTTCTAATTTCTTCTCTGTTCCATTAGTAAAAGAATCTGCATTATAGATTAAAGTATCCCCTTTAATACTCACAGGCATTTCATAGATAAGTTCTACCTCATCCAACATATTATCAGGTAGTAAGCTAATATCTCTTACAATATCTGTTTCTTTGGTTTCCAAAATCTCTTCATACGTTTTCATACCTATATAACTTACCTGTAGTTTATATGCGGTATTCTTCTTTAATGAAAGTTTATAATATCCTAGGTCATTGGATATGCCAAAGGACTCCAAAGATTTTGTTTCTTGGTTAATGGCAATGACATTGACCAACTCCAATGGGTTCCCAATACTATCATTTACAGCACCTTCTATTCTAATTTGGGCAAAAGTTGTACTGGCCACACAAAGTAGCACTAGCATAATTATATATTTCATCTCTTTATTTTTTGATTGATTTTGACCTTTTCTTCATTATAGGCACAGTTTCAAAGCAGAGGGTTTTAGTGTGCAACTCTATGCACACTGAAACCCAAATAGCGGTTAACTTAAACACTAATTCAAAACCTTAACCTCCTATTCTTATGCTCATACTATGCCCATCTCCCCTTCTATCATTTTCATGATGGCTTTCCATTTCTTCCATTTTCTTTTCTAAAACGGCATCATACTCTTCTTGGGTGACTTCTTTCCCTTTTGTTGGCTCTTTAATTTCAGATTTCTCTTTTGGATTCATTACTATTTTACTGCAAATAACGGTTTCAGACCCATCATTAACTTCAAGAATTAGTCCTGGCAGGCCATAATAATTTCCAGGGCCATTGTTCACGGGTATTTGTGGGGTATACCATGCCGTAATGGTTATTTCTTCCATTTCTAGTTCTACATCATCATCAGAATCTTCTTCATTGATTCTAATTCGGTGAGCCTCAACTTCTCTTTTCATAGTAGCCTTATAACAAGTATATTCACCTATGTTTTTGGTTTCACTGCCCATTATCCAATCCAGTTTTTCTAATTTATCTTTAATTAAAAAAGATTTCCCAAACATTTCATTTTGATTAACGTAGCGTTCTTCTTTTGTGTTCTTATAAAGAATATCTGCTTCTCCAGAACCAGCAATTATGATTTGTATTCCACCTGCTGATGGCTGCGGAGATTCTAAACTTTCCTCTTGTTTGTATATAGAGGCTTCTTTATTAAAACTAAGTATATATGTTCTTTCAAATTGTTTCTTCATCATCGCCATCATTTGCTTTTGCATCTCAGAATTTACTTGTGTACTATCAAATTGAATATTCATTTGACGTTTGGATTTGTAAGTTGCCCGTCCTTGGAAGTCTTGAGCATATCCTATTCCTGTAAACAATAATACAAATAGTGCTGTGCCTATAATTTTCATTTTCATTTATTTAATAATTATTATGTAGCAAATATTGCAATTCATTAAAGCAAATAAGGTTAACTAGTGTTAACGTCTGTTAAGCAATTGGTTTTGTATGCCTTAAGCACCTATTTTTGATGTATGAATGATGCTCGATATAAGTGGACCCTGTATCTAATCGCCTTTGTAATATTGGGCACTATTTGCATTCAGGTATATTGGAATTACAAAAACTATCTGGCAAACAAACAGCAGTTTGTAAATGATGTGCAAGTAAGTCTGGATAATGCTGTGGATACTTATTATACTACTTTGGCAGAAAAAAACACTATTGCTTTTGCCTTTAGTTCAAAAAACACGAATGATTTTTTTATCAAAAAAAAAGGGCTTGATAGCATTCTTCATCCCATAGATCTTTCTAGCAAAGGAATTCAAGGGTTGGATTCCCTTAATAAAACAGATTTTACACAATTCAAGATATATAAAAGGTTCCCACAAAATGATTCCCTTTTCAATTCTACAGATAGTCTAATAATTAGCAAAGAATATCTT
>CAYNLI010000026.1:0-28810 GCA_964398035.1 uncultured Flavobacteriaceae bacterium | reverse complement strand
TCCAATTTCCACCATAAAAATCGTCCATAACATTTAATAATGTACTCGCCCAAATTGATTTCTTCTCAAAAAGTCCAATAGGGTCATGTGCACCATTGGGGATAACCCATAAATAAGAATTAGGGATTGCTTTATAGGAGGTTACAGGAACATTAATAGAAAAATCCTTATTGCCCTAAAACATGCTCCACCAAATCCTTGAGCTCCTCATCCAAAGTCAATTTAGAAAAAGGTCTATTTGCCCTACGGTACCAATATCCAGCATTCCATTCATCACCTTCTTTGCGATGCAAATAGGCATGAATCCAACTTCCTAGATCTGAGTGAATATCCTGTGCAATATTATGTGAAGCTTCCCAATCTCCTTTAGCATCATACCAAAGGGATTTCAACACTTCAGACCAAGATTCATCAGGAGATGAATTATCCAATGTTTCTAAAAAATGGGTGTAGTCTTTAAGATGTCTCACGCTAATTTTTTAACCAATTTCCCAACAGTCAATCCTTGTGCTATAATAGAGAATACCACCACTACATAGGTAATCACCAAAAATAAATCGCGGTGCATTTCTTGGGTAAGTCCCAGTGCAAGTGCTATGGAAATTCCACCTCGTAACCCACCCCAAGTCATGATTATATTTGTATTGGGCACAAAATCCAATTTCTCTTTAAAAAAGTTAATGGGCAACAAAAGTGAAAGAAACCGGCATACCAATACAACAGGAATACTGATCATTCCTGCCAAAAAATAGTTGAATTCAAAAGACAGCACCAACATTTCCATTCCGATAAGGACAAAAAGAAGGGTGTTCAATAAAATATCTATCAGCTCCCAAAACTTGTCCACGTAGGCTTCTGTTACTTCGGACATGGAGCTACCACGCAATGTATCGTTCCCAACGACCAACCCAGCTGTGACCATTGCCAATGGTGCGGACAAATGAAATTTTTGGGCCACTACGGTACCCACCATTACAGTGGCCAAGGTTATGATTACTTCAATATCATAATCATCAATAGACTTCATCAATCGGTAGGTGATCCATCCTATCAATCCACCAAAAATAATTCCTCCAATAACCTCAACTCCAAAAAGCTCTACCACATCAAGAGCTGTTACATGCTCATTCCCCGATGATGCAAATTGAAAAATAGTCAAGAAGACCACTACTCCCACTCCATCATTAAACAAGGATTCCCCAACAATTTTAGTTTCCAGTTTTTTTGGCACTGCTGCTTTCTTTAAAATACCTAAAACAGCAATGGGGTCTGTAGGTGATATCAATGCCCCAAAAAGCAGACAATAGATGTATGATATATCAAATCCTAAAATTGGCAGCAAATAGAACATGGCGGTACCTACTAAAAAAGTAGAAACCAAAACACCCAAGGTAGAGAATACCAAAATTGGCCAACGTTGTACTTTTAGTTGCTCAAAATTGGTGTGCAAGGCTCCTGCAAACAGCAAAAAACTAAGCATGATATCTAAAAGAACTGTCTTAAAATCTATTTGTGTGATGATATACCGTTCAGCATCCAACAGGGTAGAATCAAAATAACTCAATGCAAATACCCCTAAAGTAAAAGCAATGGTAATGACCATTAAGCCTATGGTGTTCGGCAATTTTAGAAAGCGCACATTTATATACCCAAAAAAAGCAGAAAGAAATACCAGAACGGCAATAATCAGAAAATAGTCCATTTATAGAAATTGTTTTTGTATCATTTACAAAAATGCAACAATTGCATGTAGTATTCAACCACGGTAAATCAAAATTGCACTAAACCATTTCCAAAAAATCATCTTCAGAAATAATGGGCACATTTAAACTTTCCGCTTTTGTTCGTTTGCTCGGCCCCATTTTATCACCGGCAACCACATAGGTAGTTTTAGATGATATGGATGAGGCTACCTTGCCCCCATTGTCTTCTATGAGTTTTTTGAGCTCGGTACGACTCACTTTTTCAAATACTCCAGAAACCACAAAAATCTGTCCTTTTAATTTATCTGTCTGATTTTCCAATTGTTCTTCTGAAAGTGAAAATTGAACCCCATAAGATTTAAGTCGGTTTACAGCTTCAACATTCTTTTCATTCTGAAAAAACTCAACCACACTTTCGGCAATACGTTCTCCTATTTCATCTACTGTAACAAGCTCGGCTACAGTTGCAACCATAAGGGCATCAATATTCTTATACGCCTTTGCTAATTTCTTTGCTACCGTTTCACCCACAAACCTTATTCCTAAGGCAAACAGTACTTGCTCAAAGGGGATTTCTGTCGATTTCTTTACACCACTGACCAAATTCTCGGCAGACTTCTCTGCCATACGTTCCAATGGCATTACTTGCTCTTTGGTCAACGTATATAAATCGGCATAGTTTTTAATCAAACCTTCTTTAAAAAGCAATTCTACCGTTTCTCCTCCCAAACCTTCTATATCCATCGCTTTTCTGGAAATAAAATGCTGGATACGACCTGTTATTTGTGGCGGGCAACCATAAAAATTAGTGCAAAAATGTTTGGCATCACCTTCGGTGCGTACTAACTCGGTTTCACATTCAGGGCAATGTGTGATATACTTGGTGGGTTGGGAATCAACAGTTCGTTTATCAAAATCTACTGCAATAATTTTGGGGATAATTTCCCCTCCCTTTTCAACAAAAACAGTATCGCCTTCCCTGATATCCAATTTTTCAATCTGGTCCGCATTATGCAGGGATGCTCTCTTTACTGTTGTTCCTGCCAATAAAACAGGGTTTAAATTAGCAACAGGAGTAATAGCCCCCGTACGCCCAACTTGGTAGGTAATCTCATTCAGCACCGTTGATACTTGCTCTGCCTTAAACTTATATGCCATGGCCCAACGAGGAGATTTGGCTGTATATCCCAATTCTTCTTGCTGTTGCAGATTGTTCACTTTTATGACCACTCCATCTGTTTCATATGGCAAATCATGTCTGTGCACATCCCAATGCTCCACAAATTGCATGACCTCATCTGTAGTTTTACACAGTTTTGCAACAGTTGGCACTTTAAAACCCCACTGTCTGGCTTTCTCCAATACTTCAAACTGAGACTCAATATTGAGTTTAGAACCCACAATACTGTACAACAAACAATCCAATGGGCGTTGAGCGACCAATGCACTGTCCTGAAGCTTTAAACTTCCTGATGCTGTATTTCTGGGGTTCATATATGGGTCTTCCCCATTTTCTACCCGTTCTTTGTTCATTTGGGCAAACCCCTCATAAGGAAGAATAATCTCTCCCCGAATATCAAATCTTGGTGGGTAATCTCCTTTTAGTTGCAAAGGAACCGACTTGATGGTTTTTATATTTGTAGTCACCTCATCTCCTTGAAAACCATCACCACGGGTCACCGCTTTTAATAATTGCCCATCTTGATACGTTAGGCTGATGGAAGCTCCATCGTATTTTAGCTCACAGGTAAATTCTAACGGAACATCACCTAGATTTTTCTGAATACGTTTTTCCCAATCGTCCAAATCTTCCTTGGAATAAGAATTCTCCAACGAGTACATTCTATGCTCGTGAACTATGGTGTTAAAATTTTTGGTCACTGTTCCTCCAACTCTAAGCGTTGGCGATGTAGCATCATAAAACTCTGGATGTTGCTCTTCTAAAGCTTGAAGCTCCTTTAACTTTATATCAAAATCATAATCTGATATAGTGGCATTGTCCAACACATAATAATTGTGGTTATGCTCCCTGAGTTCCTGACGGAGGGATTCTATTTTTTGTTCAATACTCATTAAACCTGCTCTTTTTTAATCCATTTTGGTACTGATTTTGGTTTGTAGTTTTTCATTTTAACCAACAAACCCTCTATGGTATTATCCACCAACAACATGTTATAATTATCTTGTTTTAAAAATCCTTGGGATACCATTTTTTGCAACATCTTTAATAGGTCATCATAAAACCCATTCACATTTAAAACCCCTATGGGTTTTTGATGCAGTCCCAATTGCCCCCAAGTAATCATTTCAAACAATTCTTCCAAGGTACCAAAACCTCCAGGAAGTGTAATGACCCCTTCTGAACGTTCATGCATCAACAACTTACGCTCATGCATATTTTCAGTGATAATCAATTCCGACAAATTGGTATGGACAACTTCTTTCTTTTTTAAAAATTTTGGAATAATGCCTACAACCGTGCCTTTATTATCCAAAGCCCCCTGAGCTACTTTGCCCATGATACCAATTTTTGCTGCACCGTATATCAACGTAATATTTTCTTGTGCCAGAGTCTTTCCTAAATCATAGGAGACATCTATCACCTTTTTATCGTTCCCATCACTACTGCCACAAAAAACAACTATACTTTTCATTTTATTTATTGATCTGCATTAATTCAATGTTCCCTTTAACATCCTGTCATTCCCAAACATATCTTTTCGAAGTTCGATTTCTGAAAAATTTTGATCTTCCAAAAGCTGTTTTGTTTCCTTTCCCAAATATTGATTAACCTCAAAATACACCACACCGTGGTGGTTTAAATTTCTCGTAGCAAAATGGGTGATTTTATCATAAAACAACAATGGTTTTTCATTGGATACAAACAATGCCAATTGGGGTTCATGCTCCAAAACATTGGTTTGCATTTCTTCCTTCTCCATTTCTCTTACATAGGGCGGATTGGAAACAATAATATCAAAATTCTCTTCTAGAGTTTCCAACTCTAAAATATCAGCATGTATAAAATTGACTTCTACCTCATTATGCTTTGCATTCTCTTTTGCCACAACCAATGCCTCTTCTGAAACATCCAAAGCATACACTTTTGCATTTGGCAGGTTTTTAGCCAATGAAATGGCAATACATCCACTACCTGTACCTATGTCCAATATTTTTAGGTTTCGATTTAGCCTGTCTTGAGTTGTATTGAAAGACTCAACCTTACAGTCGTCAATAACCCAACGTACCAATTCTTCAGTTTCTGGTCTTGGAATCAACACTTGTTCATTTACAGAAAACTTTAGGTTCATAAATTCTGTTTCACCCAAAATATACTGAATTGGTTTTTCTAATTTTAATTGAGATAATCCCTCAAATAAGGGTTGTTCCTCTTCTTTAGAGACAATAAAATTTGGTTCTAATGCTAAAATAAAACGTTCCAAGCCCAAATAATGTTCCAACATTATATAAAAGAAAGTATCTACCTCTTCTACTGGATATACCTCATCCAATTCTTTATGAAAAATATTTTTGATTTCTTTTAAAAGCATTCAATCTAAAGTTGTATCAACATCCAAACTGGGCAAGAAAAATGACCTGTATTCCCCATTGGAGCGTCAATATATTCAAAACCCGTTTTTTTATATAATTTTTGTGCTACTTTCATATAGGGCATGGTTTCTAAGTAGCATTTCTCAAAGCCATATGCTCTGGCCTTATCTAAACAAATCTGCATCATTTTTGCTCCTAACCTTCTTCCTCTTGTCTCTCCCAAAAAATACATTTTTTGTAGCTCACAAACATTACCATCATAATTCTCTAATTGTGCCACTCCACAACACCCTATGATTGCCCCTTTATCTTCCACAACAAAATATGTGGCTTTTGGCACATCATAAGTTTCATACATAATATCCAAAGCTTTATCCGCATAAGCAGTCCCAACCTTTGGGACGCCCATTTCCACTAAAACTTCTCTGATCACTCTGGCCACTTCGGCATTATCTTCTTGTTGAATTTCCCTGATAATTGCAGTATCCATATTTATCAGTCAATATCTTTTTGAAAGTTCTATTTTTGTGGGGTGAAGATACATGAAAAATATATGTTACGCTGTATCCAATTGGGCAAAAATGGCTTGGGCAATACTGCTCCAAATCCTATGGTAGGGTCTATTATTGTCCATAAAAACAAAATCATTGGAGAAGGTTTTACCAGTCCCTATGGAGGCAATCATGCAGAAGTAAATGCCATACAATCTGTTCATGATAAAAACCTGCTTTTAGATGCCACACTGTATGTTACTTTGGAGCCTTGTTCCCACCACGGAAAAACACCCCCCTGTGCAGATTTAATTATAAAACACCAAATACCTAAAGTAATTATTGGCATTAAAGACCCACATAAAAAAGTAGCGGGAAAGGGCATTGAAAAATTAGAAAATACTGGGTGTAAAGTAACCGTTGGTATCTTAGAGAAGGAATGTAGAGAGCACCATAAACGCTTTCTATGTTTTCAAGAAAAAAAACGCCCTTATATTATGCTGAAATGGGCTGAAACAATGGATGGGTTTATTGCTCCCAACCCATCTAAAAGAAAGAAAAATCTTGAACCTTTCTGGATTACCAATTCCTATTCCAGACAATTGGTCCATAAATGGCGTAGTGAAGAACAAGCAATCCTTGTTGGCACCACTACTGTTTTAAAAGACAATCCTAAACTAGATGTAAGAAGTTGGAAAGGAAAAAACCCTATTAGAATAGTGCTTGACAAAGATTTAAAAATAAAAAATGATTATCATGTATTGGATGGCAGTGTAAAAACCATTGTTCTTACAGGCATAAAAAATAAAGTAATTGATGGGATTGATTATGAAGTACTGGATTTTACCAAAAATGTAGCAGAACAAATATGTAATGTGCTGTACAAGCATCAAATTACCAGCATCCTAATTGAAGGTGGCACAAAAACCCTACAAACTTTTATTGACACCAATCTATGGGATGAAGTACTGATATTTAAAGGTGCTTCCACTTTTGGTTCAGGAACAAAAGCCCCTTCATTTTCAGGAAAATTATCCCATTCAAAGAGAATAATGACCGATACCTTAAACATCTATATCAATGATTAAAAACATCATTTTTGATTTTGGGGATATTTTCATCAATCTGGACAAACCAGCTACTGCCAAAGAAATGGAAAAATTTGGGTTTCAAGGATTGACCCCAGAATTAGAACGTTTGTTCCATACCTATGAAAAGGGATTGATTACATCTGATGAATTTATATCAAATGTCGGCACTACTTTCCCAAAAGCAACACCACAACAATTGACCAATGCTTGGAATGCAATTCTTTTAGATTTCCCAGAAAACAGATTGGAATTTATTGAAAACCTTGCCAAGGAGAATACATACCGCCTTCTTCTTTTAAGCAACACCAATGACATTCATATTGAGTGTGTAAAAGAACAAATGGGATGGAAAAACTATAATCGTTTTAAAAATTGTTTTGATCAGTTCTATCTTTCCCATGAAATATTCTTGAGAAAACCAGATGCAGAAATTTATCAATTTGTACTGGATAAAAACAATTTAATACCGTCTGAAACTTTTTTTGTTGATGACACCAAAGAGAATACGGACTCTGCATTAGAATTGGGCATTAATGTATGGAACCTAAAAGTTGGCGAAGAAGATATCATCAATTTAAAATTTAAATTATAATATGATAGATTTAGCTTTAAGTGTCCTTTTTTCTAGCCTTATCTTTGTCATTTTCAAGTTGTTCTCCGTTTATAAGGTTCAAACGCTTTATGCCATCATCACTAATTATGTAGTGGCATGTATTACGGGATTTATATTGTATAATGGTCCTGTATCCATAAATCAGGTTCCAAACAAGGGTTGGTTCTGGGGCGCTTTGGCAATGGGGTTTTTATTTATTATTGTTTTTAACATTATGGCAAAAACTTCTCAAAAACTTGGGGTTTCAGTAGCTTCTGTTGCTACAAAAATGTCTTTGGTTATACCAGTAGTAATTGGAATGATGCTTTACAATGAGAAACTGAGTGCTTTAAAAATTATTGGAATCATATTGGCTTTAACCGCAGTATATTTTGCATCTGTAAAGAAAAAATCTGCTACATTCAATAAAAAAAATTTGTTATTGCCTTTATTGGTGTTCATAGGTTCTGGAGCCATTGACGTTTCTTTAAAGTACATGCAAGAAATACAATTGAGCAGTGGGGAATTGCCTCTTTTTTCAGCAACTATATTTGGGTCATCCGCTATAATTGGAATAATTTTTATAGCTGTAAAATCTCGAAAAACACCTTTTAAAATCAACCTAAAAAATGTTATTGGTGGAATCCTTTTGGGAGTTCCCAATTATTTCTCCATTTTCTTTTTATTACGTGCGTTACAAAACAATTCCATGAACAGTTCTCAAATTTTCACCATTAATAATGTAGCTATAGTCTTATTCTCCACATTATTGGGTATTTTATTGTTCAAGGAACATATGAGTGTAAAAAATTGGGGTGGCATTGCCCTTGCTGTAATTAGCATTCTATTAGTAGCCTTATTTTAATGGAGAATAGTTCTGACACATATAAAACCATTGTTAAACCTTCAGAAGAAATTCTTTATAAGGACAAGAAAAGTAAGTTTTATGGGTGCGTCTATCCTATTTTTAACGAGGAAGAGATAAAACCAATTATAGAATTCCTTAGAAAAAAACACCATACAGCAAATCATGTATGTTATGCATGGCAACTGGGTGTGGTAAACATAAAATATAGGGCAAATGATGATGGTGAACCCAATAATTCAGCAGGAATGCCTATCTATGGGCAAATAAAATCTTTTGAGGTCACTAATGTGTTAGTTACAGTAGCCCGAATTTTCGGTGGTACAAAATTAGGGGTTGGCGGACTTATTTCCGCCTATAAAACAACCGCAAAAATGGCTTTGGAAACTTCTTCAATTATTGAAAAAACGTTACAAGAACACTTTTTGGTTTCTTTTGATTATAAGGAAATGAACACCGTAATGCGTATCATTAAACAGTATAAAATTAAAATCACATCTCAAAAACTAGAAACAAACTGTGAATATACTATTGCTGTTCGTAAACAAGAAGCAAAACAAATTCATTCAATTTTTAGTGCCTTGCAGCATATTGCCATAAAAGAAATTGATTAGGATTTAATTTTCTCCAAAAGATAATCGGGACATTTTATAGGTTTTTTTGTTTTCATGTCCATGAACACCAAAACTGTGGTTGCTTCCACTAAAACCTCTTTGCTTTCATTATAGATTGTAAAATCAAATTCAATCTTCACAGAAGGTATTTTCTTAAGTCTGGTTTCCACAGTAATCAAATCATCATAAACCGCAGGTTTTTTAAATTGCACCTGTAAAGAAATCACGGGTAGCATTACTCCACTTTCTTCCATACTTTTATAGGAGTAGCCAAGATTTCTCAACCATTCCACCCTACCCATTTCCAAGTACTGCGCATAATTTCCATGGTACACTACTCTCATTTGATCTGTTTCTGCATATCTAATTCTAAAAGAAATTTCGTTTAACACCATTTTTTTCGAGGAAAAATTATATATTTAAAAGATTTGAATTTACGATTCTACAACATGAGAAAAAAAAAGGGAAAAATCAATACTAAATCATTTTTTTATTAGCTTTTTTGTTCACATATTTGTCTCTCTTTGGCAAGTAGGTAATTTCCAACAATCCAGATACAATTAAACAAGTTTACTAACCAACAAAATAGGCCTATTTAAAAAATGAATGTTACTGCTAATTCCGTATGGGACAATTGTTTGGCTTTTATCCAGGATAATATCCAGCCGCAGGCATTTAAAACTTGGTTTGAACCTATTAAACCTGTGAAATTAGATGACTATGTATTAAGTATACAGGTTCCTAGTAAATTTTTTTACGAGTGGTTAGAAGAGCATTATGTAAAACTTTTAAAAGTTGCTCTTACAAAAGAGTTGGGTGAGAGTGCTAAATTGGTATATGTCATTAAAATGGAAAATACTTATGGCAATAGAGAACCTTTTACAGAAAAAATTCCTAGTGCCAATAAAGTCAACGTTGGCCCACAAGAATTAGATGTACCTATTAAATCTAAAAATCCTGAGTTAAAAAATCCATTTGTTATACCAGGAATAAGAAACATAAAAATAGAATCCCAATTAAATCCCAATTATAGTTTTGACAATTTCTTGGAAGGAGATTCCAATAGATTGGCTAGATCTGCAGGTATGGCCGTTGCCAATAAACCCGGAGGAACATCTTTTAACCCATTATTGGTATTTGGTGGTGTAGGATTAGGAAAAACACATTTAGCACATGCCATTGGGGTAGAAATAAAAGACAAGTACCCTGAAAGGACTGTTCTTTATATTTCTGCTGAAAAGTTTACACAACAATATATAGAGTCAGTTAAAAAAAACACTAGAAATGATTTTATCCATTTCTATCAATTAATAGATGTTTTAATTGTAGATGATGTTCAATTCTTATCTGGTAAATCTGGAACGCAAGATGTCTTTTTCCATATTTTTAATCATTTGCACCAGAATGGCAAACAAGTGATTCTTACATCTGACAAAGCGCCTGTAGATATGCAGGATATAGAGCAACGCTTACTTTCTCGTTTTAAATGGGGATTATCAGCAGAATTACAGAATCCAGATTATGAAACCAGAATATCCATTCTAAGAAACAAGCTTTATAGGGATGGTGTTGAAATGCCTGAAGATATTGTGGAATATGTGGCTAAGCATATTAAAACCAACATCAGGGAACTAGAAGGAGCTATTATATCTTTGATTGCACAATCTTCTTTCAATAAAAAAGAAATTACCATAGAACTTGCGCAACAGATAGTTGAGAAGTTTGTGAAAAATACCAAAAGAGAAGTCTCTATAGATTACATACAAAAAGTGGTGTCCGATTACTTTGAAATGGATGTTGCCACCTTACAATCTAAAACAAGAAAAAGACATATTGTACAAGCTAGACAACTGGCTATGTTCTTTGCTAAAAAATTCACCAAAGCTTCTTTGGCCAGTATTGGCTCCCAAATTGGAAAAAGAGACCATGCTACTGTATTACATGCTTGCAAGACTGTAGATAATTTAGCTGAGACGGATAAGCAGTTTAGAAAATACATAGAAGATCTAACCAAGAAATTATCCTAGTCCTGTTTGATGAGAACAAAAGTATTAATGGTATGCCTTGGAAATATCTGTAGGTCGCCATTAGCTGAGGGAATTCTTAAAAAAAAGTAAACCCAAAATCCATATTTGTTGATTCTGCTGGTACTGGAGGATATCATATTGGCAACAGGCCAGATAGTAGATCTATTGATATAGCCAATAAATATGGAATAGATATATCCAATCAACGTTGCAGAAAATTTTCGCATTCTGACTTTAAAAATTTTGATTACATCTATGTAATGGATCGGAGCAATTACAGCAACATTATATCACTTGCAAAAAATAAAAGCGATATAAACAAAGTAATGCTACTGTTAGACGAAAACAATATGGGTGGCAAAGAAGAAGTTCCAGACCCTTATTATGATGCTATAGATGGTTTTGAACATGTTTTTCATTTAATCGATACAGCTTGTGATGCAATTGCAAAAAAGTTGGAAACACAATAAAAATGGCGTTAGGAAAATTGTTTTTAATCCCCACAACTTTAGGTGACACCCCCCCTTTAGAAGTATTGCCTATCTCCATAAAGAGAGCAATAGAAAATATTGACCATTATGTTGTAGAGAATGAAAAATCTGCAAGACATTTTATTAAAAAAATAAATTCTAAAAAGTCACAGCCAAGTCTTCAAATAAATTTATTGAATAAATTTACAGAGCCAGAAACCATCCCATCATTTTTAGACCCCTGTCTAGCTGGACATGATGTAGGCATACTCTCAGAAGCAGGCTGTCCAGGAATTGCGGATCCAGGCGCTGATGTAGTGAGAATTGCCCATGAAAAAGGTATCCAAGTTGTTCCTTTGGTAGGGCCTTCATCAATTTTTTTAGCAATGATGGCAAGCGGTTTCAATGGTCAAAATTTTGCTTTTAATGGTTATTTACCTATTGATTCTGTAGACCGTAAGAAAGCTATTAAACGTTTGGAGAAAATATCTAAAGAATTTAACCAAGCCCAAATATTTATTGAAACTCCATACAGGAATGATAAATTGTTAGCAGAATTGGCTAGAACGTTAACTAAAAACTGCAAGTTATGTGTAGCGTGTGATATTACTTTATCAACGGAGTATATAGCAACAAAGAAAGCTGGTGAATGGCCTAATGTCAATATTACGCTCCATAAAAGACCAACTATTTTCATCATACAGCAGCAATAAAAAAACCTTGGCGTTTCCACCAAGGCTTTTCATCATTTTCATATGTAATAGTATTGTTATATTCTTGGATTACGCGCTGGCATAACAAGCGAAACATCATATCCAGAAAACTTCTTCATATAATACGCAATGTTAGAGCCGTAAGCATCCTCAAAATCTATTTGACCATAAGAGCGCAAATACTTCTTTACATTACCTGCACCAGCCAAATGGGCTGCAGCCAATATTCCAGATTCCGTAATTTGGATTCCTCCAACATATTTCCCAGTAAATCGCTGGATATCTCTTCTAAGAATCCACTTATTACGGGCTATATTAATTTGAAAGACCTTTTCTTGCAATTCAGGATCATTCAAAAAATTACTGGCATTGTAAACACCCATTAATTGTAATGTACCTACTCCAAATTGATATTTTCCTAAATATCCTAGCGTATTGATTACAAAATAATTCCCTTGTGATTCTTTAAAAGCCAAAGCTTCTTTAAAACCAACATAAGAATTTCCTAAAAATGGGGGATTTACCACAAAAATCTCATGATATGTTTTGTCTTGGGGAAACAAAACTTCAGTAGGTTCATTTACTTTAAGAGCCGTTGGAACTTCTATTAATGTAGCTGGTCCAAATCTAAAACTCGTTAAAATAAATATCAGGGCAAGAGGACAAAAATAACTTATCCACTTTCTCATATAGTTGTTTTCTTAAGACTTACAGTCTAGTAAAATAGACGCGCTTAAATTTCACATTGCAAAGATATAACCGTTTTCCCCTCAAAAAAACCAATCGTTTATAACTTTATCTTAAATGTGTATAAATTGGTCAATATGTATTACAAATGGGATGACTTACCTATCTATTGATATTTTGTGAATTTATCCATCGGATGTACTGTACTTTATTTCGGTTGTGTTGCGCCAAGGTCTTAGCAAATTTGTGATATCCAAAGTTTTCAATATTGGAAACCATATAGTAATATTCGTGCTTTTCTGGTTTAAGAATTGCGTCTATTGCAGATATATCAGGCATGGTTATTGGGCCGGGAGGCAAACCTGCATATTTGTAGGTATTATATGGTGAATCTAGTTCAAGGTCTTTATAAAGCACCCTTTTGATGATCGTATCATAATTTCCAGTGTGCTTTTTAAGAGCAAAGATAACCGTAGGATCAGCTTGTAATAGCATTCTTTTTTGCAACCTGTTTAAGTAAAGTCCTGCCACCCTAGGGCGTTCTTCAACTTTCGCTGTTTCTTTATGAACAATGGATGCTAACGAAATCACTTCTATAGGTGTCATTCCTAATTTCTTGGCCTTGCTCATTCTATCTTCATTCCAAAATCTATTGTACTCCTTTAACATTCTACTCCTAAAATTTTCAGCAGAAGTATTCCAAAAAAACTCATAACTGTTAGGGATGTACATTCCTAATTTTGTAGCTTTATTAAAATCGTTCTTTTTCAAAAAGGAAGCGTCATTGAACACTTTAAGAAGAGAAAGGCTGTCAGCTTCAATTTGAACAGAAATTCGTCCAGCTAAACTCCCTAAGGTTTCTTGATTGTTAAAAGAGACTTTCACTGGAATGTTTCCGCTTCTAAGCCCATTTATTATTTCATTGTTATTGGCTCCTTTTTTTATAGCATATTTACCTCCTTTAATATTGGAAACATAAGATTTCTTATTTGCAACAGATTCAAAAGTGCCCATATCCTTAAGAAGTGGCTCCAAGGATTGTTTTACATCTTCAAAAGAATCATCAGACTTAATGAATATATAAGCCTCATTATTGGCAAAAGCTGTATTAGGTGTAAAAACAGTGCTATAGACCATAAAGGAAAAAGTTCCTCCAAGAAGTAAACCTATTATAAGTATGGCCAGTAAAATTTTCTTGATGTACATTATTTTTTGTTTATTTTTTGAAGTAGAATTTCATTCTTATACCCGCTAATAGAGTAAATCCAATCTTTCTTTACCCCGACCTCAATAAATCCAAGTTTCTTGAACAAATGTAGACTGGCGGCATTATCATCAATTACATTGGCATAAAGCTGCCTTAGATTTAAACTTGCAAAAGCATAATCACATACCAATGATATTGCTTCTGCTCCTGCTCCCTTATTTCTTTCTTTTTCTTCAACAATAACAATCCCAATGCCTGCCCTATTATTTTTAGGGTCAAAATCAAACAAATCTATGAGCCCAATTGCGCCTTTATCATTACAGATGCACAACCGTAATTGTTTTACATCATATATATCTCTATGTGCATTGTCTAAATACAATTGTAAAACATGCTTGGAATAAGGTGTGGTTGTCCCACTTATTTCCCATACATATGGATTGTTCTCTAACTCATAGAGAAAATCCAAGTCTTTGGGCTCCAACGCCCTTAAATAAATATGTTCTCCTTGTAAGCTTAACATTCAATAGCTCCTTTAAACACTTGTTTTGCAGGCCCCACCAGCATAATATTCTTATACCCTGTCCCGTTTTTTTCAAAATTTACCTGCAATTCCCCTCCAGGAGTAATCACCGTAATATTGTTTGATTCAGCTTTACCCATATTGAACATTGCCAAAGCAACAGCAGTAACGCCGGTCCCACAGGACAACGTTTCATCTTCTACGCCACGCTCGTAAGTCCTTACATTAAAAACATTGGCTGTGGATTGCTCCACAAAATTAATATTGCTCCCCGTTTTCCCATAAAGACCATAGCGTAACTTGGCACCTTCTTTAGCAACATTCATTTCTGATAGTGCATTGACTATTTGGACATGATGTGGTGAGCCTGTATCTAAAAACGAATGTTTGGGTTTCTCATCTATTTTATCCACATCTTGCATTTGTAGACTTACAATTCCTCCATCTATTGTAGCATTGTGAACACCGTCAACCGCAAGAAAAGAGGTTTTATTTGTAATTACTCCCAAGAATTTAGCAAAAGCCACTATACATCTACCACCATTACCGCACATGGTACTTTGGTTACCATCTGCATTATAATATACCATTTTAAAATCCGACAATTCATCATTCTCTAATAGTATAAGCCCATCTGCCCCTATACCAAATTTTCTATCACATAAAAAAGCGATTAGTTCAGTATTGTCTTTTGGTAAAAAACCTTGTCGATTATCCACTATGACAAAATCGTTTCCAGTTCCCTGATATTTATAAAAAGTAAGCATCATAATACAAATATATAATTTTATTAAGGTTTATTTGGCAGTTAAAAAGGAGTTAAAGGGTCTTTTAAAAAAGAGAAAATAAACTAATTTTAAATTTTAGAATATAAATGTATATCATATATGAAAAGAATAGGTAGTCTATTATTGGTTTCCATTTTTGCAGGAGCAATTACACTTGGAGCCTATATCATGTTTTTTGAAAAAGAAAATATCATTGTTGGGGAATCTAAAACTCCTTTTGTAACTGCTGGTTACACCCCAACTTCAATGAACAGTAATGGAATAAACGAGGTAGACTTTACAATGGTTGCCCAAAATACCGTTAATGCCGTTGTCCATGTAAAAAATGTAACTCTTAGCAGTGGTGGCTCCAGCAATATTATGCAATTCTTTTACGGACAAGAAACTGCAAAAAGACCTCAAATAGGAACTGGCTCTGGAGTCATAATTTCTCCTGACGGATATATTGTAACCAATAACCATGTTATTGATAAAGCCAACAAATTGGAAGTGACCTTAAACAACAACAAATCTTATGATGCGGAATTAATAGGTACAGACCCAAATTCTGACATTGCCCTAATTAAAATTAATACAGAAGAAAAGCTGCCTTATTTGGCTTTTGGCGATTCTGATGACACCAAAATAGGTGAATGGGTATTGGCTGTTGGCAACCCTTTTAACCTTACTTCTACCGTAACAGCTGGTATTGTAAGTGCCAAAGCAAGAGCCTTGAGCAAAGCGGGGCAGTCTTTTATACAGACAGATGCAGCGGTTAACCCAGGAAATAGCGGTGGAGCTCTAGTAAACACCAATGGAGATTTAATCGGCATAAATACTGCCATCACCTCTCAAACAGGTTCTTATGTTGGGTATTCATTTGCTGTTCCCAGCAATATTGCAAAAAAGGTGGTTGAAGACATTATGGAATTTGGAAATGTTCAAAAAGGCATTTTAGGAATTCAAATCCCTAGCATCAATACACAATATGCTATTGAAAATGGTTTGAATGAGATTGATGGTGTATACATTGGCAATGTAGTGGAAAACTCTGGCGCCCAACAAGCTGGCTTAAAAGAAGGCGATATTATAAAACAGATTGACAACATCAGAGTACATAAATTCTCTGACCTTACTGGATACATTTCCACAAAAAGACCAGGGAATAAATTAAATGTAAGCATTGAAAGAGACGGAAAAGAAATGATTGTTCCTGTCACTTTAAAGAAAAAACAAACCTATGTTGTCCCTATAATGGGGCTTGAGGTCAAGAACCTATCAGATAAAGAAATGAAAGCCTTTAAGACTAAAAATGGGGTTAGAATAATTGACGTTCCAGCAAAATACCGTGGGTACGGATTAGAAGGAAAAATTTTGATATCTGTTGATGGAGAAGAAATAAATAACATTCAAGATGCAAAAGAACATTTTAGCAACATCTCTAAATATGGACGTACGAGTATTACTATACTTACAGATAATGGGGAAAGAGAACGACTCATATTTCAATAGAAAAAATCTTATATTCAATAAAAAAGTACCTTCTAGAGGGTGCTTTTTTTAATTTATACAACCTAAACTTTATTTCAAATCCATACGTACATAATATTAACAAAAGAAACGTGTTATATAGTGTATACCTAAAAACTCATTTTTCTTTCCTATTTAAGAATATTAAATTACTTTAGTCCTACCCTAAAATCAAATTAACATTAAGAATTATTTAAATGAAAGCTTCTAAAATAGTATTAGTTCTAATAGCCCTACTTACATTTAATCTTCAATATGCTCAAGAAGAGGAAAATAAATTGCCCTTGGACGAAGGAACCATCAGTGGTCAGTTTGATTATATTGCAAAAAGGTCAGGAAATTATAGAGCAGATGGTAAGCGATATGAAGTGGTACGTGTTATACATTTGGACAAACTTAGATCCAATGTTTTGGACACGCTTAACATTACCAGTAAAAATGCCACAAAATTAAAGTCCACAATCGCTACACATGAGACAACCATAAGTTCTCTTAATGAAAAATTAAGCCAAACATCCACCCAACTAACAAGTGTAACAGAAGAAAAAGACAGCATGTCTTTCTTTGGTATGGGAGTTTCCAAGATTACCTATAATATTATACTATGGTCTATTATTTCTGGACTTCTAGTACTCCTTGCTACATTTATTTTTAAATTTAAAAATAGCAATGTATTGACGCAAGAGTCTAAAAGAACACTTTCTGAATTGGAAGAAGAATATGAGCAACACAGGAGGAGAGCATTGGAAAGGGAGCAGAAAATAAGTAGAGAGCTACAAGACGAGAGGAACAGGCAAAAAAAATCAAACAAATAATAAAAAAAGCTCCAAATGGAGCTTTTTTTATTTAAAGCAATTACTATGATTTCAATTGTTAAAGCATCAAAAGAGCATATTAATGATCTGCTTCCCTTATTTAACAGCTATCGTGTTTTTTATAAACAAGAATCAAATCTAGAAGCTACTAAAGACTTCTTAGAAAAAAGACTTGACCTAAATGAGGCCATTATTTTTTTGGCATATATAAACGACAACCCGGCTGGTTTCACCCTTCTATATAAAACCTTTTCATCAGTCTCCCTTTTACCTGTATTTATATTAAACGATTTATATGTGGACAAAGACTATAGACAAAAAGGTATTGGGGAAGCCTTATTGAATAGAGCAAAAAAGCATTACATAGAGAAACAACATAAAGGGCTGACCTTGGAAACCGATGTAAATAATCCTGCACAAAAGCTATATGAAAAACTGGGTTGGAAAAAAAATTCTCTTTGTTTTCATTACTTTTGGAGCGCTAATTAGAGCTTATAATTCAACCTTCACAAAATTTAAACATGCGTATTGATATTATTACCGTACTTCCTGAACTGCTAAAAAGTCCATTTGAAGCATCTATACTAAAAAGAGCGGTAGAAAAGGGTCATGTAGAAGTCCACATGCACAACTTAAGAGATTATACAGACAAGAGTTATAACCAAGTGGATGATTATCAATTTGGTGGTGGCGCAGGAATGGTTTTAATGATAGAGCCTATTGATAAATGTATTTCTGCTTTAAAAAAGGAACGAGCATATGATGAAATAATTTATATGACCCCAGATGGGGAAACTCTCAATCAAAAAATGGCGAATAGCATGTCATTGCAAGAAAATCTCATTATTCTTTGTGGACATTACAAGGGAATAGACCAGCGAGTTAGAGATACCATAATTACAAGAGAAATTTCTATTGGTGACTATGTCTTGTCTGGTGGAGAATTGGGTGCAGCTGTTTTATGTGATACAATCATACGCTTAATCCCTGGGGTTTTAAACAATGAAACCTCTGCTTTAACCGACACATTCCAAGATGACCTTTTAGCTCCCCCTGTTTATACAAGGCCAGCAGATTATAAAGGATTAAAAGTACCTGAAATACTTTTAAGCGGTAATTTCCC
Organism: uncultured Flavobacteriaceae bacterium; assembly: GCA_964398035.1. Classification (GTDB taxonomy): domain Bacteria; phylum Bacteroidota; class Bacteroidia; order Flavobacteriales; family Flavobacteriaceae; genus Saonia. The sequence continues at coordinate 10,040 of CAYNLI010000026.1, read as the reverse complement.
TAAAATTGAGAGATGGAGAGAAGAGCAAGCTATGGAGCGAACAGAAAAACTTAGGCCAGATTTATTAAAATAAGTCGTTTTATATCAAACTAATAAACAAAAAACCATTGAAATATATTGTAGATTATAATTAATAAGGTATTTTTGCAATCGATTAAAATTAACCTCTGACGATATCCGTGAATGTTATCTTTAATAAATCAATAAAATAAAACAAAATGGAATCATTATTAAAATTTGTTGAAGACGAATTTGTTCCAAAAAAAGATTTTCCTGCTTTTTCAGCTGGTGACACTATAACAGTTTACTATGAAATTAAGGAAGGCGAAAAAACACGTACTCAGTTTTTTAGAGGTGTAGTTATACAAAGAAGAGGTAGTGGCAGTACAGAAACTTTTACTATTCGTAAGATATCTGGTACTATAGGTGTAGAACGTATCTTCCCAGTCAACTTGCCAGCCTTACAGAAAATAGAAATTAACAAAAAAGGTAAAGTACGTAGAGCACGTATCTTCTACTTTAGAGGTCTTACTGGTAAGAAAGCTAGAATTAAAGAGATTCGTTCTTAACACCAGAAGAAATAAAATTGAAAAGCCTGTGATAATATCACAGGCTTTTTTATGAACAATTGTTAATATCCAAAGTTTATAACGTGTTCATTTTTAATTTGTTATAAAATTTGTTTCTTCTGTAATTTGTAATACATTTAACTATGGTTATAAAGTTAACCGATGTATTTCGGAGAATATAAAAACCAGATAGAGTTAGCGTTCTTTATTTTTGTGGTTGTTCTTTATTAAACCTTTGTGTATTCTGTATATAAAGAAATAAAAAAGAAACAAGAGCCAAAAAGTTTGACTTGGTGGTTTCTTGAGTGCAGAATTATTTTAAATATTTAAGTTTAGGCTTTATGTTTAAAATAACGAAAGCCTAAACCACAAAAAAAGAAACATTGAGTAATTACTTGGTTGTATTATTGAGTATGAAAAATGTTTTAAACGTTGAAATAGTGTTAAGGACGCAATCAATGGTTGCAGATTCGTGCTAGGCATGGAACAAAAAATTCTTCCGCTATTTCTAAAAAGCCATATCTCTGTACTCGTTACAACGATATGGCTTTTGTTATTTCACAAAAAATTGTCTATTCATTACAACAGCAAATTTTCCTATATTCCTTTGCTTTTTCACTGGCTTAAAATTGTATATTTGCTCCGCTTAAACCATATACAATGCCAAAAATATACTATACCAAGACAGATGAGGCACCAGCTTTGGCCACTCAATCTTTTTTACCAATTGTAAAAGCTTTTACAAAATCGTCTGGTATTGAAATAGAAACCAAAGACATTTCCCTTGCAGGAAGAATCATTGCTACATTTCCAGATTTTTTAGAAAACGAGCAAAGAATCACTAATGATTTGGAAGAATTGGGTAAATTGGCAAAAATACCAGAAGCAAACATTATAAAATTACCAAACATCAGTGCTTCTATACCTCAATTAAAAGAAGCTGTTCAGGAATTACAAAGTAAGGGATACAATATACCCAGTTATCTAGATAAGCCAAACACTGATGAGGAAAAAGAAATAAGGTCAAGATTTGACAAACTTAAAGGTAGTGCTGTAAATCCAGTGCTGAGGGAAGGGAATTCTGACCGTAGAGCTCCAAAAGCAGTTAAAAATTACGCAAAAAAGAACCCACACTCCATGGGAATTTGGAGTTCTGACTCAAAAACCCATGTATCTACAATGAGCCACGGGGATTTTAAAGCCAATGAAAAATCAGTCACCGTTTTAAAAGCAACTGATGTTCGTATAGAACTTGTAAGAGCAGATGGCAAAACTGTAGTTTTAAAAGATAAAATCTCTTTGCTGGATGGTGAAATCATAGATGCAACCGTACTTAGCAAAAAAGCGTTGTTAGCTTTCCTAAAAGAGCAAATAAAAGATGCCAAAGACCAAGGTGTTCTTTTCTCTTTGCACATGAAAGCGACAATGATGAAGGTTTCTGACCCCATTATATTTGGTCATGCAGTAGAAGCATTCTTTGCCGATGTTTTTAAAAAGCATGAAGTTGTTTTTAACGAGCTAGGAATAAGCCCAAATAATGGACTGGAGAGTCTTTTAAACAAATTAAAAGAACTTCCTGAAGACAAAAGAAAAGAGATTGAAGCTGATATAGCAGAAACGATATCCAATGGACCAGATTTGGCCATGGTAAATTCTGATAAAGGCATTACCAACCTACATGTTCCAAGTGATATTATTATAGACGCTTCAATGCCAGCAATGATCAGAAACTCTGGTCAAATGTGGAATGCTGATGGAAAAGCACAGGACACCAAGGCTGTTATACCAGATAGCAGTTATGCAGATATTTACCAAGCTACCATTGACTTTTGTAAAAAACATGGTGCTTTTGACCCAACAACTATGGGAACGGTTCCCAATGTTGGCCTTATGGCGCAAAAAGCTGAAGAATATGGGTCTCATGATAAAACTTTTGAAATCCCAGCCAATGGAAGTGTAAAGATTGTTGATATTGCTTCAAACAAAACACTTATAGAACATACAGTTGAAGAAGGTGATATTTGGAGAATGTGCCAAGTAAAAGATGCTCCTATACAAGATTGGATCAAACTAGCAGTGTCTAGAGCAAAAGCAACTGGTACACCAACAGTTTTTTGGCTGGATGAAGATAGAGCTCATGATGCCGAACTAATCAAAAAAGTGAACACTTATCTTCCCAATCATGATACTTCTGGATTGGACATAAGAATATTATCCCCATTAAAAGCTACGCTATTTACTTTAGAGCGCATTAAAAAAGGTGAAGACACCATCTCAGTATCAGGAAATGTATTACGGGATTACCTAACTGATTTGTTTCCAATATTAGAAGTAGGTACAAGTGCCAAAATGCTTTCTATTGTACCCTTAATGAAAGGCGGTGGTCTTTTTGAAACAGGTGCTGGTGGTTCTGCTCCAAAACATGTAGCGCAATTTTTAGAAGAAGGGCATTTGAGATGGGATTCTTTAGGTGAATTCTTGGCATTGGGAGTTTCATTAGAACATTATGGAGAGAAAAACAACAATGACCAAGTAGCCGTTTTAGCCAAGACTTTGGATGAAGCCACTGAAAAGTTATTGGACAATAACAGGTCTCCATCTAGAAAAGTAAAAGAATTAGATACAAGAGGCAGTCACTTTTACTTAACCCTATATTGGGCACAGGCCTTGGCAGCACAAAATGAAAACAAAGAATTAAAAGAAACGTTTAGTCAAATAGCCAAAGACTTAGCTGAAAATGAATCAAAAATTGTTGACGAATTAAATTCAGTCCAAGGTGCGACAATAGATGTTGATGGGTATTATTTACCAGATGCTGAGATGGTAGCAAATGCCATGCGCCCCAGTGACACATTTAATTCCATTTTAGCACAAATTTAAAAAAGGTAATTAACATATATAAAAGTCCTTTGCTATATAAAATAGCAAAGGGCTTTTATTATAACTTAACGGTCAGCCTTTTTTATCCATAGATTTTCTATTTACATTTATGTAAAATATTTACTGAATGAAATTGCTACAGAAGTTACTTTTTTTGGCAATAGCTATCTTACCATTACTTACAATTTCCCAACAAAATATACAGTTATCGGTACTATTATAGAGGCTTCTAGCAATGAAACTTTAATTGGTGTTACCATCGCCATTCCTGAATTACGTACAGGTGTCACTACCAATGAGTATGGGTTTTATTCCATCACTCTTCCAGAGGGTGAGTATACTTTCATGATTACGTATTTGGGTTTTCAAGATATCAATCAAAAAATAGCACTTACAGAAAATAAGTTTCAGTTTAGTAGAAGAAGCGGAGCAGTTAGATGAGGTCATTGTTTCAGAAGATGTAGAAAAATTGAACATCAGAAAGCCTCAAATGAGTGTAAATGTGATGAAAATACAGACCATAAAGAAAATCCCTGTAATTCTGGGAGAAGCAGACGTAATCAAATCTATTATACTACTTCCAGGTATCAGCAATGCAGGCGAAGCATCATCTGGTTTTAATGTAAGGGGAGGCGCGGCAGACCAAAACCTTATTTTATTGGATGAAGCCACTATTTTTAATACGCCCCACTTATTTGGTTTTTTCTAGGTCTTTAATCCAGATGCCATTAAAGATGTGAAATTGTTTAAAGGTGGTATTCCGGCTCGCTACGGTGGTCGGGTTTCATCTGTCTTGGAAATTTTTCAAAAAGAGGGCAACTAGTAAAGAGTTTAAAATAAGCGGAGGTATTGGAGCCGTAGCCATCAGGTTATTGGCTGAAGGCCCAATTGTAAAAGAAAAATCAGCTTTTCTTATCGGTGGCAGAGCATCTTATGCCCATTTGTTCCTTCCATTGTTTGATATTGAAAACAAAGCCTATTTCTACGATTTGAACACCAAATTGAATCACAGAATCAATGAAAACAACAATATTTTCCTATCTGGATATTTTAGAAGGGATGTCTTTAATCTTAGTGATAATTTTGCGAACACCTATGGAAATACCGTTGTGAACTTTAGATGGAACCATTTGTTTTCCAACAAACTGTTTTCCAATCTATCCCTTATTTATTCAGATTATTACTATGGGCTGGAATTGGATTTTGTTGGATTCAATTGGAAATCTGGCATCCAAAACTTTAACCTTAAGTATGATTTAAAATATTATCTAAATGATAAACTGCAAGTGAATTACGGGATAAACAACACCTATTACACATTTAACCCTAGGGAAATAGAACCCAATAATGAAGAGTCAGGTATTCTAGAAGAGCAACTGATTAAAAAGTATGCAAAATTAAAAAGACTAACAAGAATATGAGTAATGGTATAATACCATATTTTGAAATATTTCCTAAACCTGATTCAAAATCAAAATATCTAATTATGAAAAAATATACTACTAATAAAATATAAAACCTATAACAAATCCAAACTTAGTTTCCCATTTTTTTTAATAACCTATCCCATAAAAATATTATATCTAAACTCATGTTTCCTTTTTTAACTTATCAATTTAAAATACCCATAAACCACTGTTTCAATCAATTCAGGAGCATGTTTCATATTATATTCCAAAGATTTAGAAGCATTACTAATTTCTAACGCATCGTGTAATCCCAAGTTAAAAATCTCATTCTTGTCAATATCCAATTTTCCACAGATGCCAAGTACAGGGATTTTATAATTTTTTCCCATGTTCACAACTCCTTTTATGAGTTTTCCATGTAAGGTTTGGCTATCTATTTTCCCTTCTCCAGTAATAATAAAATCAAACTTTGCTGTTGTAAGAAGCTCGGGTATTTTGGCAAGTTCCAATAGAAAGTCAATTCCAATAACAAACTCAGCATTTAAAAACGTTTTTAAGCCATAGGCAGCTCCGCCAGCAGCCCCAGCCCCATGAACATCCGCATTATTTTTATTCATTTGCTGCTGAACAATTTTGTCCAAATGTTCAAGACCAGTGTTCAAAATTCTAATATCTTCTTCCGTTGCTCCTTTTTGTTCTGCATACACATGGGCGGCTCCATACAAACCAAACAAAGGGTTCTGAACATCGTTTACTGCATAAAAAGAAACAGTATTGAACAGCTCTGGTTTTTCACATGTAATACTTTGGATAGCACACAGGTTTTTACCGATTGGATCAATAATTTCATTCTTATCATTCTTAAACACATACCCTAAAGCCTTTGCTATTCCTGTTCCACCATCATTTGTGGCACTACCTCCCAAACCAATGTATATCTTTTTTGCCCCTTTTAGGATTGCATCCTTAATCAACAGCCCTGTGCCATAAGTGGAAGTTTCCATAGGGTTCTGTTCAGGCACCGTCAACAATTCCATTCCAGAAGCCTTTGCCATTTCTATATATGCAGTATTATTATTTGTATCCAGTAAATAAGATGCTGTTAACTGCCTACCCAAAGGGTCAAATGTTGCTACACTAACTTCTTCAGTATTTAAATAACTGGAAACTGCATCCAAAAAACCATCCCCACCATCTGAAGCCAAAACATTATGTATTTCAGCGGTTGGATTCGCTTTTTTTATGCCTTTGTTCAATGCATTCAGCACTTCTTTTGCGGAAGCAGAGCCCTTAAATTTATCTGGAATCAATAATATTCTCATACGTTTTATAAAACCTTTTTTTCAACAATTGAAATAAATATAATCATTCTTATTAATTTTGACGCACTATGAGGACAGACAAAGATTTACTTGTTAAAGGATTAAAATTCTTAGGATATACTGTGGTGTTGATGATTTCTGCTCCCATAGTTGTCTATGAGGCATTCAAAAATCAAGAGCATCCAGCATATTGGGTAGTGTTGATTATAGGATTAATATTAGGAATTTCAGCTATTGGCATGGGTTTTTATAGCATAAAAGTAATCATGGACTCTCTTTTTTCTAAAAAAGAATAGCTTGTTAATGATTTCGTAACATCTTTCCAAAAGACATATCAAGTAACTATTGTCAGCATCAATCCAAGATGTTATCTTTGCTCCCTTATTGATGTAGAAAATCCATGATAAAAATTACGTTACCAGACGGTTCAGTTAAAGAATATGCCAAAGGGAGTACTCCTATGGATATTGCCAAAAGCATTAGTGAAGGTTTGGCCAGGAATGTTATTTCTGCCAAATTCAATGATACAACTGTGGAAACGGTTACCCCATTAACCGCAGATGGCTCTTTAACGCTCTACACATGGAAGAACAAAGAGGGTAAAACCGCTTTTTGGCATTCTACTTCCCACGTGGTGGCACAAGCCATAGAAGAATTGTACCCTGGTGTAAAATTGACCATTGGCCCTGCTATTGAAAATGGGTTTTATTACGATGTAGACTTGGGTGACCAAACTATTTCTGAAAAAGATTTTCCTGAGATTGAAAAAAGAGCAATTGAGATTGCCCGTGGAAAACATGAATTTAAACTACATCCTGTTTCTAAAGCTGATGCATTAGACTTATACAAATCACAGGGCAATGAGTACAAAATAGAACTTATAGAAAACCTTGAGGATGGCACAATTACATTTTGTGACCATGATACTTTTACAGATCTATGCCGTGGTGGTCATATTCCCAATACTGGCATTATAAAAGCCATTAAAGTATTGAGCGTTGCTGGTGCTTATTGGAGAGGTGATGAAAAGAACAAGCAACTTACACGTGTATATGGTATTTCTTTTCCTAAACAAAAAGAGCTGACCGAATATTTAGAATTGCTGGAAGAGGCGAAAAAAAGGGATCACAGAAAACTTGGAAAAGAATTGGAACTCTTTACTTTTTCCCAAAAAGTAGGTCAAGGTCTACCGTTATGGCTGCCTAAAGGAGCTGCATTACGTGAAAGACTGGAACAGTTTCTTAAAAAAGCACAGAAAAAAGCTGGTTATCAAATGGTGATCACACCACATATAGGGCAGAAAGAATTGTATGTTACTTCTGGTCACTATGCAAAATATGGCGAGGATAGTTTTCAGCCCATAAAAACACCCAAAGATGGTGAGGAGTTTTTGTTAAAACCCATGAACTGCCCACACCATTGTGAAATATTCAACTCTAAACCATGGAGTTATAAAGATTTGCCACAACGTTTTGCTGAATTTGGTACAGTATACCGTTATGAGCAAAGTGGTGAATTACATGGGTTGACACGTGTGCGTGGATTTACGCAAGATGACGCCCATATTTTCTGTACTCCAGAACAATTGGATCAAGAGTTTAAAGATGTGATCGACTTATCAATTTATGTATTGAACACATTGGGGTTCGATAATTTCACGGCTCAAGTTTCTGTACGAGACTTAGATACCCCTGAAAAATATATTGGTTCTGTTGAAAATTGGGAAAAAGCAGAAAATGCAATCATCAATGCAGCCAAAGAAAAAGGGTTAGACTATACGATTGAAACTGGAGAAGCTGCCTTTTATGGTCCAAAATTGGATTTCATGGTGAAAGATGCACTGGGAAGAAGTTGGCAATTAGGCACCATACAAGTAGATTACAACCTTCCTGAACGATTTGACCTAACTTACAAAGGAAGTGACAATGAACTGCACAGGCCTGTAATGATTCACCGTGCACCCTTTGGAAGTATGGAGCGTTTTATAGCCCTTTTACTGGAACATACAGGTGGAAATTTCCCTCTGTGGCTAATTCCAGAACAGGCAATAATATTACCAATCAGTGAAAAGCATGAAAAATATGCGAAAAAAGTTTTAGATTCCTTAGAAAATCACGAAATTCGCGCCCTCGTAGACAAGAGAAACGAAACTGTAGGCAAGAAAATACGTGAGGCAGAAATGAATAAAATACCGTTTATGCTCATCGTAGGGGAAAAAGAAGAAGAAACCAATACCATATCTGTTCGTAGACATGGAGGAGAAGATTTTGGCACGCTTTCTGTAGACGATTTTGCCGACTTGGTCGATAGGGAAATAAATAGTACCTTAAAGTCGTTTTAACGATTTATGTTTAATTAAAATATTTAAGCCATAGCAATAAGAAAAAGATTCAGGCCCCAGCCTAGGAGGGAAAACAAAAATCCCCACAAAATCAATGAGAAAATCACATCTCCAAACGTAAGGTTGGTAGGTGATAACATTGAAGTAGGTGTTTATACATTATCTGATGCGTTAGCAAAATCAGATGAATTAGAATTGGATTTGGTTGAAATATCACCAAAAGCAGACCCACCTGTTTGTAAGATAATTGATTATAAGAAATTTCTTTACGAGCAAAAGAAAAGAGAAAAGGTCATGAAGGCCAAAGGCTCTAAGGTGGTCATTAAAGAAATTAGATTTGGTCCCCAAACGGATGACCATGATTATAATTTTAAAAAGAAGCATGCGGAAAAGTTTCTTAAAGAAGGTGCTAAATTAAAAGCATATGTTTTCTTTAAAGGACGTTCCATTGTTTATAAAGATCAGGGAGAAATTTTGTTGTTAAGACTGGCCCAAGAATTGGAAGACTTGGGAAAAGTGGAACAAATGCCAAAATTGGAAGGAAAACGAATGACAATGTTCCTTGCCCCTAAAGTGAAAGCAAAAAAATAGAAAGATACTGAACTTGTTTCGGCATCTTTAAAGATAATAAGTGAGATAACCATAAATAGGAACAAATGCCTAAGATGAAAACAAAATCCAGTGCCAAAAAGCGTTTTAAGCTTACCGGTTCTGGTAAAATCAAAAGAAAGCACGCTTTTAAAAGCCACATTCTTACAAAGAAAAGCAAGAAGCGTAAGCTAAAATTAACACATGCCGCGTTGGTACATCAATCAGATGTCAACAGCATTAAGGAACAATTACGTTTAAAGTAATTATTCCTAAGGTAATAATATTAACCATGGAGTTGGGCCATAAAAGTTCCTAAAATAAATTAAGGACGCCTACTACAAAAAATTAAAAAGTATGCCAAGATCAGTAAATTCAGTTGCTTCTAGAGCCAGAAGAAAAAAGGTAATGAAGCAAGCCAAAGGTTACTTTGGAAGACGTAAAAACGTTTGGACAGTAGCCAAAAATGCGGTTGAAAAAGCAATGTTATATGCTTATAGAGACCGTAGAAACAAGAAAAGAACTTTCCGTGCCCTTTGGATTACACGTATTAATGCAGGAGCAAGAATACACGGATTGTCCTATTCACAATTTATGGGTAAAGTAAAAGCTAACAATATAGAACTTAATCGTAAAGTTTTAGCAGATTTAGCTATGAACCACCCAGATGCTTTTAAAGCAGTTGTAGACAAAGTAAAATAGATAATAATATTTCTCACTTATAAAAAATCCCGCTTTTTTAAAGCGGGATTTTTTATTATGCTCCAAAAGCAGTAACGACCAAATTCCTTCCAGAAGCAGAGTCTCTATGCTCACACAAATAAATTCCCTGCCAAATACCTAGGTTCAATCTTCCTTTTGTTATGGGTATTTGAACAGAAACCCCCATCAATGAAGCTTTTATATGTGCTGGCATGTCATCAGGTCCTTC
>CAYNLI010000025.1:20485-28852 GCA_964398035.1 uncultured Flavobacteriaceae bacterium | reverse complement strand
ATGATAACTTCTCTGGAAATTTTTTCTATCAATTTTATTATGGGCATAATATTATATGCTTGTTATTTTCTTTTCATCCTATATTCCAGCAATATGAATGATTTATTTTTTGTCAACTCTATTTCATTACGTTTAATCAATTCCATTTTTCTTGATTGAATAAATTCATCAATCTTACCTTCATTCACTTCATTAAAAATGTCTGACAATTTTTCAAGCGATTTATATTCAGTCTTTGAAACAGAAGATGTATGTGTATTTTTCTGAATAATTACAATTAACACTCCATCTTCATTTAAGCATTGGATTATTTTATTCAGCGACTTTATTGGCTCAACATATTCAAGAACAAGACCTGTGAAAAATAAATCTATGTTATTGATTGATAATTCACTTTTCTGAATATCAATATTATAAGTCTTCAAGTTTTTAATTTCATCCTTGAACCTTTCCTTTGTTCTTTGTAAATAATTTGGATTAATATCAATAGCGTGGACATACTTTGTAGTTTCTGATTTTATATGCTCCAATCCATTACCAGTTGTGCAACCCAAAAGCGCAAAACTCTCAGGGCAATATTTGTCTAAATAATATTTAGTCAGGTTATTTAGTACTTGTGCCTGACCAATTTCTAACATATGATTTTCATAATCATAATGTGATATTTTCAACCATGGATTGTTCATTTTTTAATCATAGCTTTTTTGTTTCCTAGTAATGAGGCACAACTTATTTATATAAGCAACAGCTTAAAATTCAAGTAAAAAAGTGGAAACACAAATTTTATAATGCTAAAGGTAATCAAGACTGTTGAGATAATTAATTCTCGACTCTACTTCGACTTCGCTCAGCACTAGCTGCTCGAACGGATAGGTTTATTTTTATTCACTCTAGTAAGCATAAGTGCCCCTACAATAAAAAACAAGGCAAGAAAAGCAATAGCAGGTCGCATACTGTTCTCAAGTTGGGTCACATAGCCAAACAAAAAAGTCCCTATGATTATCCCAATTTTTTCTGATACATCATAAAAGCTAAAAAAGGAAGTGGTGTCAGTAGTTTCTGGTAAAAACTTAGAATAGGTAGATCTGGACAAGGCCTGTATACCCCCCATTACCATTCCTACACAACCAGCAGCTATATAAAAATCCATTGGTGTTATCATAAAATAGGCATAAATACATATAAACACCCAAAGCACATTTATAACAATCAGAGTCTTTACATTTCCGAAAATTTTGGAAGCCATTGCTGTTAAAGTAGCTCCTAAAATTGCCACTACTTGTATGACCAAAATACTAATGATTAATCCAGTGGTACGCTCACTCTCAGTACCCCACTGTATTTCTTCTTCCCCAAAATAAGTGGCAATCAACATAATGGTCTGTACCGCCATACTGTACACAAAAAAAGCAGCCAAATAGTGTTTCAGTTTAATTTCGCCACCCAATTGTTTCCATACTCCTTTTAGTTCCCTAAACCCATTGAGAATAACATTTTTGCGTTCCCCTTCTCGTTTGTGCCCTTTTGGCAAATGTCTAAAAGTATACTGACTAAATAATATCCACCAAATACCAACGGTAACAAAGGAATACTTCATGGCCTTTATCTCAGCAATACCATCAACATCTGTTTCTATTCCAAAAAAAGCAGGGTTCATGACCATTGCTAAATTGAACAACAATAGAATAACACTGCCCACATAGCCCATAGAGAACCCTTTGGCACTAATGCGGTCTTGTTGTTCTGGAAAAGCAATGTCTGGCAGGTAGGAATTATTAATGGCAAAACTTACCCAGAAACCCACTAAACCAAAAAAATAGCACGCTAAACCAACATAAATATTTTCCAAGGAAAACCAATACAGCCCAATACAAGACACGCCTCCCAGATAGCAAAAAAACTTCATGAACATTTTCTTGTTACCCAAATAATCTGCAATACCGGACAGCAACGGTATAACAAGCGCTATGAACACAAAGGCTAGAGAGGTAACATAACTTATTAAAGGTGCTCTAGCTATTTCTCCTCCAAATACAGAAACTTTCTCTATTTCAGAAGCTCTAAAGAGTGCTCCATAAAAAATGGGAAATATTGCGGATGCAATAACTAAACTATATACAGAGTTTGCCCAGTCATAAAACGCCCATGCATTTAAAAGTTTTTTACTTCCTTTGATTGCCAATGCTCTTGCCATATAATAAAAATAATAATTCTAAACCTCTCAACTTCGCTCGAGGAGACCTAAATTATATTTAGGATTAAGATTTAATCCCGTAGAATTCTTTTTCCACAAAAAAAGCTGTTCTAAAAAAGAACAGCTTCCAATATACAATTAAAAATTTCTATTTATCAATCAAAAGAGACAACACCATACTTTGCTGCTTCTTGTTTTGCCAATGGTGCCCATGCAGTTAGGTTATTGATTCTGGTATCATTGGATGGGTGTGTACTCATGAACTCTGGTGGTGCTTGCCCTCCACTGTTTGCTTTCATTCTTTTCCATAATTCTGCAGCTTCATCTGGATTATATCCTGCAATTGCCATGATTTGAAGACCAATTCTATCGGCCTCCGTTTCATGGCTTCTACTAAAAGGCAACATTACCCCTAATTGAGACCCTATTCCATAGGCCTGGTTAAATATATTTCTTTTTTGTTCATCCTGCATGGCTATATTCCCAACTACAGCAACCCCTTGTTGTAGAACACCTGCACTCATACGCTGTGCTCCATGATCGGCCAATGCATGGGCTACTTCATGCCCCATAACTACTGCTATACCAGTTTCTGACTGAGTTATGGGTAAAATTCCTGAATAAAATACAATCTTACCGCCTGGCATGCACCAAGCATTGACTGTCTCATCTTTTACAAGATGGTATTCCCATTTATAATCTTTAAGATATCCTGGGTATCCATTGGCAGTCAACCATCTTTCCGCTGCGGAAGAGATACGCTGCCCAACTTTTGTTATCATATGAGCTTCTGCAGTACCTTCTACCGTTTCATTTTCCCCCAAAAATTGATCGTACTGAGCAAAAGCCGTTGGGAATATTTGACTATTTGGGTAAAAATTCAGCACCTTTTTCCCAGTGAACGGGTTTACTTTACAAGAGGCAACGCCTAAAAAAATGGCCATTACCAAAATTACTTTTTTCATAGTGTCAGTGTTTTTTATATAGTGTACGGTAATTTACAAAAAAAATTATTTTCCTATAATATGTAGTTCTGAGAAATCCTTGCTGATTTCTATAACATTGTCTTCATTTAACTTCACTTCTTCTAAAGGAACTATTTTATTGTCCAGTTCAATATGTCCTATTTCAAAAGGAAGACCATGCAATTTTAATTTAAAAGTACTATAAGGCGTTATAAATTTACCATCCTTATATTGTCGAATAATAAGTTCTGACTCTCTTCCATCCAATTTAAAATTACGAAGACTGTAACGGCCTTTTTTGTAATCATAACCGTCTTGTCCATCTTCATATACTATTGAACTCTCTTTCCCCATTTTATAATATACTTCCAAAACCAGTTCTTCAATGTCTAATTCCCCAACATATTGCTGTATGGGATATTTAGGGATAATAGCTCCTGCTTTTATATAAAGAGGTAGTGTGTCTATCTCTGCAACCACCCATTTTTCTTTCCCACCATCTATAATTTCATTATTCCAATAATTGTACCATTTACCTTTGGGGAAATACATTCTTCTTCCCTGGGCATTGGGTTCTTGTATAGGGCAAACCAAAATTTGGTCTCCAAAAAGAAACTCATCTGTTCTAAAATGGGTCTGTGTATCTTCTTGATCATTATACACCAATGATTGTAACATTGGCACCCCTTCTTTGGCATAACGCCAGAACATGGTGTATAAATATGGTAATAACTGATATCTTAATTCTATATATTTTCTGACAATATTGGTTACGTCTTCATCGAAAGACCAAGGTTCTTGATCACCATGATCGCCACTGGAATGCACTCTACAAAATGGATGAAACACCCCTAACTGTATCCATCTTACAAATAATTCACCATTGGGCTGTTCTGCAAAACCTCCTATATCTGACCCCACAAAAGACATACCACTCATGCACATGCGTTGCGCCTGTATATTGGCTATCCATAAATGCTCCCATGTGGCCACATTGTCTCCTGTCCATGTAGACGTATATCGTTGTGCTCCAGAATAAGCAGATCGTGTAATTACAAACGGGCGTTTAGGGTATACAAATTTCTTAACCCCTTCATATGTGGCTCGTGCCATTTGGGTTCCATAAATATTATGTGCTTTTCTGTGACTACAAGGATGCCCATCATAATCATGCCTTACATCCAATGGAAAAGTCTTTCCTGGCACTTCCATTATGGCAGGTTCGTTCATATCGTTCCATACCCCTTTAACCCCAATTTCTGCAATCAATTCTTTATACAATCCTGCCCACCATTCCCTAACTTTTGGATTGGTATAATCTGGGAAATTACATTGTCCCGGCCATACTTTTCCTTGCATATACGGACCATCTCCCCTTTTGCAGAAATAATCCATCTCTTTAGCTTCATTATACACCCAATAGTCCTTATCAACCTTAATTCCTGGGTCTATAATGGCCACTGTTTTAAAACCATCATCACTTAATTCCTGCACCATTCTTTTGGGGTCTGGAAAATATTCTTTGTTCCAAGTGAAACATCTAAAGCCTTCCATATAGTCAATATCCAAATAAATGGCATCACATGGTATCTTATGCTCTCTAAACTTTTTAGCAATTTCTTTGACCTTACTTTCAGGAAAGTAACTCCATTTAGATTGATGAAAGCCCAAAGCCCAAAGTGGTGGTAATTCTGGCGTTCCCGTTAAATCTGTATATGCCTGTACAACCTCGGGCATTTGCGGTCCATAGAAAAAGTAGTAGTTCATTTCTCCACCATCTGCCCAAAAACTTGATACATTTCTACGTTCTTGCGCAAAATCAAAATAACTCCTAAAGGTATTATCAAAGAAAACACCGTAGGCTATATTGTTATGAAGACCCACATAAAAAGGAATAGCTTTATATAATGGCTCTTGGCCTTTTCCAAAGGCATATTGGTCCATGGCCCAATTGTTTACCCGTTTTCCCTTTAAATTGGAATGGGTGGCCTTATCTCCCATGCCATAATAACTTTCGGAGGCCTGTGCCACCTTGCTCATTTTTACAACATTGCCACCATACTCATAATTTTCTTCCCAGTGAAAACCCGATTCATCTTGGTTGATGATGTTGTCCTCTAGATCTTTAATCTTGATTTTAAGGTCCTTTTTATTGATATGGATCTTTAACTTGGCAGTTTCAACTATGTATTCAGTATTCAGGTCTTCAACCTCCAAATGGTTGTACCCTAAATTTACATCTTTGCTTATGGCATAGGAAAAATCGGGCTCAAAAGTATTTCCAGTACCATATCTAAATCGTATAACACTATCGCGAAGAATGGTTATTTGCAGAACAACTCCGTTCTCTGTAGTAAAGAAAAGTTTATCTGCATCTTTCCTGTAATCTATAATTTGATTGGGGTATAAATTTCCCCTATGTTCTAATTCTGTATTCGTAATCATAGCTAGTCATTTTCAACAGGCAAAAGAAGTACTTTAAGCGTTCATATTAAAAATATATGTTGCCCAATTATTAATTATTAACGAAATAAAACTTTTTGAAGTGTTTTTTATTGAAAAATAACCACTCCCAAGGGTGGAATTGTGATTTCAATAAATTGCTCAAAACCTTGCCACTGTCCAATACTTACCTTTACAGCCCCGTTACAGGAACCACTACCTCCGTATTTTTTATCATCGCTATTAAAAATCTCTTCTAATTTGCCTGATTTTGGCACTCCTACTTTATAATTCTCTCGTGGAATAGGTGTAAAATTACAGGCAATTATAACATCGTTCTTTCTATCATGCCCTTTTCGGATATATGTCAATACAGAATTCTCATTATCATCATAATCTATCCATTGAAACCCTTCTTCACTAAACTGCTTTTCATACAGTGCCGGGCATTCTTTATAAACTTTATTCAAATCTTTGACAAGTTCTTGTATTCCTGAGTGAAAATCATATTCCAGTAAATTCCAGTCCAAGCTTTTTTCAAAATTCCATTCAGAAGATTGACCAAATTCTCCCCCCATAAAAATAAGATTGGTACCTGGATGCGTGTACATATACCCGTACAGCAACCGTAGATTGGCAAATTTCTGCCATTCATCACCGGGCATCCTATTTAAGAGCGATTGTTTCCCATAAACCACCTCATCATGCGAAAATGGAAGCATAAAGTTTTCGGTAAACGCATAGGTCATACTAAACGTAAGATCATTTTGATGGAACTTTCTATGGATAGGTTCCTTTTTTAAATATTCAAGAGTATCGTGCATCCAGCCCATCATCCATTTCATGCCAAAACCGAGTCCGCCAACGCTTACTGGTCTGGAAACACCTGTAAAAGCTGTAGATTCTTCAGCAATGGTCTGTACACCATCAAAATTCTTATATACCGCTTCATTTAATTCTTTAATAAAGGAAATAGCATCCAAATTTTCATTGTTCCCAAACTCGTTTGGTTCCCATTCTCCTTCTTCCCTAGAATAATCCAAATATATCATGGAAGCCACAGCATCTACCCGCAGGGCATCTGCATGAAAGTGATCCAACCAAAAAATGGCATTGCTTATTAAAAAAGCTTTGACTTCATTTCTTCCATAATTAAAAATCAAACTTTTCCAGTCTGGATGATATCCTTTTTTACGGTCTGGGTGCTCATAAAGATTGGTTCCATCAAAGAAACCAAGTCCATGGTCATCTTCAGGAAAATGGGAAGGCACCCAATCCAAAATTACCCCAATATCATTTTGGTGGAGTTTATCTACCAATACCTTAAAATCTTCAGGCTTTCCAAATCTAGAGGTAGTAGCAAAATACCCTGTAAGTTGATACCCCCAAGACGGATTATAAGGATATTCCATAATGGGCATAAATTCTACATGGGTAAAGTTCATTTTCTTTAAATAGGCTACTAAATCATCTGCCAAATCTAAATAGGACAAATATTCATTCCCGTCTTTCCTTTTCCACGAACCCAAGTGCATTTCATAAACAGCGTAAGGACGGTCTAGACCATTTTTATTTTCCCTATACCCCATCCAAGCTTTATCTTTCCATTTATAATCGGAATTCCAAACTATTGATGCTGTTTCTGGAGGCTGCTCACAATATCTGGCAAAAGGATCGGCTTTTTCAGTAACTATTTCTTTATTGGCAGATTCTATTTTGTATTTGTACTTACTTCCATGGCCTACCGCAGGAATAAACCCTTCCCAAATGCCACTTTCATCCCATCTTACATCTAAATTATGTTCTCCAGCAACCCAGTAGTTAAAATCCCCAACTACGGAAACAGCCTTGGCACTAGGTGCCCAAACAGCAAAATAAGTACCTGCTACACCATCTATTTTCATTGGATGGGAACCTAACTTATCATAAAGTCTGTAATGTTTTCCAGATTTAAAAAGATTGATGTCAAAATCAGAAAACAAACTATGTGCAATTACTTTTGCCATTCGCTATAGGGTCAATCAAATTAATATGCATCAAAAATAATGTTTTTCTAATAGAAAGATGATTTAGAAATTTGTTGTGAAAACAAATAACAATAAGTTTTTTCATCATAAAAATATTTATGGCATCCTTTTTGATTTTCATCATAACATAATGTCCAAAACCATTTTCATATGGCAAAAGACATCCAAACACAAACAATTAAAAATCACAATCATGAAAAAAATCACATTAGCACTAGGCGTATTATTCTCTTTATTAATCATTTCTTGCGAAGGACCAGAAGGCCCTCCTGGTTTTGATGGTTTTGACGGACGCGATGGATTGGACGGACAAGACGGAGTAAACATTTTGGGTACGGTAATAGACATTGTAGGCACGTTTACTCCTGAAGATGATTATACCATTCCGTTTGAATTTCCACAAACTGTTGAAGTATTTGAATCTGACGTGGTTCTTGTTTATCTTTTATGGGACCAAACAGAAGATGGTAATGGAGACCCTGTAGATATCTGGAGGTTAATGCCACAAACTCGCATTTTAGACCAAGGATTGTTGCAATATAATTATGACCATACTTTTTTTGATGTAAACATCTTCTTAGAGTCTGATTTTGATTTGGGGACCCTACCAGCTGGAGATACCGATGACCAAGTATTTAGGATTGCCATAATCCCAGCCGATTTTAGTTCTGGTAAAATTGATAGATCCAACATTTCCTCGGTGATGAGCTCTTTAAGAATAGAAGAAAAAGATATACAA
>CAYNLI010000025.1:0-20385 GCA_964398035.1 uncultured Flavobacteriaceae bacterium | reverse complement strand
ATCCAACATTTCCTCGGTGATGAGCTCTTTAAGAATAGAAGAAAAAGATATACAAAAAATTATGCTAAATTAATTCCCAATAGATATTTGGCAGAGCCCTATTTCTTCACAGAAATAGGGCTTTTTTATATATTTCTGTGATAAAAATGTGATATTATATATGTAGTTTTGAGGTATTATTTAGTTATAAACATCAAAAAAATAGCATGATAAAGAATCTTTATATACTTCTATTTATAGCCTTAATAGGTTGTAAAGGGAACTCTCAAGAAAAAAAAGATGTCCAAACTGTAAAGAAAGAAAACTTTAAAATTACAAAGACTGATACAGAATGGAGAAACCAATTAACAGATCTGCAATACTACATTCTACGAAAAGCAGGGACTGAAAATGCCTTTACCAGCGATTTATTGGACAACAAACAAAAAGGAACTTATGTTTGTTCGGCATGCAATACTGAGCTTTTTAAAAGTGACCATAAGTTTAAATCTGGAACTGGGTGGCCTAGTTTTGATCGCGAAATAAAAGGCAATGTAGCTTTTGATGTGGATCACGATTTGGGATATGAACGTACCGAGGAACACTGTGCCACTTGTGGCGGACATTTAGGACATGTATTTAATGATGGTCCTAGCAATACTACTGGAGAAAGGCATTGCATTAATGGAGCTGCATTACGGTTTGTTGCTGAAAATTAACAACTTATAAAAATAACATTTTTCATCTATTAATTTGTAAAGCCCGCTATGGGCTTTCATTTTGGTTTTGTAACTTTGCCACTTCAAAAACGCATATCAAAAAATAGATACATGAGCAATTTCGATGTTATTGTTTTAGGTAGTGGTCCAGGAGGTTATGTTACTGCAATCAGGGCTTCCCAATTAGGTTTAAAAACTGCTATTATAGAAAAAGAAAGCCTTGGTGGCATATGCCTAAATTGGGGATGTATTCCTACTAAAGCATTGTTGAAATCAGCTCAAGTTTTTGAATATTTGAAACATGCAGAAAGCTATGGTCTTAAAGCTGAAGGGGTTGATAAGGATTTTGATGCCGTGGTGCAAAGAAGTCGTAATGTTGCCAATGGTATGAGTAAAGGTGTTCAGTTTTTGATGAAAAAAAACAAAATTGAAGTCATCAATGGCTATGGTAAAGTAAAACCTGGAAAAAAAGTTGTTGTTACTGCTGAAGATGGTAAAGAAACGAAATACTCTGCCAATCATATTATTATTGCTACTGGTGCACGCAGTAGAGAATTGCCTAGTTTACCACAAGACGGCAAAAAAATCATAGGATACCGTGAAGCATTGAGTCTTAAAGAACAACCTAAAAAACTGATTGTTGTGGGCAGTGGTGCTATAGGTATAGAATTTGCTTATTTCTACAACGCTATGGGCTCAGAAGTAACTGTAGTTGAATACCTACCAAACATTGTACCTGTTGAGGATGAAGATGTTTCCAAGCAATTGGAACGCAGCTTTAAAAAGGCTGGGGTTAAAATAATGACCTCATCAGAGGTTACCAAAGTTGACACTTCTGGAGACGGAGTTAAAGTTACCGTTAAAACCAGTAAAGGCGAGCAAATCTTAGAAGCTGATGTTGTGCTTTCAGCAGTGGGAATAAAAACCAATATTGAAAACATCGGTCTAGAAGAAGTTGGCATTGTTGTAGACAGAGATAAAATTTTAGTGAATGATTATTACCAGACCAACATCCCTGGTTATTATGCCATAGGTGACATAACTCCAGGGCCTGCATTAGCACATGTAGCATCGGCTGAAGGTATTATTTGTGTAGAAAAAATTGCAGGAGTGCATGTTGAACCGTTGGATTATGGCAATATTCCAGGTTGCACATATTGTATGCCAGAAATTGCATCTGTAGGTTTAACAGAAAAACAGGCAAAAGAAAAAGGATTGGATATTAAAGTGGGGAAATTCCCCTTCTCTGCCAGTGGAAAAGCCCAAGCATCTGGAAACCCTGATGGTTTTGTAAAAGTTATTTTTGATGCTAAATATGGTGAATGGCTAGGTTGCCATATGATCGGTGTTGGCGTAACGGATATGATAGCTGAGGCTGTCGTTGCCCGTAAGCTTGAAACTACTGGACATGAAATATTAAAAGCAATACATCCACACCCTACCATGAGTGAAGCTGTTATGGAAGCAGTAGCAGATGCCTATGGTGAAGTAATCCACTTATAAATGTTGAAAATATTTAGAGTAACAGCAATTTTAGAAGGTATTTCCTACCTCATGCTTTTTGGTCTGGGCATGCCCTTAAAATATTGGGCAAACATTCCAGAACCCAATAAATGGATTGGTTATGCCCATGGTGGACTTTTCATTGGATATGTAATTTTGGCCGTTATGTTCTGTATGGAAAAGAAATGGGGGTTAAAAAGGTTTATTGTTCTTTTTATTGCCTCATTGCTTCCTTTTGGCACTTTCTATATTGATAAAAAGTATTTGAAGCCTTTAGCCTAAAAAATTTTGAACAGCCAAATCATAGCTCTGCAATCCAAAACCTAGTATAACACCTTTAACTACTGGAGAAATATAAGACACATGTCTAAAACCCTCTCGTTGATGGGTGTTGGATATGTGAACTTCAATTACGGGAGTTTCTATGCCTTTAACAGCGTCTCCAATCCCTACAGATGTATGCGTATAAGCAGCAGCATTTAAGATGATTCCATCATAGGAAAAACCTACTTCATGTAGTTTATCTATTAACTCCCCTTCTATATTAGATTGATAATATTCCAAGACAACATCAGGAAATTTGGATTGCAAGGTTTTAAAATACTCTTCAAAAGTAGTACTGCCATACAGCTCTGGCTCTCGTTTTCCCAAAAGGTTTAAATTAGGGCCGTTTATGATAATCAATTTCATGGGTTAAAAATAACAAAATGTAATCCATAAAAAAAGCGGAAGATAAACTTCCGCTTTTTTAAACAATTCTATTACGCCTTAATTAAAGAAATAAGCCACTCCAATAATTAATGTCTTGTTTGTGTTTTCTCAAATATAGAAAACTTAAATCAAACCGTATGCCACGACCATTATATGTGAGTTTTACAAAAAAAAAGCGGAAGCAATTATGCTTCCGCCATTAAACTCAATAAGTTTATTTTTTACAAAGCAAACAATACTCCTAAATTAATGGTAGACCATGAACCTCCGTCAAGGCTAATTCCAGTATAAGATGCATTAATTTCAATATTTTCTGAAATATTGTACCCAACAATTGGTCTATAGTAAAACCCGCCATCATTACCATCGTTAATTCCCAGTGCATAACCTAAATCTGCACCTATAGATAATTCTTCAGAAGCATTATACCTTCCAGCAGCTGCAATTGGCATAAACTGAACATCTTCAATTTCAACAGATCCAAAATCTCCTAAAGTTATTGATTTGCCAAAAGCGTTAGTAAAGCCAGAAGCGATACCAATATTAAACTCTTCTGAACCGCCAAACATATAATATGCATCAAGTCCAACACTAAAACTAGATACATCTCCTGCATCTCCAGTTGGAAGACCTAAATTTAATCCTAGTTTAAAACCTTCTTGTGCATTAACTCCAAAACTTGCAAGAGCTATTGTTGCAATAAGTAATACTTTTTTCATGATAATATTATTTTTATGGTTATTAATGAACAAGAACGCTTCATATGCAAAAAAAGTATTGAACACTTATATAAAATAAAATAAGCTTCAATAACTTATCTTTAATAAATGAATTGGAAACAGGCTACACAAGATTATCAACATTACTTAAAGATAGAACGCGGGCTCTCTGAAAATTCCATTCAAAATTATGTGTTTGATGTTGAAAAACTGAAACTTTTTTTAGAATCAAAAGAATTGACAGAAACCCCAATTTCCATCAATAGAGAAATTGTGCAACAATTTATCTATGAGGTTGCAAAAACCGTAAATCCTAGATCACAAGCACGAATTATATCCGGACTTAAAAGTTTTTTTAATTATTTGGTTTTTGAAGATTACAGAAGTACCAATCCCATGAATTTAATTGAATCTCCAAAAATAGGGCGCAAACTGCCAGATACACTTTCTGAATCTGAAATTGATTCCCTTATTGACGCTCTAGATTTATCTAAACCAGAAGGAGAACGAAATAGGGCAATGTTGGAAACATTGTACGGTTGTGGATTACGGGTATCAGAACTAATAAGTTTGCAAATATCTGATTTGTTTTTTGATGAAGACTTTGTAAAAGTAACGGGCAAAGGTGACAAGCAACGTTTGGTTCCCGTTAGTAAGGTCAATAAAAAATATATTAACATATATAGAAACGAAGTTAGGGTTCACCAAACAATTCAAAAAGGTTTTGAGGACACGCTATTCTTGAACCGAAGGGGGAAACAATTGAGTCGTGCCATGGTTTTTACCATTATAAAACAATTGGCAGAAAAAGTTGGACTGCACAAAAACATTAGCCCTCACACATTTAGACACTCATTTGCCACCCATTTATTACAAAATGGAGCCGACCTAAGGGCTATTCAACAAATGCTGGGACATGAGAGCATTACCACAACAGAAGTATACATGCATCTTGACAGAACAGACTTAGCAAAAACACTTAACAAATTTCACCCAAGAACAACAGAAAAATCATGAAGCAAAAACAGTTCAGTATTATTTTTGGTGTTATTTTATTTATGGAATTGGTTGGATGTGCCTTTTCTGAATTTGAATCCATTAGGTATGTTACAAAGCCCTCCCTTACTATTTCACTTTTAGCATTTCTTCTGATACAAAAAAAGATTGCCTCCCGTACAAGAAAACTCATAGCACTGGGTCTTGTTTTCTCTTTAATGGGAGATGTTTTATTAATGTTCACAGACCATGGAGAACTCTATTTTATGACAGGTTTGTTCTCTTTTCTGGTAGCGCATATCATGTATATTTCAGCATTTTACAAAAAAGGTTTGCTTAAAAACAAAGCAAACATACCTTATCTAATCGCCTTAATTACCTACGCCTCAACAGTACTGTACTTTATTGGCCCAAACCTAGGAGGATTAATGCCTTATGTAGCAGCTTATATTTTTGTGATTTTAATATTGGGGCTTGTAGCTTTATTGAGAAAACCCATAGTAAACAGTACCAGTTATTTTCTTTTATTGGTTGGCGCATTTAGCTTTATAGCATCGGACTCTCTCTTGGCTTTTAATATGTTCTATCAGCATTTCTCCCTTTCTGCCATATTGATTATGTTGACCTATGGATTGGCACAAATTCTAATTGTCTACGGAGGCATTGCTGAAAGTAACGAGTAATTTACTTATACTTTTTTTTGAAAGGTCTAATGATCAACCTTGCTTCACGGTCAAAACGAATGTAGTTATACACCCAGTTTACAAATACCACTACCCTATTACGAAAACCAATTAAAAAGAAAAGGTGAACAAACATCCACACATACCAAGCAAAGATTCCTTGAAATTTAAAATTGGGCAAATCCACAACCGCCTTGTTTCTCCCTACCGTCGCCATGCTTCCTTTATCCTTGTAAACAAAAGGTTTCATTGGTTTTTCCTCTAATAATCTCACTAAATTGTTTCCTAAACATTTTCCTTGCTGAATGGCTGGCTGCGCCATCATAGGATGACCTTTGGGACAATCTACTGTTTCCATTAGCGCTACATCACCAATAGCAAAAATATCATTGAACCCTATCACTTGACTGAATTCATTTACCTTAAGTCTACCTCCATAAGTCAGAAAACCTTTAGCATCCAACCCTTTTATACAAACAGCCTTTACACCTGCTGCCCATACCAAAGTGGCCGACTCAAAAGTAAGGTCGGTTTTGGTCGTCACCAATTTACCATCATACCCAGTAACCCGTACATCTTTCCATACCTGAACCCCTAATCCTTCTAAAAAATCTTCAGCTTTCTTAGATGCTTTCTCACTCATTCCTTGAAGAATTCTATCTCCAGATTGTATTAAATTTATCTGTGCCCTCCTTGTATCCAGATCTGGATAATCTTTGGGCAGAATGCCTTTTTTAATTTCGGCCAACGCTCCAGCAAGCTCAACACCTGTGGGACCACCACCAACAATGACAAAATTCATTAAGGCATCACGTTCATGTAAATCATCGGTAAGCAAAGCTTCCTCGAAATTCTCAAGAATCAAACTTCTTAAGTTTAAAGACTGAGGTATGGTTTTCATGGCCATACTATTTTTCTCTATTTGGTCATTGCCGAAAAAATTGGTTACAGAACCCGTAGCAATTACCAAATAATCATATTCCAATTCCCCTATTGAAGTCTTTAGCTTTTTCTCATTGGGAAACACCTGTTCTACTTTCGTCAACCTAAAAAAGAAATTGGAATAATCTTTTAGTATTTTCCTTAATGGATATGCAATGGAATCGGGTTCCAAACCACCTGTGGAAACTTGGTATAACAAAGGTTGAAAAGTGTGGTAATTGTGCTTATCGATCAAAACCACCTGCACCTCTTTCTCACTCAGCTTTTTAGCTAATGAAATACCACCAAAACCACCACCAATGATTACTATTCTAGGAAAACTGGATTGCGGAATATTCATATTTAATAAATAAGAAACAAAATTAAGCATTAGGATACTTTAGTTACAAAAGAATGCACTTGTTTTTAGTATATTTATCTGATAGCTAATTAACTCTTCTCAAAATGAAAAAAATCTATTTATCAAGTATTGTTTGCTTATTCATGTTTACTAGCAGTTTTACCCAAAAAAAGGTAGATGATGTCCTAAAAAAATTGGATAGCAAGAGTGAAACGTATGGTGCAATTGCCCAAAACATATGGAATCTTGCAGAAATGGGCTATTTAGAGGAAAAAAGTTCTGCTTTATTACAAAAAACATTGGCAGATGAAGGATTTTCTATTAAAAAGGGAGTTGCAGGAATGCCAACCGCTTTTATTGCTGAATACGGCAATGAGGGTTCTGTTATTGCCATATTGGGTGAGTTTGATGCACTACCAGGATTATCCCAACAAGCCACACCAGAAAAGAAATCCGCTGACAAAGCAGCTGGTCATGCTTGTGGACACCATCTATTTGGAACAGCATCCACAGCAGCTGCCATAGCGGTTAAAGATTGGATGAAGGCAAATAAAGTAAAAGGAACCATTCGTTTTTATGGCTGTCCGGCCGAAGAAGGTGGTTCTGGAAAAGTATATATGGTACGTGAAGGGCTTTTTAATGATGTGGATGTTGCCTTACATTGGCATCCAGGTTCTAGAAACGCTGCGAGTGCAGGTGCCTCTTTGGCAAACAAATCTGCTAAATTTAGATTTTACGGCGTATCTGCCCATGCTGCTGGAGCTCCTGAATTAGGTAGATCAGCATTGGATGGAGTGGAAGCAATGAATTCAATGATAAATATGATGAGAGAACATGTTCCAGAAAAAGCAAGAATCCATTATGTAATTACTAATGGAGGGAAAGCTCCCAATGTAGTTCCAGATTTTGCTGAAGTGTATTACTATGCCCGTCACAATACCAGAGATGTGGTTATTGATATTTTTGATCGCATGGTAAAGGCAGCTGAAGGTGCTGCATTAGGAACAGGTACTACAATGGATTATGAAATGATTGGTGGCACACATGAATTATTGCCTAATCTTACCTTACAAAAATTAATGCATGACAACCTATCTAAAGTTGGAGGTATTACCTATACAAATGAAGAAAAGGAGTTTGCTGATAAAATTGCGAAAACCTTAGGATATGATACTGTTGATTTAGAAACTGCAAAAAACGTTCAACCCTATAAAACAGAAGCAAAAGCATACGGTTCCACTGATGTAGGCGATATTAGTTTTGCCATTCCCACAGTAGGTATGAGTGCCGCAACATGGGTACCTGGCACACCTGCCCACAGCTGGCAAGCAGTTGCTGCTGGTGGAACATCTATAGGAGAAAAAGGAATGATGGTAGCCGCTAAAACATTGACTTTAACAGCAATTGATTTATTTATGGACACTAAGCTCATCAACAAAGCCAAGAAAGAACTTGTAGAAAGACGAGGTAAAGATTTTGTGTACATTCCTCTTTTAGGACAACGCCCACCAGCTCTGGATTATAGAAAATAAATTTTAGCCTTTAGATTAAAATCTAAAGGCTTTCTTATTTACATGAATAAATATCTTTAAAAAAAACCTTCTTTTTTTGTAACAAATTCAAGAATAGTACTACTTATAGGTAAACCACCATTTAAAAAAACTTGAACAAAAAACTTGAACATCGTTTTGTAACAGAACTTGAGAGCAATCAAAATATTGTTCACAAGATATGTAGTTTGTATACAAATGACAGGGATTCACATAACGATCTGTTTCAAGAAATAACCATACAATTATGGAAGGCATATCCTAAGTTTAGGGGGGAATCAAAATTTAGTACATGGATGTACCGTGTGGCTTTGAATACTGCGATTACATTATATAGAAAGTCTAAAAGAAGTATAAAGACACAGGATTATGATTCGGTAATTTTTAAAATTAAATCCAACGAATATGATAACACCCAAGAAGAGCAGTTAAAATTAATGTACAAAGCCGTAAAACAGTTGGGTGATATTGACAAAGCATTGATTTTTCTCTATTTAGAGAATAAGAATTATAAAGAAATAGCGGAAACCTTGGGTATTACAGAAGTAAATACCCGTGTTAGGATGAACCGTATAAAAGGTAAATTAAAAACCATACTTAATCCATAAGGTTATGATGGACGAACTGGAATTATTAAGAGAAGACTGGCAAAAGAAGGATAAACATTTTCCTAAATTGTCTTACGACCAAATCCATAATATGCTATGGAAAAAATCCTCCTCAATTGTTAGATTTATATTGATTATCAGTGTTTTAGAATTTACATTACCCCATTTACTGTACTTACTCCCTTCCGTGCGCAAAAACTTGGATGTATACCAAAACCTTGGTTTACATAATGCTTTAATAATACTATCGGTTGTTCAGTATTCTGTAGTTTTCTATTTTATATATCAATTTTATAAAAGATATAAGGAAATTTCTGTTTTGGACAATTCTAAAAACCTAATGACTAAAATCCTTAGAACAAGAAGAACCGTAAAACATTATGTCATTTTTTGCCTTTCTATGTTATTTCTTACTTGTATAATTTTTATGTTTGGGATTTATTTAAGTGACAATGTTGCCGATATTTTTGTTAACCCAAAAAACAATGATATTCCTCCTGAAAAACTCAAAAGAATTTTAATGTGGGGAATGGGTATTTTTGGTGTATTATTTACTCTTTTTATGGGAGGTGTATACTTTCTTTTATACGGAATCTTATTAAAAAAGCTAAACAGAAATTATAAAGAATTAAAACAATTGGAAGTCTAAGTAGTACTCCACCGTCTTTGTTTATGTTCTTCTTCATAAGCCAGTAAATCTTTTTTAGAGATGACCTTAAGAAACGATGGGTGTTGCTCAATGGCAAATTCTAATTTTTCAATGATAGACTCCATTGATTCATTTTCATAATCAATCTCCAATGGTTCTTTTATGACCATGGATTGCAGAATTCCTTTTTTCTTTATCCTAAGTCCTTTTTTATCAAAAGAACGTCTAAAACCATCTATAACAACAGGAATCACCACTGGTTTGTATTTTTTAATGATATGTGCCGTTCCTTTTCGTAAAGGTTTCCATGGTGTTGTAGTGCCCTGTGGAAAAGTAATGACCCAGCCATCTTGTAAAGCAGTTCCTATATTGGAAATGTCGCTAAACTTTACCTGCCTTTTTACATCCTTTCCTTCTGAACGCCATGTACGCTGAATACTTACAGAGCCTGCATAGGCAAATATTTTGGTCATTAAACTCTTCTTCATGGTTTCTGCAGCGGCCACATAGTACATATTTAATTTGGGGTTCCATATATACCCTATATTCTTTATATTGTCATTCCTTCCCTTTAGACTCGCATTAAAAACGTGGAACATGGCAACAACGTCTGCAAAATACGTTTGATGGTTGCTTACAAAAAGCACATTGGCATCAGGTAGGTTTCTAATGATTTCAGAACCTTCAACCTCTAATTGATTAAACCCTTTATATCTTTGATGTGAAATTATTCCTAAAAGACGAATCAACCATTTTTTTAAAAATAGAATATGTCCAAAAGGATTTTCTTTAAATATGCTCATAATATTGCTCTGGTGGGGCAAAATTACAAAATAAGCCTGTTATAGCACCTGTTTAAACAATTCCTTTACTTCGCTCAACATCATGGCTGTGGCTCCCCAAACTACATAACCATTTAATTTAAAAGCAGGTACCTCCCAGTCTTGGGCATAAGAAGTAGTTATTTTTTCTTTGATTATTTTTTTATCATCCATAAAATCGGGCAAAGAAACTTCAACTATAGCTTCAACTTCATCTTCTTGAAGCTTAAAAGGAGTGTCCATGTTATAAAGTCCTAGGTAAGGATGCACCTCAAAATTACTTGGTGGTATATATAGTTGTGAAAGAGGTTTTATAATGCTGACATTTTTAGGGTGCACTCCCACTTCCTCATGGGTTTCCCTAAGTGCAGTGGCCAATAGATTTTTATCATCATTCTCCATTTTACCCCCAGGAAAACTTATTTGATTAGAATGTACGCCTTCATATGTTTTTCTTAAAATAAGGAGCAATTGTGTAGCACCAACTGTATTTGGGTAAAATAAAGCCATTACACCTGCCTTTCTAGGTTTTTTTTTCTTTATTTCTTCAGGTTTTAATTCTAAAACTCTGGCCAAGGGTGCCATTTTATAATGAGAATCTATACCGGGAAGCGGTAGATTTTCTATTTTTGATATCAGCTGGGAAAAATCCATAAAATCCATGATGACCAAAAGATTAGCTTACATTACAATAATAGTGTTTTTTTTAGGGGCTTGTAAGGAAACTCCAAAGGAAAAACCAATAATAGAAGAACAGGAAGCTTCTCAGGTGATAGATTCTATTATTCCAATAGTTGAAGAAGAAGAATTTGTTTTAACAGAAGAAAATGTAATTGACTTTTTCTTTAACTACCAAAAAACACTTACTGAGGACAAAGTAAAAATAACGACCAACCTAGGTAGTTTTACTGTTCAATTATATAACAATGTACCTTATCATAAAGCCAATTTTATCTATTTGACCAAAAAAGAATATTTTAACAACACCATGTTTCACAGGGTAGTCAAAAATTTCATTATTCAAGGTGGTAATTCTGATAACGTTGAAGTTTTAAAAAAACGAAGAGAAATTGGAAGATATCTCTTACCTCCAGATACCCGCAAAGGACACAAGCATCATAGAGGCACTATTTCCATGCCCAGTAGTGAGCGGGACAACCCTCATAAATTAGCATCTCCCTATGAATTTTTTATTGTAGTGACCAAACCCGGGTCCTACCACTTAGATGGTAGTTATACGCCCTTCGGAAAAGTAATACAAGGTATGGCCGTAGTGGATTTAATTAATCAACAAGCTGTTGATGATGGCGACTGGCCATCACAAAATATATATATCTTAAAGGCAGAAACTGTTCCTTAATTTAATATATGTTTGGCAAGGCTATTTTAAATCTTACTGCCAACAGGCGTAGCTATTACAATAAATATCCCTGCTGCATAGGCGTATGTGTCCGTCAATGGTAGTTTTACCAATAAAAAAAAACCAACGCCACCAAGGATGCAGGCAGTTGCATATATTTCTTTTCTGAAAATTACTGGAATCTCATTGCACAATATATCCCTTATAACACCACCAAAGCAGGCTGTAATGGTTCCTAGACCAATGCACATTATAGGTAATAATCCTGCAGTAAGACCTTTTTCTATTCCTACCATGGTATAGAGCCCAATTCCAATAGTATCAAACAAAAAAAGCGACTTTCTAACGTACTTTAACCTTGCCCTAAAAATCACGGCCAATACTACCGTTCCTAAAATAGTGAACAAATAAACAGAATCCATTAACCAAACAACCGGAGTATTCCCAAGAAGCAACCCTCTTAGTGTTCCTCCACCAACCGCGGTGACAAAAGCAATAATAAAAACACCAAATAAATCCAACTTCTTATCAATTGCAACCAAGACTCCAGAAATTGCAAAAGCAATTGTCCCTAATATGTCAACAATAAAATAGAACATAACTTAAAGTTTTTGGGTGTAGAAATTAAAATCTTTTAAAACGGTATCCAAATATTGTACATCATACAGTTCTGAAGTGGTTTCCAATATATTTTCCACCTTATCCCGCAAAGCTTTCAATGTTTTAAAATCATTACTTCTTCTTGCAATATGGTATGTTTCCTTGATAAGACGTACATCCTTATCCGTCAATAGAGTAACATTAGTAAACTTGGGTACATACTCTTCTTCTACTTCTTCCAAAATAGTGTGGGACACTTTGGTTTTGTTTTTGGTGCTTATCACCACTGTTCCTGCTGCTGCATCTCCCAATCGTTGTCTTCGTTCAGAAAAAAGAATAGTCAACAGCCCAATAGATCCCACAAAAAGCCAAATATCCACCAAACGCAACATCCACCTTACCAAATAATTGGACCACTCTACAGGAGATCCATCTACTTTTACCACTCGCATCTTCAACAACATTTTCCCCACCGTACGCCCATTGAACAAACTGTGCATTATTAAACTATAGAACATGGCCGGTAGAAAAATTAAAGCCACTAATCCGCGTTGTGTCCAAGAATCATCAAACACATACCCTATAGCATTGCCAATGAGATTTACCAAAATAGAATAGAGGTATAAAATAAAAGCATCTATAAAAAAAGCTATAATGCGTTCCCCAATACTAACAATTTTATAATCTAGGTTAACATTTTGCGTTGTATTGATTTGAAGGTTGGACATTTTAATGTTATTTTTAACTCTTAGTAAATTCTCCGTATGCGCGAAGCCGCTTTTGTAAAGCAAAATAAGGAAAAATGGATTGCATTTGAAAAAGCCATTACCCTTAATTCCAATATTAACCCAGACGAACTTGCCAATGGCTATATTCAACTGACCAATGATTTGGCTTATGCACAGACGTATTACGCAGAAAGTAAGACTTTATTGTATTTAAACTCATTGGCTTCACAGGCCCATCAGAGAATTTACAAAAATAAAAAAGAAAGCAGAAACCGTATTCTGGACTTTTGGCTTAAAGAGTTTCCTCTCTTTTTTAGACAATACCATAAAACTTTGGGAATTGCATTTTTAATTTTTGCAGTGGCATCTGCAATTGGCAGTCTTTCTGCTATTAATGATGCTACATTTGTACGGTTGATTCTAGGAGATGCCTATGTAAACACCACACTCAACAATATTGCAGAAGGTGACCCTACTGCCATATACAAGGGAGGCAGTGAAATTGGTAGTTTCTTGGGCATTACCATTAATAATATTCGTGTTGCCTTTTTAGCCTTTGCCTTTGGGGTTGTCACCAGTATTGGAACTGCTTATATTCTTTTTAGCAATGGTGTAATGCTGGGTGCCTTTATTACTTTTTTCTATACCAAAGGCGTTTTTTTTGAGGCCAACAAACAAATATGGCTGCACGGTACCATAGAAATTTCTGTTATAATCATTGCAGGTTGTGCTGGTCTTATCATGGGGAACAGTATTCTGTTTCCCAAAACTTTTTCTAGACGGGTTTCCTTTATGAGAGGAGCTAAAGACGGGTTAAAAGTGGTGGTAAGCACCCTGCCCTTTTTTATAATCGCTGGGTTTATTGAAGGTTTTATCACCCGTTATTCCAATATGCCAACATGGCTGGCGTTTCTTATTATTGGTAGTTCATTGGCATTGATTATATTTTATTACATCATGTACCCAATAATTTTAAATAAAAAACATGCAAAACAGTACAAAGAATAAGTATATAGAACTAAAAATAAATCGTGACTTTGGAGACATCATCACTACCTATTTTGACTTCTTAAAACAGAATTTAAAAAAGTTTGCTAATATTTTTTTAAACTACAATGGTATTTTCTTAATAGGGCTTCTTATTGTAAGCTACTTACTCGTTTCTGGTTTTATAGGGTTGATTACTTATCAAAGTAACAACACTGTTGGGTCTGCAAATGATTTTAACGAGTCCTACCTAATGTATTTGGGTTTTGGCGGCATACTGTACTTTATCATATTTATTATGGTAGCAGTATTGAACTATAGCCTTGCCGCTGCTTATATGATAAATTATGAAACTCATAAAGGAAATGATTTTGATAAAAAAGACGTCTGGAATTTTGTAAAACAACGGTTGGGAAACATTATACTTTTTGTTCTACTTTTAGTGGCAATCTATGTGGGTGCCTCCGTTGTAGGCATCATATTTGCAATCATTCCGCTTATAGGTGCTATTGCATATTACATTCTTATATTCTTTATATTGGGTTGGTTTGGAGTTTCTTTTTTCAGTATGTTAAAAGACAACAAAGGAGTTACAGAAGCCTATGGGGAAGGATGGGCCTTAACAACCAAAAACTTTTGGAAAACTGTTGGGGTAAATTTTATACTTGGTCTTTTAAATGGCATATTGGTTCTTGTTGTTATGATGATTCCAGGTATTATTATAGGGATTTATACGTTTCATGTAGTGGAAAATGATGTTGATGTATCGGCGTCCATTGTCCCAAAAATAATTTACACCTTGGGTACTTGCATGTTTTTAATTGCGGGTGTTTTTGGGCAATGCCTATCACAATTTGTAAATGGAATCCTGTATTATTCCCTACATGAAAAAACATACAACACCAACACAAGAAATAAAATAGAACAAATAGGAAATTTGGATTAGTGATAAAATTTTACTTCACATTAGTCATCTTAAGCACTTCATTCTTTGGGTATTCCCAACAGGAAAAAGATTCAATTCCCGTGCCCAAAGATGAAAACCAAGTGGTTGAATCTCGCTCTTTCAATGAAAATTTGAAAGATAAATATGTGGGTGATGATTTTAATTATGATATCGCTACAGGTGAATCACAAAATCTTTTGGTCCGTTTCATTGATTGGGTTTTTAAAGGACTGAAAAACACTTTCGGAATCAACATACCGCCAAACATTCTTATCATCATAGAATATTTTATTTATGTCCTTATGGGCATATTGGCTCTTTACCTTTTGATAAAATTTTTAGTAGGCGAAAATTTATCATCCGTATTCACAAAAAAAGCTGTCACTATAGTAGATATAGACCTGTCTGAAGAACATATAGAAAATATAGCCTTGGAGGCTCTGATAAAAAACGCTTTAAAAGAAAAAAACCATCGGTTAGCTGTACGCTATCACTATTTAAGAACATTAAAAACACTTTCCCAAAAGAATATTATTGAATGGCAGTATGAGAAAACAAATTCTGATTATCAGAAAGAAATTGAGATTCCAAACTTAAAATCTCTTTTTAAAGAAGTATCTTATTTGTACGATTACATTTGGTACGGGGAACAACCCATAGATGAAATTAAATATGAAGCAGCACAAGCTAGGTTTGCAGCTTTAACAAATCTTTTACCTAAATAACTGTGGATAAACGTGCTAAAATCATCATAGGGATTTTTGTTGCAGTACTCATTACGATTATTGTAACAGAAATAACACGTCCAAAACCGTTAAATTGGAGACCATCCTATTACGCTTCTGATAAAATACCTTTTGGCAGTCATGTGCTGTTCAATGAATTGCCCAACCTATTTCCAAATGACACCATTATTTCCATTGAAGAAAGTCCATATGAAACATTAACATATAGGGACCATGATGCAACATCCAATTACATCTTCATAAATAACTACATCTATTTTGATGATGAGGAAAGTAGAGAACTATTAGATTATGTAAGTGATGGCAATTCGGTTTTTATTGCAGCCACTAGCTTTGGAGGGCAGATAGCCGATACACTAAATATTGAAGTGGAATCCAACTATTCAGTTATAGAAGATACAATTGCTATCAACCTTACCAACAAAGGGTTTCCTAAAAAGAATTACCTGTATTCCAGAGGGCTCTATAAAACATATTTTACAAGTGTTGATACCTTGAACACCACTATTTTAGGTCACTTAAAATACAAACCGCAGAAAAACCTGCTACAAGAAACCACAGATGATGGCAGACCAAAAGTAAATTATATAAAAGTCAAGTTTGGCAAAGGGTCTTTTTATCTAAACAGTACGCCCCAAGCATTTACCAACTATTATATGCTAAGGGAAAATCAAAACTATGTGGCACATACCCTTTCCTATTTAAAAAACAAAACTACCTATTGGGACAATTACAAAAAATCTGGACGAAGAATTATAGACTCTCCCATGCGTTTTGTTTTAAATCAAATTTCCCTAAAGTGGGCCTATTACCTCACTATATTAGGGTTGTTAGTATTTGTGATTTTTAAGGCAAAAAGAGAACAACGCATTATTCCCGTCATTGAGCCGTTAGAAAACTCATCTGTAGAATTTGCACGTACTGTGGGCAGTCTCTATTATCAGCATAAAGATTACACCAACCTTATTTCTAAAAAATTGAATTATTTTCTAGAACATATCCGTAGCCATTATTATATGGATACCTCAACAATGAATGATAAGACCGCTCGGGATTTAGCTGCCAAATCAGGTAAAACCATAAAGGAAACAAAAGAACTAATAGATTTTATTATCCATCTAAGAAACAAAACACAGCATTCTGAACAAGATGTAATTGCATTGAACAAAAAAATAGACACATTTAAGAAATAGCATATGGACGAACAGGAAAAGAAACCATTGGAATTCAACAGCAGAATAGACCTGACCCAATTACAGGAATCAGTGGGTAAAATAAAAGCAGAATTGGGCAAGGTCATTATTGGCCAAGAAGACATGATAGAATTGCTTATTATATCCATACTGGCAAATGGCCATTCTTTAATAGAAGGCGTGCCAGGTGTTGCCAAAACAGTCACAGCCAAATTATTGGCAAAGACCTTGAATGTAGATTTTAGTCGAATACAATTTACACCAGACCTTATGCCCAGCGATATTTTGGGAACTTCCATATTCAATGTAAAAACATCTGAATTCGAGTTTAAAAAAGGCCCCATATTTTCCAATATTATTTTAATTGATGAAATAAACCGTGCCCCAGCAAAGACCCAAGCTGCTTTGTTTGAAGCCATGGCCGAAAGACAAATCACTATTGACGGCAGGGAATATGAAATGCAGCCACCATTCTTGGTATTTGCAACCCAAAACCCCATAGAACAAGAAGGCACCTATCGTTTGCCAGAAGCACAATTGGACCGTTTTCTTTTTAAAATAAATGTTGATTATCCTTCTTTGGAAGAAGAAGTGAAGATTTTGGAAAACAAGCATAAACAAAAAAACAAAGATGTGGAAAGCATGGTTTCCTCAGTGCTATCCGCAAAACAAATTGCCACTGCCCAAGACACCATTAAAGAAATCATAGTAGAGGACAATCTCTTAAAATACATTGCTTCCATTGTAAACAATACACGCACAAATGCCAACCTATATTTAGGTGCATCTCCACGGGCTTCTATTGCCATTATGGATGCTTCCAAAGCTTTGGCAGCTATCAATGGTCGGGATTTTGTTACGCCAGATGATATTAAAAAAGTAGTGGCCCCTATTCTTTGCCATCGTATTATTTTAACCCCAGAAAGAGAAATGGAAGGTTTTACGGCAGAAAAAGTAGTGCAACAAATTATGGAAACCATAGAGGTTCCTAGATGATTTTTACTGTCAATTTAAGCAGAGTCTAGAACATCCCAGTGTAATGATTAAAGACAAATGAAACGCATATTTAAAAATACCTATTTACAAAAGCGATTTTTTATCGTGCTAACAAGCCTAATCATGGGCTTTTTGGTCTCTTATATCTTTCCAGATATATACGGAGCTGTAAAGCTGTTATTTTTTATGTTTTTAATCGTGTTTATAGTAGACCTAATATTGGTCTTTGCATCTAAAGGAACTATTTCTGGAGGGCGGTTGGTTCCAGAAAAATTATCCAATGGCGATGATAATGACATTGGCATTCAACTCACCAATACCTATCTTTTTCCCAGTACATTGAAAATCTTAGATGAAATTCCACATCAGTTTCAAAAAAGAGATTTTGGCATTGTCACCAAAATTGCAAAAGGAGAAAGTAAAAAATTCAAGTATATGCTACGCCCAGTAGAGAGGGGTGTTTATTCTTTTGGCAATTTAAATGTTTTTGCAAGTTCTCCTCTAGGATTGGTATCCCGTAAATATACGTTCAACAATGAGCAAGAAGTTCCTGTATACCCATCATTCTTACAATTGCGAAAGTATGATTTAATGGCCTTTACCAATAGGTTGTTTGAGTATGGACTAAAAAAAATACGCCGTATAGGGCATACCATGGAGTTTGAGCAGATTAAAGAATATGTTCAAGGAGATGACATCAGAAACATAAATTGGAAGGCCACGGCCAAGAAAAACCAGGTCATGGTCAACCAATTTCAGGATGAAAAATCCCAACCTATTTATTCTGTTATTGATAAAGGACGAGTCATGAAAATGCCTTTTGAAGGATTAAGCCTCTTGGATTATGCCATAAATGCCACTTTGGTCATCAGTAACATTGCCATAAAAAAACACGATAAGGCAGGTATGTTCGCTTTCAGCAATAAGATAGATAACCGAGTAGTGGCAGAAAGGCGAAGCTCACAAATGAGCCTTATTTTAGAAACGCTTTATAATTTAGAGACCAACTATGTTGAAAGTGATTTTAGTAGGCTCTATATAGATGTAAAACGAAACATTACACACAGAAGTCTCCTATTATTGTACACCAATTTTGAAACCATGGATGCGCTTCATAGACAACTCCCCTACTTGCAAGCTATGGCCAAGCAACATTTATTGGTGGTCATTTTCTTTGAAAATACAGAACTGACCCAATTTGTGGACAAACAAGCTGAAAGCACTCATCAAATTTTTGAACAGACCATTGCAGAGAAGTTTGTCTATGAAAAGAAATTGGTTGTAAATGAACTTCGCAAACATGGCATACAAACTATTTTGACCAAGCCTAAAGACCTCACGGTAAATACTATAAATAAATATTTAGAAATTAAAGCAAGGGGATTGATATAATCCCTAAATTATTCTAGGAGTGAACTAGGAACAGAAAGCATATTAAGTGGACTTGCAACAAAAAGGCGGACAAATTTCCTAAGACCTATGCTACATATTTAAATTGATAAAATTCTTGTTCTACTTCATAAGGGGTTTTATATCCTAAAGAAGAATGTAATCGTTTTTTATTATACCATACTTCTACGTACTCAAAAATACTAGTTTTAGCCTGCTCAATAGATTCTAATTCATTTCCATAAATTAGTTCAACCTTTAGTGTTTTAAAAAAGGATTCTGCCACAGCATTATCCCAGCAATTTCCTTTTCTACTCATAGACTGAGTAATTAAAGAATTAGACTTAATTATTTTTCTAAATTCTTTTGAAGCATATTGTATTCCTCTATCTGAATGAAAAAGTAATATCAAATGGTAAACCAGTATATTGAATTCTATAATACAAAAAGAAGACACACTGAAATAAGAAAAGTGCCACCAAATCAAGTTTATGAAGCTAAGAAAATTGCAGCATAATAAACTAAGTAATACATTTAAACTGTCCTACAGATTGGAAGTATTGTATCACTCCTTTTGCTGTAAGTACAGTTCCCACATGAGTCATTAGCCCGAAACGAGATTCATCTTGAAAATATAGATTAACAGTAGCGTAATCTTTATTTAGACTACATCTAAGTTCTTCTAGGGTGTTTGGGAGTTTTTTTGAAGACCTCTAGGGCTTGTTCGTCTTTTCTGTAATGGGATTTTCTGGGATGCTTTTTCTTGGTTTTAAAGTGTCGTATTAAATAAGCGCGTAGCGTTTGATAATTAATGCGCTGATCAAAATGCTCTTTCACCCAATCAACAGCATGCCAATATCCTAAAAATGGGTTTTCAGAATCATTTACTTTTTCCTCTAAGGCTTTATGAAGCGACTCACTTATAATACCCTTGTAGTTGCCCCCACTATGTAGTGTTGTTAAAGATTCAAAACCACATTCTTTATACTGTTTTATCCAACTTCTTAATGTTGAATGTCCAACACCTAGATATTCAGCTAAATCTACTTGGCGTTTAAACTTCTCTTGTTTTAAAAGTAATAAACTCTGAATACGTTGACGAATTTTAAAATTACTTGATGATTTAAATGCCTTTTCTAAGACCGAGATGCTTTCTTGTATCTCAAATTTTATTGTCATTCCCATAAAGGAAATATACGAATAATTAAGCTAACTATAAA
>CAYNLI010000024.1:0-29110 GCA_964398035.1 uncultured Flavobacteriaceae bacterium | reverse complement strand
GTGGTTATTCCTACTTTGTTGGAACCGCTGCGCCTGCTGGTCCTGGTTCTTATGTTGCAGGAACTGGATTTAATACTCTTTCAGTTGGCACATATGAAGCTTGGGTCATGGACTCCAGTGGATGTCAACAAATGATACAGAACAATATTGTCTTAAGTGATCCCACTCCAATAAGTGCCTCTCTTCAGGTAAATCAGGAAAATTGTACCAACCTTCAAGGAGAAATAGAAGTAGTGGGAACAGTTGGCGGACAGGATAACAACTATACCTATCAATTAATCAAAGATAGTTCTGCCTTTGGTGCCCCACAATCATCCACAACATTCTCTGGACTGGGTGCGGGAACATATGAAGTGCTTATAACCGATCAATGGTCTTGTTCTTTTACAACTGCTGCAGAAGTGCTTTATGAAGAAATGAACTTGACAAGTACTGTTGTTAAGCTAATTGACTGTACTGTTGCTCCTGGTGGTGAAATAACGATCAACGTAAATGGTGGTTCTCTCAACTTACAGTACATTGTGACCTTCCCAGATTTAACAACAACGATAAACAATGCAACAGGTGTGTTCACGGGTCTTACCCAAGTTGGTGTTTACAGTTTTGAGATAACTGATCTGGACACGACCAATCCTGTTTGTATAAAAACAATTACCGAAGAATTGGATGCACCGACACCAATTACTTTTGACGCGCCTACCATTGTAGATGTTTCATGTAACGGTCTTAGTGACGGAAGCATAACTGTTAACTTAATGCCCACTGCTCCTGGCGTTAATGACAACCCTATATACACATACAATTTGTATGATGCCACTGGAGTTACATTATTGGCCTCACAAACAAGTCCAATATTTACAGGTCTTTCTGGAAGTATAGGATTAGGTACAGATTATGTTGTTGAGGTTGTTTCCTCTAGAGGCTGTGATGATAGGATAACATATCAAATTACTGAACCCCCTGTGCTAACGGCAACGGCAACGGCAACGGCTTTTGTTTGTGATCCAAGCAATACAGCGTCCACATCTACCATTACGGCAATAGCTGGTGGTGGAACAGGACCTTTCCTGTATAGTATAGATAATGTAAACTTCCAAACATCAAATACTTTTGATATAATTGATGATGGAAGTATACAAAACATAACGGTTTATGTAGCTGATGCAAACAGTTGTGCCATAACTGCTGTTGTAGCACCTATTCAACCTTTAAATGTATTTACCGCAACAGTTTCGCAAAATACTGCTATTTCTTGTGTCAACCCAGAAGAAATATTGATAACAGTTGTTGATGATGGCAATGTGGCAAATGTATACACGTATGAATTATTGCCTCTTGGAAATCCAAACGGGGCATTAACGGCAACACCTACCAATGTTACCACTACTTTTGATATCACCACGGTTGGTACCTATGTGTTCAGGATTACCGATACAGCAACAGGGTGTTATATTGATACCGCTTCTTATACAATTGCTCCTTATGATTTAATTGATGTTGTTGCTACCGCTACAGTACCGGTTACATGCTTTGGAGGAATAGATGGTGAGGCAACAATAAACGTTACAGGATATGCAGGTGCTTATGATTATGAAATTTTCAATAGTAGCACTGGTTTAACAACAGGAATAGCTGGGTCGGGCAATACAGCTGTAAACCCACATACTATAAACAATTTACCGGGAGGGAACTATTTTGTAAGGGTGACCGAAACAAGTAGTCCAGAATGTATTCAAGATTCCAACAGTTTCACTATTATATCTCCAGACATGCCGCTTGTTGCAATTGTAAATCCAATTGCAGAGGTAACGTGTGCCAATGATCTAGGTGAAATTCTTGTTGACCCAAGTGGTGGTTATGCGCCTTATGATATTGTATTGACCAATACCACTACAACTCAAGTATATACTGTGACAGATGTAACAAGTCATATTTTTACAGGCTTATCTGCTGGAAACTTTACTATTGCCATTACAGATGATGGTGGTTGTGTGTTCAATGATGCGGAAATCTTGACTGCCCCAATTCCAATAACAGCGGACATTACCGCTTCCTTACCTAATTTGGTATGTTATGGAGATACCGATGCAACTGTATCGGCCATCAATGTAATCAATGGACAAGGCGTATATCAATATCAATTAAACTATTATGACCCAACTGGGACGGTTATTGACTTTACGTCTGGCGCTCAAGTAAGTCAAAATTTCAACAACCTTGGTGCGGGAATATATAGTATTACTGTTTCCGATGGTTGGAACTGTGGTCTGGAAACTGTTCAGGTAACCATTACCGAACCTATTGAAGTCTTTAGCTCCTTGGTGCAATTAAGTACAATGACGTGTTTGAATGATGCTGAAATAGAGTTGACTGCTTCTGGTGGAACAGGACCTTACCAATATAGTATTGATAATATTGTTTATTTGCCAATGAGTGGGGTAAACACCCATACATTTACGGTATCAGATGGTGTATATCAATATTATGTTCGTGATTCATTCGGGTGTGAGGCCATGTTGTCCAATCAAGTTTCAGTTGAAGCAATAACTCCTTTGGCCATCGCCATTGATGATAGTGCGGCACTGATCAATTGTTTTGCTGAGGCTTCAGCAACCATTATTGCCAATGCTTCTGGCGGGTTGGGTAATTATTCCTATGAGCTTTATGATGATGCGGCCTTGACCAATTTATTGGCTGGCCCACAACCTACAGGGCTGTTCAGCAGTTTGGTTGCTGGCAATTATTATGTTCATGTGACCAGTTTGGATTGTGAAGAGACTTCTGGGGTAATTAGAATTATAGACCCATTACCTCTTCAAATTGACATTCAAGATTTTACAGATGTTACTTGTAATGGTGCAGATGATGGGACTATAACTGTTGAGGTTTCAGGTGGAACAGGAAATATTTTATATGCCATTTCTCCAAACCTTAACCAGTTTGATACAGAAAACGTATTTACTGATTTAGAGCCTGGTGTCTATGACGTTATAGCCCAAGATGTAAATGGGTGTTTTATTCCCTTCCAATTTACAATAGCTGAGCCAACTCCATTAGATGTTATATACACAGCGTTGCCAGAGGTGTGTGCCGGTAGTGAAGACGGATCTATCTCTATAGCTATTAGCGGTGGAACAGCACCATACAGAACGGCATTTAATTCTAACAATGACACAGACTTTATATTAGGGCAAACATTGTTCACTGGCCTTGCTGCCAATGCATATGTCATCTTTATTAAAGATGCCCAAGATTGTGAAACCAATATTATTGTGGAAATTGAACCAGGTGTTAACCTTAATGGAATTATTGAGCCCATATATACATGTTCAACAGATGTGCCTACAGCTTCTATAAATTTAATATTTGAAGACCCAACCGTTTCATCTAATGTTCTATATGCTTTGGATTCAACTGATCCTTTGGACCTACAGCTAGATTTTGACTTTGGGAATATAACGCCGGGCAACCATACCATGACTATTTCCCACTCTAATGGGTGTATCAATACAATTGACTTTGAAATTGAAAGTTTTGAACCACTTACTTTGGTCTTAGAGCAAAATAACATCAATGAAATTACAGCTATAGCTGGTGGTGGAAGACAAGGTTATACGTTCATTTTTGATGGTATTGACAATGGTGATGAAAACATATACTACATCACAAGAACTGATACCTATACTGTTACGGTCATAGATGAAAACGGATGTGAGATGTCTGCTGAAATATTTATAGAGTTTATTGATATTGAGATTCCTAATTTCTTTACCCCGGACGAAGATGGCAACAATGATTTATGGATTCCGGACAATATAGAGCAGTTCCCACAAATACTAACCATTATATT
This sequence comes from uncultured Flavobacteriaceae bacterium, assembly GCA_964398035.1. Taxonomy (GTDB): domain Bacteria; phylum Bacteroidota; class Bacteroidia; order Flavobacteriales; family Flavobacteriaceae; genus Saonia. The sequence goes on along the minus strand of CAYNLI010000024.1, from coordinate 25,260 downwards.
TGACCGTTATGGTAGAGAGGTCTATAGAATGGGAATCAATGACTCTGGATGGAATGGAATATACCAAAATACAGAACTCCCAACAGGTGATTATTGGTATGTCATTAAGCTCATGGGAGAAACAGATGAAAGGGAGTTTATTGGACATTTTACCTTATATAGATAATGAAACTTAACCTAAAAACTATGCGGAAGAAACTGCTGGTCTTATTTTTACTTTTAAATGCTCTTTTAATACAAGGGCAGGAACTTACTATTCCCCAGCTTTCTCAATATTTAGCAGACAATCCATTTGTAATGTCACCAACCTACGCTGGTATTGGTGATCATATCAAAATTAGAATCAATGGCCTTACACAGTGGGTGGGTATAGAAGATGCCCCTGACACACAATCCTTAGCCGCTGATGCTAGATTGGGAAATAGGTCTGGTTTGGGAATGCTATTATATAATGATAGCAATGGAGAAACCAAGCAAAGAGGGGCAAGGGTCTCTTTTGCCCATCATTTGACAATTGATAGATATGATGATGAGTTTTTATCTTTTGGTGTTTCATATAATTTTAACCAGTTTAGAATAGATATTCAAAATTTTACGGATAACAATGATCCAAACGTAACGGATGACAGATCCACTACTAATCATAATTTTGATATTGGTTTAATGTATCGTAAGGATAAATTTTATATCAGCGCAAACGCCTCTAATGTTTTACCTAAAGACCTTACAAAGTTTGATACTCAGTTTGAGCCCAACAAATTAAGAAACTACTATGTATACACGGGGTACAGGTATTCTAAAAGCAAAAACAGTGATTTTGAGATTGAACCTTCTGTATTTTTTCAATGGTTTGAAAGTGATGGTAGGTCTGTTACAGATATAAACACAAAATTCAGGTGGTATGATTTTGAAGACTACTACTATGCTGGTATTACCTATCGGTTTTTAAATGACCAAATTGGAGATCCATTATACATTGCACCTATTGTAGGTTTAAAAAAGAACAATTTTTATTTCGGATATTCTTATCAAGTTATTCTCAATGAGATTTTAGGATATAGTACAGGAACCCATGTTGTCACTTTAGGCGTGGATATTTTCCAGGGACTAAGTAATTGTAGGTGTTCTTTTTAATGTTTGTGCATTACATTAAGTTTGCACAAACATAATAACAAACTATGGGGGTAATCAATGTGGCTAATATTCGTGTATATGCGTTTCATGGCTGTCTAAAAGAAGAAACTGTTATTGGAAGCGATTATTTAGTCAACGTTAAAGTGCATGCTGACCTTTTAAAAGCATCAATCTCTGATAATTTAACAGATACTGTAGATTATGTTCACATCAACAAGATTGTAACAGAAGAAATGGCCATTGCTTCTAAACTTTTGGAACATGTTGCAAAAAGGATTTTAAATAGATTTTTATCAGAAATACAAATTATTAAAAAGGCTGAAGTATCCGTATCAAAAATAAACCCTCCTATTGGTGGTGATGTAGGGTCTGTTTCGATAAAATTAGAATTAACTCGTTGAACTAACGGGTTATTGTTTTTACCATTAAAAACATTGTGGTAATTTTGTATACGTTTAGAATGGCATTGTGGTTGAAATGGATAGACAAAATCTCGCAAAGATTTTTATAGTGGTTCGAGTCCACTCGATGCCTCCAAAAAAATGATTTTATACTTTAAAATCATTTCTATCTTAAATCAAGAAGTTGTTATATTCTAATTTCTTGATTTAAGATTTCTGTTTATTTTGTTCTTAAGTTAAAAAACAGAAATTATATTAACTTTAAGAAAATTATATTCTTTAAGTTTGCAAACTTATTTGGCATCGTGGCCGAGTGGCTAGGCGCAGCTCTGCAAAAGCTTGTACAGCGGTTCGAATCCGCTCGATGCCTCCAAAACCCGTCTTTTTAGGCGGGTTTTTTATTCCCTTATTCTTTCTATTCCTTTTTCAATGTTTAGCTTATCTTTTGGAAGGAATCCTTTTGTTATTAACACCAACCCACATATAATTAAAATAACACCTAGACCTTTTTTCATCAAAAGAATTCTTTTTGGTGTTAATTTTCTTTTTAATTGTTTTGCCAAAAGAATTTTGAAGATATCTATTGTGAAATATGTGGCAAGCATAGTAGAAAAGAAAATTAATATTCGGTTAGGGTCATTGTTAAGGCTTGGACCAACCACTATTATGATTCCCAGCCAAAAAACAAGAACTCCTATGTTAATGAAATTCAATAAAAAACCCTTTATAAACAATCCCAAATAATTTCTATTCGCTTTAAGGTTTGCTTTATTCTCTTTAGTTTCCTTTTTAATGACCATTGTAATTCCATAAACCAATAGAATTACACCTCCAAAAACAAACAGACCAGGTTGATTGCTTAAATTTTCTAACAATTGAAAACTACTGAAGTATGCTACCAGAATAAAAAGAATATCCGCTATAACCACCCCTATATTAAAAACAATTGCGGCCCTAAACCCTTTTACGGCACTGGTTTCCAACAACACAAAAAAAACAGGCCCAATCATAAAGCTTAAAATAAAACCTAATGGAATTGCTGCCTGAATATCTTCTAACATTGTATTTTATAATCTGTATTTACATTCTGGAAACTTTGCCGCCAAACACAGTTTTTTCATCCATTTTTATTGGATTACCATAAACTAAAACTTCTCCGCCGGCTTTAACGGTTACCTTTACATAATCTGTAGCATAAATACTTGCATTAGATCCAGCATTTACATTGATTGTACTGAACTTGGTTTTTAAATCTTCTCCTTTATAAATACCACCTGTATTAATGTTTACATCTTGTAGATTTGCCATCCCTCTAGTTGTAATAATACCCCCAGTAACAGATTTAATTAACATCTGTTCTACCTCTGCATTAATAACCAATTCACCACCTTCTTGGGCTTTAAGTTCTAATATATCTTGTTTTATTGTGTCTTTAGATGTGATTTTTGCATCTTCATTAACATCTATAACAACTAATGGTTCTGTATAATACAAATCTATAAATGTTCTATAACCGCTGAACAATTTACTTATTTGCATTCTTATTTTTAGTACTCCCTTATTGTTTACAATAGCTACTTTTTGTGTATTAGTGCCTGTTATGACAGCTTTGTTTTCATCAGATTTAATTAGGTTGATAGATAGTCCATCAAATCCTTTTATTTCTGTGAATTTTTCAAGGGATAGTATTATTTCCTCGTTCTGAGCCGTACTCGTTTGTATGCCCATACAAATGATAATTAATAAAATTATCTTTTTCATTGATTTGGTTTTTAGGTAAAATCCTACAAAAGATAACAATTTCCGTACCAGAAAGCTTTCTTTATTAATTTAATTTATCCAATAAGGTAAAATCCAAGTGTCTTTTTATAAGATCTGTACTTTTAACCATGACAGTGACCATATCTCCTAATTGGTAAATTTTACCTGTTCTTTCTCCAATAATAGCATATTGTCTTTCATCAAAGGTATAATAATCGTTTTTTATATCCCTTATTCTTACCATTCCCTCACATTTATTTTCAACTATTTCTACATAAATGCCCCATTCTGTTACTCCGGATATAACACCTTTAAATTCTTTATTCTGATGGTCTTGCATAAACTTTATCTGCATGTATTTTATAGAATCTCGTTCTGCACTTGCGGCCAAACCTTCCATGTTTGATGAATGTTTACATTTTTCTTCATAAACCTCAAGTTTTGGTGTTTTTCCATTATCTAAATAATTTTGTAATAAACGATGCACCATTACATCTGGATATCTTCTTATTGGTGAGGTAAAATGGGTATAATACTCAAAAGCTAAACCATAGTGGCCAATATTGTCCGTGGTATAAATAGCTTTACTCATACTTCTAATAGCTAATGTATCCACTAAATTCTGTTCTTTTTTTCCCTTTACCTCCTCAAGAAGTTTATTTAAGGAGTCACTAATGGTCTTTTTATTTTTAAAGTCAAGTTTGTGTCCAAACCTAGAAATAATCCCATTAAGGTTCATTAGCTTCTCTTCATTGGGCTCATCATGCACTCTATAAACAAATGTTTTTATAGGTTTCTGTTTTCCAATAAATTCTGCAACTTTTCTGTTGGCAAGCAACATAAATTCCTCAATAAGTTTATTAGCATCTTTTGCTTCCTTAAAATAAACACTTACTGGTTCATTTTTTTCGTTTAAATTGAATTTAACTTCTACCTTATCAAAAGAAATTGCTCCTTCTTGCATGCGTTTTCCACGCATAATTTTAGCAAGTTTGTTCATGGTCAATATAGCATTGACCACATCATCATTTACTTTATAAGCACCATTTCTAATGGATATTTCTTCTGGTATGATTTTATCAGAAGTCTCAATAATATATTGTGCTTCTTCATACGCAAAACGTTCATTGGAATTTATTACTGTTCTCCCAAACCATTGATTTCTTAAAGTAGCGTTATCATCAATTTCAAAAATAGCTGAAAATGTATATTTTTCTTCATTTGGCCTTAATGAACAAGCATTGTTTGATAAAACTTCTGGAAGCATAGGAACTACCCTATCCACAAGGTATACAGATGTTGCTCTTTCATAAGCTTCATCATCTAAAATAGTATTTGGTACAACGTAATGTGAAACATCAGCAATATGTACACCAATTTCATAATTTCCGTTTTCTAATATTTGAAAAGAAAGAGCATCATCAAAATCTTTGGCATCTTTTGGATCAATTGTAAAGGTAAGAACATCTCTCATATCCTTTCTTTTTGCAATTTCTGATGTTTTTATACTTGTATCTATTTTATCAGCAAAATGTTCTATTTCAATAGGAAACTCATATGGTAAACCATATTCCGCTAAAATGGAATGTATTTCTGTATTATGTTCTCCTGGTTTTCCTAAAACTTCTGTTATCTCACCAAAAGGTGAATCTGCTTTATTTGGCCATTCTATAATTTCTACAACTACTTTATCACCATTATTTGCTTTTCCTATTTTATCTAATGGCACAAAAATATCTGTATACATTCTAAAATCTGAAGGTTTAACAAACGCAAAAGTTTTTTGTAGGTCAACAATACCTACAAAAGATGTCTTCTTTCTTTCTATAATAGCATTTATTTCCCCTTCTAGTTTCCTTCCTTTTTTTTGTGGATAAACATATACTTCAACAGTATCTCCATGAAAAGCTTTATTTAATTTATTATAAGGAACAAAAACATCATTTTCAATACCTTCTATAATCACATAAGCATTTCCTCTTCCAGTAACATCTATCCTTCCAGTGTGATAGGATTTTGTATCGGCAATCGCTTTATATTTACCTCTACTTACTTCTAAAATTCTTCTTTTTTCTTTTAATTGAACCAGTCTTTTTATAAGTTCATTTCTATCATTTGCATCTACAATCCCTATTTTAGAGGCTATTTGTTTATAATTAAAGTCTTTATTAGGTTCTTTTTCCAATACGGTGAAAATACCTTTGGTTATTTCGTTCTTTTTTTGACTTTTAGATCTTTTATTTTTTTTAGTCATTAACTTTCTATATTTCTGGAAAATTACAAATTATAATTCATTGCTATCTTTCTCTTTTAAAAGAGAAACGTTTTAAATGTTATCAACATATATATAATATTATAAATCTATTTTTTAAAATTTAATAAAGAAATGGTGTTTATGATTGCTTGTTAATAGTATATATAACTTATTGCAAAAATACTTGCTTTGAACAGTAAAAAATATTTATATACAATTTATCATTATGTATTTATTGTAAATATCAGGCTTTTATGTTTTTTATAAACACCTATTGATAACCTATTTCAACATAATTTTTTTAATAATTTAATATTACTAAAATGTTAATTACCCCTATTTACTTTTTTGAAAGAATTATACTATTATTTAAAAACTATATTTTTTTATTTCGATTTGTTTTATAAAGCAATTAATAATTGATACTTAAAAATTAAGTCGTCATATATTGTTGTTTATATATGAACATTTTACTATAAACACTAAACTATTGATTATTAATATATTAAGATAATTATAAAAATTGTTGTTAACAACAGTAAAATAGATGGAGTATTTACCTTAATTAGTATATCAAATACAATGAGCCTAAATAAGTGTAAAAAGGGTTTTGTATCTTTGTTTAACGCACAATAATTATAAAAAGTATGAAAATAGCAATAGGAAATGATCATGCGGGAACAGAATATAAACTTGCAATTATAGGTTTATTGAAATCTATGGATATAGAAGTCAATAACCATGGTACAAATGGTACAGATAGTGTTGATTATGCAGATTTTATACATCCGGTTGCAAAAGAAGTTGAAGAAGGCAAAGTAGATTTTGGAATAATTATTTGCGGTAGTGGAAATGGTGCTTCAATGACCGCTAACAAGCATCAAAAAATAAGAGCTGCTTTATGTTGGACAAAGGAAATTGTGCAATTGGCCAGAGAACATAATGATGCAAACATATTAAGCCTACCAGCCAGATTTATTTCTTTACCCCAAGCACTAGAAATGGTAAGAACATTTTTAAATACAGAATTTGAAGGTGGCAGACATGAAAGAAGAATTGAAAAAATACCTTGTGTTGTTTAATATATGGGGCATTCACACCAGCATCACAATCATTCACATCCAGATTTAAAAGGAAGAAACCTTCTTATTTCTATTCTTTTAAATATTTTAATAACAGTATCCCAAGTAATAGGAGGTGTTATTTCAGGGAGCCTTTCTTTACTTTCTGATGCACTTCATAATTTTAGTGATGTTATTTCATTAATAGTAAGCTATGTAGCGACAATTCTATCAAATAAAAAAGCGTCAAAAAACAAAACTTTTGGATATAAAAGAGCGGAAATTATAGCAGCATTTGTGAATGCATCCTCCTTAATTATTATTGCTATTATATTGATAAAAGAAGCTGTAGAACGCTTTTTGGCACCGCAAGAAATTGAATCTGATTTAGTTATATGGCTATCTTTATTAGGAGTTTTTGCAAATGGGTTTAGTGTTCTTTTACTTAAAAAAGATGCCGATAGCAATATGAACATGAGGTCTGCCTATTTACATCTTTTTACAGATATGATGGCTTCTGTTGCGGTATTGATAGGTGGTCTTCTAATGAAATTTTATGAAGTGTATTGGGTTGATGCATTATTGACACTATTAATAGCATTCTATCTTATTTATATGGGATATCAACTTTTAAAAGCTTCTACAAGAGTATTGATGTTGTTTACTCCAGAAACCATAGAAGTACAAAAAATAGTAACATCAATATGTGAAATAGAGCCAATAAGAAACGTACACCATGTACATATATGGCAATTAAATGAGGAAGAAGTACACTTAGAGGCACACATTGATTTTAAGGAGGATATAAGCCTATCCCAATTTGATATTATATTAAATGAAATAGAAGAAAAAGTATATCATGAGTTTGATATAAACCATGTAAATATTCAACCAGAGTTTGGTAAATGTGATAGTAAAAAAGTAATTGTCCAAGATTAAGATGTTGAAAATTGAAGTCAAATTTTTTAGTGAATTTACCATACAAGAATTGTATACTGTTTTACAGCTAAGGACAGAAGTTTTTGTTGTGGAACAGGACTGTGTATACCAGGATTTAGATGGGAAAGATGATAAGGCATTGCACATAATTGGCACAAAGGAAGGACAAGTTGTTGCATATACACGGGTTTTTAAGGCAGGAGATTATTTTGATGAAGCCAGTATAGGTAGGGTTGTGGTTAAAAAAGAAGAACGACAATATGGTTATGGACAAAAAATTGTAGAAGCCTCAATAAAAGCCATTAAAGAAAAATTTAACGAAAACAAAATTCATATTTCTGCACAAACCTATTTAAAGGAATTCTATGTTGATTTGGGATTTTTGGAAGAGGGAAATGAATATTTAGAAGATAATATTCCGCATATAGGAATGTATAAAGAATAAACTTAACAAAACCTTTTCCCTACTTTTTCATTCAGTAAAAAATCTAATTTTAAAATTAGATTAACAGGCTTTTCTGATTTATTTGTAGTTGAAAAATACAAATATCCTTCCTTTCTATCATTCAATTCTTTTATAGGTAATTTACCTTGAACCCCTTTGTTTTCTTTAATATAAGAACACAGTCTTTTTTCACTAACACCTTTATTAAAAAGCAATTTACTTAGCTGTTCTCTATTTACAAAAGTTATTTTGCAAGAAGTAAATTTTTTAGGTTCATTACTATAAATACCTGTTACTAAAGAGTAAAAATTGGTTTTTTTGTTTTGATCAAAAAGCCATCCACTTTTAATAATTCCTTTTTTTTGGTATTCCAATTCAAATGCAAAGGTAGGCAGGTCCTCATTTATATAATCTAACTGTGCTTTTTCATCAATCAAGAATTTTTGACCAGTAGTTTTGTGGGTAAAAACAACATCAATACCCAACATTTGATTTTTGATATCGTGGATTCTTTCAAAAGTGTAGTTTTTAAGATGTTCTTTATAATAGCAGTCCAATAAAACAGATAGTCTCTGCTCTTTATTTAAATCAGACTTAAAACTACTTTTTAAAGCCACAGATCAAGAATTTATTTTTTCAAATAGTGCTTCCCCTATTTTTTCCACAACCCCAACAACAAGAGCATTTCCCATAAAAAATGCTCTTTTGGTGTCCGAAATTCCATCTAGTTGTGTGTGGTTGTCAGGAAACATGTTCAATCGTTCCAGTTCAACTGGAGTTAAACGGCGAAGTCCTTTTTTAGTTTGTACCACATGCTTAAATCGAGATGGAGATTTTCCACCCTCTCCCGTGATTATAGTTCTTGAAGCATTGTCCAACGCGTCTGGAAAAATCATGGCACCTTCACTATAATTGTATTGAAAACCATTTTTAGCTTTCCTTACTTCTTTTTTTGCTCCTTTTAAGTAGCTCCATTTTGGTAAATCTTCTTCTGGAATATAAAAATCTGGAGTTACTTCTCCATTTTGTAGCACATCCTTTAAAACTGTTTTCTTTCCACTAAATTTTGATGCTGTTTTTATAGTATGTACGGCACCATTGAAACAAACGCCTGTATTTTGAAAAGGGGAAAGAGATTTATCTAGATTAAAACTCTCAGAAAGAGTAACCAAATCACCCTCTAAAGTAAATTTGTTTTCATTTTCAATAGAACTGCCAATGGGAAAGGCTGAAGCAAGTGTTCCTAATTCCATCATCCATTTAGATGCAGAAGTTTTTTTTAGTGTTTTGTACATAGGGGTGGATTTGTGATATCCCAAAAAGAACACCCGTCTTCTTCGTTGTGGCATACCATAATCTGCAGCATTTATAACCCGCCATTCAACAGCATAGCCCATATCTGATAAGCTTTTAAGCATAATTGCAAAGTCTCTTCCCCTTTGGCTGGAGGGCGATTTTAACAATCGGTCTACATTTTCAAGAAAAAGGTATTTAGGTTTTTTCTTTTTTTCTTTTAGAATTTTGTGAATGGACCACCAAAGCACACCTTTTTTACCAATTAACCCTTTAGAGTTTTGCAAAGTTGTGGCTACGGAATAATCCTGACAGGGAAATCCACCTACTAAAATATCATGGTCAGGAATATCTTTAATATTGACTTCAGCAATGTCATTGTTACTATGGTTTTCTTTACCAAAATGGGCTTCATATACCATGGAGGCATGTTGGGTTTTGGTAGAAGGTTCCCATTGATTGCTCCATACCACCTTGTATTTGTCGGCTTTTTCCAATCCAAGACGGAAACCCCCAACACCAGCAAAGAGTTCAACTACTTTAAGCATGTTTATAAATTATAATTTAACGAGGCGAATATCGTGGATTTCTTATGAAGATCCTAATTTCCTCTGTAATCTGGATAAATTAATTTAAAAAGAGCAGAATTGAACTCTTTTTGCTTTTTGGTAGATTCAGGATTATTTTTAGAATATGCCATAATGTATATCTTGGTTTTTATTCGCTCTACCATTTTGTTCATTTCAACATTTGAGGAAGATTTAACTTTTTCTAGTTTTCCCAGTTCTTTTCTCCACCAGCCATAATTTGCTTTTGTGGGCATTAAATAATCTTTATTAAATTGACTATAAAATTTGTTTGATAATTCTGTTTCTTTTTGAAAAGCTGCTGTTAATGCTTTAATAGAGTTTTTATACTCTTTATTTTTACGGATTTTAGTTTGTCCTTGTACAACACTATCTAACGTATAAAAAGAGCTGTAAGTTGCTAAAATGCGTTCATAATTTTCAACAGCACCCAATAGATCACCCTCGTTTTCCATTCTTTTAGCCTCCTTATAATTTTTTAGATAACTCTTTTTTATTTTGCCCTCATCCAATACAACACCTCCTTTTATGTGGGTTTGAATTGCCAACCAATCAAACGCTTTTAAAAGTTGTTTTGGAGGAGGCCATCTATGGTTTCCATCATATGTAATCAATGTGTTTGTAAACTTTTTTTGCTCTAAATAACCTCTTACCGAAATCATTTCAGTGTAATTCATATCCCTATTACCACATACACCAACATAGGAATAGTTTTGATTACTTGGAACATGCATGGGCAGTTGGGAAAAACCTGCACCACATGCTACAACTCCTTCAATTTGATTTGTCAGTGTTGCTATTGCAGAAGCCAAGCGAGATCCTCCCGAAAAACCAGCTAAGTATATTTGTTTTTCATTTATATTGAAAAAGGAAAAAATATGACTGAATAATCTTCCGGTAATATCAAAATTTTGATTGTAAGGCCCATTTTTAGTATTGTTGGAACACACTAAAATATGGCCATAGGTTTCAGAAGCTTCAAGAAATGGAGCAATACCTATTTTCCCTCTTCCCATAGGATCAAAAATATAAACAATAGAAGATAGTTTTGTAGCATTGTAGGAAGATGGAAGATAGAGCGTATAAGTTTCGTTTTGAGTTTCAGATACTGAAACGGAATCAATAATTTTTCCTGTTTCATAGGTTTGAGCCACAAGAAATTGGGCGTAAAATAGAACAAGCAAAAGCAACAATTTTTTCATGGCGTATTTATTATTCCAAAGCAAAAGCAATAATTTGATTTCCTTTTTTTACAACCTCTGCACTTCCTTTAATTTGAAGGCCTTTCTGAACCAACACATCAATAAAAGAAATACAAACATTAGAGTTTTCTTTGATGTTTTTTACTGTTTGTGGGGAAGCTATATTGGCTATTATTATAGCTTCTTCACCAAAGTAGGTAAACACTTCTTTTGGCGAAACATTTGAAATGTTCTCTTTGGATGAGGTTGCCAGCCAACAAAGCACGCTACTGTTAATATATTTCTTTACCTCTTGTGTTAGCATTATTTTAGTTTAATTGCCACCCATACTTCTTCTTCAGAAGCGGGATTATTGTTTTTATATTTCTCACCCATTACTTGAAAATGAGGTCTGTTGTCCCAAGTGTATTTAGATTTAGGAAACCACGTTTTTACAATATATTCCATTGTTTTAGGAAAGTCACTGGGCAAACCTTTGTGTATGAAAACAGCATAAAGTCCAACAGGAACAACATACGTTTCCATACCAGCAGGAACAGCATTAAAATCTGTTACCGCAACACTTGCCCATTGCTCAAAGATTGTTTCTGGAGTAAAATCTTTAAAAGAATACGAAAGATAAATTTGCATGGCATATAGGTCTACCCCAATATTGTTTTTAATCTCATTTTTACGAGGCATAAACCTACCCCATAATTTTGGTGTTTTATTATTGGCAAGCGACATGCTGCAAGACATTCCTATCAACTTAATTTCTGGGATGGTTTCTATTTTAGGTTTCATGTTTTTCAAGTGCTTTTAGTCAGATACAGCTATTCTCTATGAACATCTTTTTATTGCCGCTTCTGCACAACGCTCCCCATCCATTGCAGCAGAAACTATTCCGCCGGCATAGCCGCCACCTTCACCACAGGGGAACAGACCTTCAATTTCTGGATGCTCCAAATTTTCATTTCTTGGAATATTTACGGGGGATGAGGTTCTGGACTCCACTCCAACAACATTAGCTTCTGCAGTATAATATCCGTTCATTTTTTTACCAAAAACACCAAAACCTTTTCGTAGCTTACTACCAATAAGTTTTGGCAATAACGAATGTAAAGGCGCAGATTTTAATCCTGGTTGATATGAAGAGCTGTTCAAATCATTGGACAACCGCCCCTCAACAAAATCCGTCAACCGTTGTGCTGGCGCAACCTGACTTTTTCCACCCGCATTAAAGGCCAGTTTTTCTAAATCTTTTTGATATTCCAACCCCTTCAATTCTCCAAAATGATTGTATTTTGGAAGGTCTTTTTCCACATTTATCTCCACTACGATCCCAGAATTTGCAAATGGATTGTTTCGTTTGGATGGCGACATTCCGTTTACCACAACCTCACCATTGGCAGTAGCGGCCGGTACAATAAAGCCACCGGGACACATACAAAAAGAGTATACGCCACGGTCATTTACTTGATGTACCAAACTATAAGCTGCAGCTGGCAGCAATTCATCTCGTTCTCCTTTACAGTGATATTGGATGGAATCTATAATATGTTGTGGATGCTCTACACGAACACCCATGGCAAATGATTTTGCTTTTAGTGCAATGTTCTTTTTGTGCAGTAAATAATAAATGTCCCTAGCGGAATGTCCTGTTGCTAAAATTACTGCATTCACAGACATTTCTGTGCCGTTTTGTAGGTGTATAGCTTGTAGTTTGTTCTCTTTGATAATCAGATCCGTAACCCTGCTCTCAAAATGGATTTCACCACCATACTTTAAAATGTTCTCCCTAATGTTTTGAATGATTTTAGGCAGTTTATTTGTCCCGATATGTGGATGGGCATCAATCAAAATCTGTTCTGTGGCCCCATGAAAAACAAAGTTTTCAAAAATACGGCGAACATCTCCTCGTTTTAAGCTTCTAGTGTATAGTTTTCCGTCTGAGTAGGTGCCCGCACCACCTTCTCCAAAACAATAATTGGAATCCTCGTTCACATCATGAAACTGATTGATGGCGCGTAAATCCCTACGGCGGTCCTTTACATTTTTTCCACGCTCTAGAACCACGGGTTTATAGCCCAATTCTATACACCGCAATGCCGCATACATTCCTGCAGGGCCAAAACCTATGATATGAATTTCTTTGGCAGCTGAAACATCTTTATAATCAAAAGTATACCCCGTATTTTCAGGAACAGGTTCATTGATGTAAACAGCAACTTTGTAGTTAAAAATAATTTGGCGTTTGCGCGCATCAATAGATTTACGCAAGATTTTAATTGCGGTTATTTCGTTTTTATCAACTCCTAATTGTTTTGATGCTTTCCATTTTAAAACTCCTTCTTGTTTTTCTTCAATAAGATTTATGCGGAGCTGAACCTCTTTTATCATGTTGTAAAATTAGCAAAAAACCCAATGTATAAAAATGCAGTTTTTATGAGAGATTAGAGCAATAAAGTACTATTTCAATAAACTATCATATTTTCCTTTATTTCCCAAAAGCTCTGTGGCCACCATAATGGCATCATCGTTCTTTAAATAATGGTCGTACAGCCCTGTACGATAGAAGTATCGTTTTACAATTTCGTCCTCAAGATTTTTTTGAATCTCTTTCTGGTATTTGTCCAAAGCGGCAATTTTACTTTTATCAATCTCTGCCAATAAAGACCTATAATTATTTTTTACGTTCTCCCCAAAGATTACATTGTCTTCTTCTGCCATTGCTTCTTTGATGGCTTTTTCAGTCTTTGTTTCAAAATTAAAACTGCTCATGGAAACATAGTTTTTAAATTCTGAAAAATCAGTGTCAGAGAAATTGAACCCTTCTACATTTTCAACCTTGTGGTCAAAATAATATTTTGTGGAATAATCAAATATCACATGGTTCCTTAATAGTGCTTTGGTCAGTGTGTTTGTTTTTATGGTATTGATCTCAACGTCTGGCAGCACACCACCACCATCTTGTACTTTACGCCCATTACGCGTGGTAAAATCATTAAACTCCGTAGTTCTTACGGCCTTACCGGCTTGATCTCTGTTCCAATAGTCCAAAGCCTGTATACACCTGCCAGAAGGAGTATAATATCTGGAAATAGTAACTTTTAACTGTGTGCCATACGTTAGCTTTAAAGGGCGCTGTACCAATCCTTTTCCAAAACTACGTGCGCCCATAATAACGGCGCGATCTAAATCTTGTAAACTGCCTGAGACTATTTCACTTGCCGAAGCGCTATTGCCATTTACCAAAACCACCAATGGAATATTTACATCAACAGGTTGATTTTTGGTTTTATATTCCCGATTAAATTTTTTGACCTTGGATTTAGTGGTTACAATAAGTTCTCCTTTTGGAACAAATAAATTGGTCACATTGATGGATTCTGACAAAAGGCCCCCAGGGTTTCCTCTTAGATCTAGAATAATTCTTTCTGCTCCTTCATTTTTCAACGCTATCAACGCCTCTTTTGTTTGTTTGGATGCTTTTGCATTGAATTTGGCCAAAACAATATACCCTGTTTTTTCATCTACCATTTTGTAGTAGGGAACAGCATCAACCTCTATACCTTCTCTAGAAATAGAGGTGGTTTTAGTTTCTCCTTGTCTTTTATAAGTGATTTCTATACTGGTATTGTTGGCACCTTTTAAAAGGTCTGATGCATTGTCTTTAAAATCCGAAACCAAAATGTCGCCAATTTTAATGATTTCATCACCAGCTTTTAGTCCGGCTTTGTCCGCAGGATAATCTTTATAGGGTTCTACAATCAATAAACGGTCATCATAGGAACGCACCAATGCGCCTATTCCAGAATATTCTCCCGCATTGTTTATTTTAAATGCTTCTACATCTTGTTCATTAAGGAATTTGGTATAGGGATCAAGCTCATCCAACATATTTTTAATGGCGGTATCCATTAATTCTGCTGGATTGGTCTCATCCACATAATTCATGTTCAACTCTTTGAAAAGCGTGGTAAATATTTCAATCTGTTTGGCTATTTCAAAAAAGTCGCTTTTAAAACTACTTGCAGCAACTAAAAAAACTAGTGCAAATACAGGAATCAAAACCCTTTTCTTAATCAATTTTTTCATCAGTAACTTGTTTAA
The DNA here is from genome assembly GCA_964398035.1 of uncultured Flavobacteriaceae bacterium. Lineage (GTDB taxonomy): Bacteria > Bacteroidota > Bacteroidia > Flavobacteriales > Flavobacteriaceae > Saonia. Next base: position 10,091 of record CAYNLI010000024.1, on the reverse strand, counting down.
TGAATTTTTGAAGCAATGCCACCATACTTTTTTCTACATCTTTGTACTGGGGCACATCCTTACCAAGGTATAAAAACAAAAACGCAAAGTTTCCCTCTATGTTGTTAAAAACAAGGGGCTTGTTCAATCTATAGCTTTCTCGCAAAAGCCTTTTAATTCGATTTCTTTTTACGGCACTTTTAAATTTTTTCTTTGGCACTGCAACCCCAGCTTGGATTTTTACATCTTCAGGCAATGAGGTTTTTAGATAAATGAGTTTAACTGGATAAGAGGAAACATTTTTGCCCTTTTCAAAAAGCTTTTCAATTAGCTTTTTGCTTTTCAGTTTTTCAGTTTTAGGATATTTAAACGACATGATGGTGTAAAAATAGAAATTACAGGGATTAAATATGACGATTGTCATATTTAATAAGAGCAAAGGAATTTATCTTGTATGACGTTTTAGTCCTTTTTTCAGGGATTTTAATGATAAAGAGCAGGGGATATGGGAGAACTAAAGGCAGAAAAACTATTTGGCAATCCAGACAAATTAAAATATATAGAACATTTGCTTTCGGACATTGAGGCATTGGAAGAAATGCTAAAAAAAGATATGTTTGAAAAATCCCCGATTAGAATAGGTGCAGAGCAAGAGCTTTGTTTGGTCAATGAGTCATGGGAACCCTCAAACAAGGCCATGGAGGTATTAAAATCTTTGGACAATGCTCACTTTACCAATGAATTGGCCTTGTACAATTTGGAAATAAATATGGACCCCATTCCTTTAGAAGGCAATTGTTTTTCAAAGGCATACCAACAATTAAAAGATTTGTTGGACAAAGTAGACACAGCAGCAGAGAAACAAGGATTAAAAATTATACTCACAGGAATATTGCCTACAATTGGCATGAAGCACTTAAGCCAATCTTACCTTACACCAGTTAAGCGCTATAAGGAACTCAATGAAATTTTACAGGAAATAAGAAAAAACAATATTGAGTTGCACATAAAAGGGGTAGATGAGGTTAACCTACACCATGACACTATTCTTTTTGAAGGATGCAACACTAGTTTCCAATCCCATTTGCAGATAGCCGCAGAAAATTTTATGGAAATGTACAATTGGTCACAAGCAATAGCGGGACCCATACTTTCCATATGTGCCAATTCCCCTATTTTGCTTGGCAAGGAACTATGGGAGGAAACCCGTATAGCCCTCTTTACCCAAAGTATTGATACAAGAAGGAGCACATTTTTGTTAAACGAAAGGGAATCAAGAGTTGGTTTTGGCAATGGCTGGGCCACAGGGACCATAGTGGATTTTTTTAAGGAATCCATTATACATTTTAGAAGTTTGCTCACCTCTTCTTTTGACACGAACAGTTTGGAGGAACTACAGAAGGGTAATGTGCCAAAATTAAAAGCATTGAACCTTCATAATGGAACCATTTATAAATGGAATAGACCTTGTTATGGAACAACAAATGGTAAACCACACATAAGAATAGAATGTAGGTACATACCATCTGGCCCATCTATTGAAGATGAAATCGCCAACATGATGTTATGGGTAGGGGTAATGAAAGGAATGCCAAAAGAGTACAGAAACATTCATAAAAAAATGAATTTTAAGGATGCCAAAAGCAATTTTTTTAATGCTGCAAGATATGGTACAGCAGCACAGTTCCATTGGAACCAAAAATTAATTTCCAGCCATGATTTGCTGTTGGATTATTTCTTGCCATGGGCATTCAAAGGACTCTATAGCATGAATGTTGATTCAAAAGATGCAGAGCACTATTTATCTATAATAGAGAACAGGATAAAGACCATGAACGGGTCTAGATGGACAATTAAAGCATACCGTAAGTTAAAAGAAACCCACAGTACATCCGATGCACTTAAAAATCTTGTGGCAACAATGTATGACAGACAGCAAAAAGGATATACCATAGATATCTGGAAACTTCCAAAGGGAGATGAATATGTAAAGGATATTGAGCAAAAGAAAGCAGGTGACCTTATGAACACTAAAATTGTAACAGCTCAAGAAAGTGACAGTGCAGAACTGGTTTTAAAAATGATGCAATGGAAGAACATACACCATGTACCTGTCCTTGATGACAATAATGATTTAACAGGGTTGCTAACATGGACAGACGTACAATATTACGCCAATGTTTCTAAAAAATCTGAAAAAGAGATTCAACACATCATGAAAAAAGAATTGGTCACCATAACGACCGGTACTAATATAAAAGAGGCAAAGAAACTTATGAAATTCAATAAAATAAATTGTTTGCCCGTGGTAAACGGAAAGAAATTGGTGGGAATCATCACTTCCAATGATTTTTAGTATATGGTAGAAACTTCAATCCAACTAAAGAAAAGTAAGACCGTTCAACGTATTATTGGAAAAATAAAAGGGGAACAAAAAGACCCAATAATTGTTTTTTTTGGTGGTATCCATGGAAATGAACCAGCAGGTTTAATAGCGCTCCAAGAAGTGTTTTCTGTACTCAATAAAGAGCAATATAAAATTAAGGGTACTGTTTATGGCATTAGGGGTAATATGCCGGCATTGTTAAAAAAACAAAGATTTTTGGACAGTGACCTTAATAGACTTTGGACATTACAGAAGATAGAAGAGATACAAAAGAAAGTAAAACTAAAAAGAACGAGTGAAGAAAAAGAATTAATGGAAATTCACGCTTTTCTTTTAGTCATACTCCAAGATGAATCTTCCACTTTTTACTTTATAGATTTTCATACCACCTCTAGTAAAACACGTCCTTTTATTACAATTAACGATGCACTAATTAACCGTAAGTTTTCCAAACTTTTCCCAGTCCCAATTGTTTTGGGGATAGAGGAGTATCTGGAAGGCCCTTTATTGAATTACATCAATCAGTTGGGATATGTTTCCTTAGGCTTTGAATCTGGACAACACGCAGAACAAGAGGCCATAAAAAATAGCGTTGCCTTTATTTGGCTCACCATGGTTTATACGGGATTATTGAAAAAAAAAGATGTTACAGAATTTAAAATACACTATCAACAACTACAAACTTCTGCTGAGCTTGACACTAGTTTTTATGAGATAACACATCGGCATAAAATAGAGGCTAAAGATGAATTTAAAATGCTCGTGAAACTTAAAAATTTTACTGAATTAAGTAAGGGAACCTTGCTGGCTCTACACAATCGAAATGAAATAAAAACAACTACTAATACTATAATTTTTATGCCTTTGTACCAAACACAGGGAGAGGAGGGTTTCTTTTTAATACGAAACATTCCTTTATTGGCATTATGGGCCTCCATTCTTTTTAGAAAAATTAGGCTAGATGCATTACTTACTATATTTCCCGGGGTGTCTTGGGGAAACTCCAAAAAAGAGACTCTCATGGTCAATACAAGGACAGCAAAATTTTTCACCAAGCCTTTCTTTCATTTGTTGGGGTACAGAAACAAAACACTTAATGAAAATTATATTTTGATGAACAACCGAGAGCGCACAGCAAAAAACCATTTGTATCATAATACACAATGGTTTTGATGATAAAATAAAGGAGCTGCAAACGCTATATCAAATATAATTTAACCCTAATCTTGAACTTGAAAAACATTGTTTTCAGCGTTCACATCAGCCATTAATTGCGAAGGGTCTATTCGAATTGCCTTTATAGGCTTATCCAAAGTGAATTCGTATGTGGGGTTTGTCCAAGACCAATCTTTTAAAACAGTTCTGTTAAGATTGGGATAAGGATTCTCTTTTTCACCGCGCATCATTTGTAATGGGATATAAAAAGTCTCTTGTGAGCCATCAGCATATGCAACTAAAATATCTATGGGCATGGGCATTAATCCTATTCGCTCTAAACCTATTGTAGTTTTGTCACCATCAGCAACCACCTCTTTTATCCCATAATCTATGGTGTTGGTGGTCTGTGTCCAATCCATTAAATACCAATCCAGCTCTATGCCAGAAACCTTTTCTGCCGTTCTTTTAATATCATTGGGAACAGGATGTTTAAACTTAAAATCGGCATAGTATTTTTTAATGGTTTCCATTAGTTTGTCTTGCCCAATGATATACCCTAATTGTGATAAAAAGATGGAACCCTTGCTATAAGCTGCTACGCCATATGCAAAATTAACACTGTATCTATCTGAATGTGTAGTTTGCGGTTGTTCTTTACCAGATTGTACTAACCTATAATATCCCTTATAAGTTCTTTCTAATGGATTTTCTTTTTTCTGGTTCATTATTTGGTTCATGCAAAGCGTAGACATAAAGGTTGTAAACCCTTCATCCATCCATGAATGTTTAGCTTCATTGGTGGCCAATATATGTTGAAACCAAGAGTGTGCCATTTCATGGGCCATTACCCCAACCAAACTACCAAACTTTCTTTGCCCTGTTATCAATGTTCCCATGGCATATTCCATACCACCATCACCGCCTTGTATTACAGAATATTGTTCATATGGATATTTTCCAATGTTTTTACTGAAAAACTCCATTGCTTCAACAGTTTTTGGCTGTAGTTTTTTCCAGTTTTCTATGATATCAGGATTGTTCTTATAATAAAAATGAAGCATTGGGCCATTTTCTACTTGAACCATGTCATGTACATATTCTGGGTCTGCAGCCCACATAAAATCATGTACCATGGGTGCTTTAAAATGCCATGTTAAGGTTTTGCCCCGTTGTTTTTTTATTTTGGTTCCTTCAGCTTCATAACCATGTCCAATTTCTTGGGGGTTTTGTAAGTAACCACTACCACCAACAACATAATCTTTATCTAGCGTCAGTTTTACATCATAGTCTCCCCAAACACCATGAAATTCACGGGCAATATATGGGTCTGCATGCCAACCTTCAAAATCATACTCTGCCATTTTTGGATACCATTGACTCATGGAAAGCGCTACTCCTTCTTTATTGTCTCTTCCAGAACGTCTTATTTGTACAGGCACCTGTCCAGAGAATACCATGTCAAAAGTTGTTTTTCCTCCTGAAGGGATTGGTTTTGCCAAATCAACAACTAGAACAGTTCCTTCTTCTTGATAAGTTAACTTTCCCCCATCTTGTGTTAAAGACGAGACATGTAGAAACCCTATTTCATTTTCTTTAAGTTGAGAAATTCTACTTTTCCCATCTACGAACATTCTGCCATCTGGGTCCTGAATGTTTTTTAAACGAACATCCATTTCACTTCCTGGTTGAAAAGCATTGAAATAAAGATGATAATACACCCTGCTGATTTCATCAGGAGAATTATTAGTGTAAACCAATTTCTGGATACCATTATATTGATAGTTTTCCACATCCATATTCACTTCCATGGTATAATTCACGTGTTGTTGCCAATAGGTTGAAGAGTTTTGTCCGTTGATATGAGCAAACGAACAAATAGAAAGTAACGTCAGTAAAATTTTCATAATATTTATTTTCCTTTAGAAATTTGACTTGCTAATAACAAAGCATTATAGGCATTTACAATTTTTCCTGATGTTGAAATTTTATCAAAAGAAGATGTTTTAGAGGCATCTCCACCAAGAATTATAGGTGTTTTTAGGGGTAACCCAGATTGCAATATAATTTTCTTTATCTGTGAAGCTGTTAGTTTTGGATATTGTGACCAGATTAAAGCTGCAACACCGGCAACTGCTGGAGCCGCCATGGAAGTCCCAGGCATAAATTCATATTCATTATTTGGAACGGTTGAATAAATATCTGTTCCAGGGGCAAAAACATCCACATTTATTTTCCCATAATTAGAATAAGAAGCTAGAACCTCTGAACCATATTTACTGCCCAAAGCCCCAACCGTTATAACGTTATCTGATATCTCAGTACTATTGTTTACCTGATCGTTTGGGAAATTAGGATTTTCAGGGTTATCTAAATCTTCTCCATCATTTCCAGCAGCATGTACAATGAGTACATCTTTGGATGCGGCATACTTTATGGCGTCGTAGACCCATTGCGCATTTGGAGAAAATGACTTACCAAAACTACAGTTAATGATTTTTGCACCATTATCAACAGCATAGCGAATACCTAAAGCAATATCTTTATCATACTCATCCCCATTGGGAACTGCTCTAATGCTCATAATAGCAACATTATTTGCAACCCCATTTGCACCTTTTCCATTATTTCTTTCTGCGGCTATGATACCTGCAACATGGGTGCCGTGACTTTCGTCTTCTACTCTGTTTTGAGGATTTCCATTTCCATAACTTGTATCAGTAAAGTCATAAGGGTTGTCCCCTACTTCTTTTCTCCCATCAAAATCGACATTAAGGTTATAGTTTAGGCTTTCTGTAAAGTGCTTAATACCACCATTCAGCTCTTCAAATACTTCAGGAATGCTATCTGCAAAAGTGAACATTTGCATTAATACAGAAATATTTTGTTGCATGGCCTGATCTTCAGTTTTAATGGAAGCCAAGTCTTTTTTGGTGTATGTTTCTTTGCCAAGTTCTTTTTTAATTGCCGCATCTGCATTTTTTACAGTTTGTAAAATTTGCTCATACTGCTGTTTGTTTTGCAAATCAGTTTGATGTTTTTTATCTAATTCTGATTTAGCTTTTGTGCGCAAAGCCGCATCCCCTAGATTAAGTCTAAGAATACGCGCACACTCTAATTGTTCATTGTAAGATTCTCCTAAAAAATTATATCCATGAATATCATCTATATAGCCATTATTGTCGTCGTCTTTTCCATTCCCTTTAATTTCTTTAGTGTTTGTCCAAAGTATGCCGTCCAAATCTTCGTGGGTTAAATCTATTCCTGAATCCAATACAGCAACAATAACTTTTTTGCCTTTTTTGTTCTTTATAATTTCTGCGTATGCTTTATCAACACTCATTCCGGGAATTGTGTCTGTATAGAGGTCTAAATGTCCCCAGTTTTTTTTCTGGGTTTCAGAAAGCTCACCGATTTTTAAAGGAACAATTTCTATATTTTCAATTGGAGTGAGTACTAAAGAGGTGGCGCCACAACTAACAAGTAAAAACATAGCAGCAAAAATGCCACAGAATCTATTAAAGAATTTAAAGGTCATAATAAGAATTTATTTTTGCAAATTTACTTTTATTTAATGATTTCATAAAGAGGGATCAAAACATGGGGTGTTTCATGGTTTTTAACGATGTAAAACATCAATTAAAAATGGAATCAAAGGTATGTGTTTTATTGAGTCGGACTCCTTTTTCTGTATGCTGAACGGTACACAGCTCATTATGGGCATCATGTTCCAAGAATAGATAATAATTATTTTGGACGGCCTTGTTAAGAAAACTTTCTTTCTCTGATAACGACAACAACGGTCTTGTGTCATAGCCAGTTATATAAGGCAATGGAATATGCCCAACTGTTGGCATTAGGTCTGCCATAAAAACAATGGTTTTTTCTTTATACTTTATTTGAGGAATCATTTGCTTGTCTGTATGCCCATCAACAAAAAGAATGCTAAAGCCTAATTCTGATTCCTCCAAGGTAGCATTTTCAATTCTAGATATAAATTTAAGCTGCCCACTTTCTTGCATGGGCAAGAGGTTTTCCTTTAAGAATGATGCCTTTTCCCTAACATTGGGATGAATGGCCCATTCCCAATGGTCTTTATTGCTCCAGAAAACAGCATTTTTAAAAGCAGGCTCATATCCAGTTCTGTCTTTGTTCCATTGAATGCTACCACCGCAATGATCAAAATGAAGGTGTGTCATAAAGACATCCGTAATATCATCTCTATGAAACCCCAGCTTATTCAATGAGCTGTCTAAAGAATGGTTTCCCCACCGATAATAATAGCTAAAAAAATTTTCAGATTGCTTGTTCCCTATTCCTGTATCAATCAAAATTAATTTATTGCCATCTTCAATGAGAAGGCTTCGGGCTGCGATATCAATTAAGTTTTTGGCGTCAGCTGGGTTGGTTTTGCTCCAAAGTGTTTTTGGAACTACGCCAAACATAGCACCACCATCCAACTTAAAATTACCAGTTTCTATAGGGTATAGTTTCATTTAAAAAGTAATAGCACCGCCAAAATAAGAAAAGCAAATAGAAGAGTGCGAAACGTTATAGAAATATTAAGATTCTAATTTAAAACGAACATTTTCAACGCTCTCTGTTGTTCCCACCAAAGTTACAATATCACCAAGGCGCAATCTGGTAAATCCATGGGATATGATTACTTGCCCATTTCGTATTACTGATAGCACAATAACGTCTGTTGGGAAACGCAAATCCCGCAACGTCATACCATGAATGTCTTTGTTCCTAATTTCAACATCAATAGAATCTTGGGCCGTATCCAGACCTAATAAGATAGATGTAGCATTTGGAGATCTAACAAAATGATCCAGTAAATTAATCATGGCCAAGGAAGGGTCTATAATACGCACCCCTAAATTATCGAGTCTTTCTTTAAACTCCCTAGATCCGTTATAACGAGCAATAATATCTTTTGTTCCTATATGTTCGTATACCAACTCGGAAATTTTATAATTGTTTTCATCGGATAAAAGGCAGACAATAACATCTGCATTTTCCAGTTGTAATTGTTCAAAAGATTGTAGTGAAATATCTGGGAGCGATACAATCTCAAAATCATTGTGGTTCTCTTTTACATCATCAGAAAAAGAAACAATTTTTGGCACCCAATTGTGCTGTTTTAATGTAACTGCAAGAGCAATGGATTGGCTTTCCAACCCAAAAATAATAGCGTCTTTAATACCATCATACTCATGTGCTTTGTGTTTTAAATGGCTTTCTCCCACAAGGTTAATGGACATTTTAAATAAAGGAGGGCCAATTAATTGATTGATAACAATTACTGCAATTATTATGGTTTGAAACTCATAGCCCCAACCTGGAAATTCATTGGCAATTAAAGTGGTTAACCCTAAGGCAACACCTGCTTGGGTCACATAAGGCATCCAAGAGATGAAAATATATTTTTTATCATCTTTTGCCGCAACTACTCCAAAAACACCACCAAGAACCATGGTAAAAAGACGCAGGGCAAAAAGAGCAAGAGCGATCCAAAACACATTCATCAGTGTTTGTAAGGATAATGAGGCTCCAGTGAGGGTAAAGAAAACAATATAGATTATTGGGCTTATTTCCTCTAACAACTCAACAAACTCTATTCTGTTATTACTGTAGTTGGTAATATAAAAACTCCCTATTATACAAATCAATAAGGGCTCCAACACAATTTCATGGTGAAAAATAGCCTCTGTATTTCCCTTAATAAATGCGGCGAACAGATATACCCCAAAACCAAACAGCGTAATAATAACAGCCTTAATGTGGGTATTGATTTTTAAGGACAAAGGAATTTGTAGAATTTTTCCAAGAAGAACCCCTAATCCAAATGAAAGAATTAATTCTAAAAGTAAAAACAGAAGGAAAGTAAATCCTAATTCATCTCCGTTGATTACTGCTTTTGCTACTGAAAAACATATTGCAAATAAGATGATTACCAATACATCCTTTATTACGGTAACCCCCATTGCTGTTTTGGTAAACGGGCCATTGGCACGCATTTCATTAATGACGGCAATTGCGGAAGAAGGCGATCGTGCAACAAAAATAACCCCGAACAACATGGCAATCATCAATTTTATGTTTGATGATAAATCTGCCATAAAAGGAATGTATGAAGCGGCATAATATATTGCAATAGTACTTAACAGAAAGGTAATCACCAACTGCCCTATGGTCATCCACTTAATACTTTTAATCCTACTGCGCAGTTCTTTTAAGTACAACTCTGAACCAGCAGAAAAAGCAATGATAGCCAAAGCTATATCATTTAAGAAATTAAGCTTTGGAAGTGATGTCTTCGGAATAAAATTTAACATAGAAGAACCCGCAATAATTCCTGTAATGATTAGACCTGTAATCAATGGAAACTTTATTTTCTGAAAAACTTTTGCTATCTCATGACCAGCAATGGCCACAATGGCAAAACCAATTAGAATAATGATAAATTGAGAGTCCATTTAGAAAAAAATGTTTTTAAGAAGCTTTAAATATATAAAAGGGAATATGAAGTTACAATAGATATTATAAAATAAGGAAGAATTAAATT
>CAYNLI010000023.1:0-29904 GCA_964398035.1 uncultured Flavobacteriaceae bacterium | reverse complement strand
AAATTTGTGAAAAAATGAATTATGTACTTAAACTACTGTTCCGTATCCCTTCATAAACCACTACACTTACAGCATTGGCCAAATTTAAACTCCTGATATGAGGGCTTAAAAGGGGTATTTTATAAACCTTTCCCATATGCTCATTGATGATGTTTTTAGGCAGACCAACAGATTCTTTCCCAAACACAAAAAACATATCTTCTTTAAAATCGATGGAATAATAGTCTTTCTCTCCATAGCTAGACAAGAAGACCATGTCTTTACCTTTATTCTTCAAGAAGAAATCAGCTATATTATCATAAATGAACAATGAAATATGTTTCCAATAATCCAATCCAGCACGTTTTAACCGTGAATCATCAATCTCAAAACCAAAAGGTTTCACTAAATGTAAATTACTTCCTGATGCCAAACTAAGACGACCGATATTTCCAGTATTCATTGGAATTTCTGGTTCTATAAGGACAATGTTATATGGCATATAATGATTATATTATAAAATTAAAAAATGTCATCCATGGCTCCTAGCAACTGCACCTGCTGTAGTGTTTAGACTTAATATCAATAGAAACCAATGGGCTCTGTGCATAAAATTAAATGTCTTTTCCGGATTCTCTTTTGCATACTTTTTAAATAATCTGTGAAGTACAAGTGGTTCCAACACATAGAGAACAAGTGTGAGAATTATCCACACCAGTGTCATTGCATGTATCCACCAAAACCTATAATCAAAATACCTTTCCCATGCATTTAGTTCATAAAGCATATAGAATCCTGACAAACCTGTTAAGAGCGTGGTTATTTTTGCTTGAAACGCAAATCTTCCCTCTATTTTCTCAAAAAACTCTATTTTTTCTTCTTTTGATTTGATTTTTTTAATTGCAGGGATAATCACAGTTGTAACCATTGCCACTCCTCCAATCCATAGAACAACCGCTAGTACATGTATTACCCTTGCTAAAGTGAAGTATTCCATAAAATTAATTTTTACCAACCACAAAATTTTGGCATTTTTACAAATCCAAAACTGTAATTTTATTTCTATGCATTTCTATTTTTTCGTCCCTTTCCAATTGTTTTAAAAGCCTGGACACCACCACACGGGAAGTATGCAGGTCATACGCAATATCTTGGTGTGTTGTGTGAATAACCACATCATGCGTAACCTTGGCCTTGTCCCGCAAATGTTTCATCAAACGCTCGTCCATCTTTAAAAAGGCCAGCGTATCCACGGTTTCAATAAGCTCCATCATTCTGGTATGGTAGCTGTCCAAAATATAATGCTGCCAGCTTTTGTATTTGGACATCCAAATATCCATTTGTTGTATAGGAATCAACAACAAAGTAGTATCCGTTTCTGCTATTGCCCGTATTTCGCTTTTATGATTGCCCATGCAACAGGAAAATGTCATGGCACAAGTATCGCTTTTTTCAATAAAATACAGCAAGAGTTCATCTCCATTAGCATCTTCCCTAAGGATTTTTATGGCTCCATCCAAAACCAAGGGCATCATGGCAATGGTATCCCCAATTTCCATAAGCTGTTCTCCTTGTTTTATCTTTTTTAAGGTTCCCGTTTTTTCAATTTCTTCCAAAAGTTGAGGTTCAAAAAGATAGCCATAGCTTTGCTCCAATGCGTCACTTATAGAAAACATATTTAGTTGTTTATTGGTTTAATATACACTTTAAACTCTTTATGGTCTGCATTCAAATATTGAAAACCTTCATAAAGATTTCTTTGCGCCACAGCATAGGGGTAAAACGTAATAGGTTCTATGCACACCATATTGGGAACTTCTGTCCATAACATAAAATGTCCAAATCCTTTTGTTGTGATATGCAGTTCTTTTTCATCTTTAAGCATGATGGATTCACAATCTAAAACCTGAAATGCCCTACTGCCCACTTCTACTATTTCATCCAAAGTAATTTCTTTATTCCCTACCTGAATCACAGGATTTTTTGAATGTAACTTAAACGCAGGATGGTACCCCAACATAAAAGGCATATCCTTTTCCCCCGAAACGGTAAACATAATTTCCAACCCGTCTTCCTTTAACTCATACTTCTTTTGAAACTCAAAGCTAAAAGGCCAAATAAGCCATTGTTTTGTTGATTTTTCAGGAAATTTTGAATTCTTGACCAAAGTCCCTGCTTTGTAGTTTTTTTGGAATATTACTGAAGTTTCATTTTTAGAAATCACTTCATAGTCCATTTCTCTTAGTAAACCATGTTGGTCTTGAATCGCATTACCTTTAGAAACCTGGACCCTAAAATCCGTTTCATTTGTTGGTCCAATTATGGGAAACATTTCTGTATCCGAACTCCTCCATCCTGGACTTCCTTTTTGATGAATAAACTCATGACCATCTACTTGATAACCCACCAACTCCCCAGCATCCACTATTGCTACTTGATTTCCTAACGAAAGTGTAACCATATATTACTGATTAATAAGCCTGTATATTAAAACTGCTGTTCTTTTGGTCAGTTCTTCAATCGTATTCAAGTTTACGGTCTCTTCTGGTGTATGTGCGCCTGTCCCCATAGTACCAAGACCATCTAAACAATCCACATACTCCGCAACAAAAGATACATCTGCAGCTCCCCTTTTTCCAGGATCATAGGCCAATACTTCTCCCTGCCCCAAACTTAAACTCACTTCATTTAATTGTTCCAAAAGCTTAATATTTCCTTCTGTTGGCCCCATAGACGGGTAACTATCCGTAAAATTAATTTCTGCCGATGTATGTGGTAAATTGTTAGCTACAATTTTTCTCATTTTTGCTCTCGCATTTTCTTTTTGCTCTTCTGATATGAATCTAAGTCCACCTTTTACAACTGACGTCTGGGAAACCACATTACTTTTTCCAAAAGCATTTCCTTTACTGGTTTCTTTATTAAAATCAACGAAAGTACCTCCCAATAAAATTCCAGGGTTAAAAGTGAGGTATTCCTCTCCCCGTACTTCATTATAAAACTCATTTAAAATACGGGACATTTCAAAAATGGCACCTGCGCCCGTTCTATCATTAAATATCCCTGAGGAATGAGCACGTTTCCCTTCTACTTTTACTTCCCAACCAGAAGCACCCCTTCTTGCAACTGTGGCATAATTGAAACCTGTGGATGTTTCAAAACCCAAGGCAACATCGCTCCGTTTAGCGGCATCTATTAAATCTTTACGACTTATTCCCGTAGGTTTTCCTGTACTTTCTTCATCACCTGTAAATGCAACAATAATTTGGGCATCTTTTAGCAAACCATTTTGCTGCAATGCTTTTAGAGCATAAAGAATGATTACGTCTCCACCCTTCATATCATTACCTCCAGGAGCGTGCGCAATACTATCATTGACCATCTCAAATTTTTGAAACGGACTGTCTTCTTCAAAAACGGTATCCAAGTGGCCTATCAATAGTAATTTCTTTCCTTTTCCTCCAGAAGTTTCAGCAAATAAATGGCCTGCTCTGTTAAGCTCTACAGGCAATTCTATCCAATTGGTTTTAAAATTAATGGCATTAAAAGCATCTTTAAAAACCATCCCTACTTCCTTAACACCTTTAGAGTTTAATGTGCCACTGTTAATATTTACCACCTTCTCTAAAAACGCTATAGCTTCCGCATTGTTGTTTTCAATGGATTTTACCAATTTTTTCTCTGCTCTGGAAAGCTTTTGGGCATTTAAAGAAAATACGCAACAACTTGTTACGAGTACTACAAAAAACTTATTCATATAGTTAAATTTATAATTCATTTTAAAGGGAATTTATTTCGGTATCCATCCACATTAACCTGTCTTCTACCCAGTTTTTTAAATAGTCAATTTCTTCATTATACGTGTTTCCAACAAATGAATTAGGCCACACATAAGTTCCAAGCACATTCCATGTATTGAAATTCTGGTCTATTGACCCTGCATTTTCCAACGCATCATTATAGGTATCAATCTTTCCCAAAATGGACGATTCTGATAAAGTACTGCCTCTAAGCACTGACCACCTATCTTTCAGTTTAGCAACATATACTGGATCTTGCAACAAACGGTTCCACCAAAAAGGAACTTGCCAAAAATCATCTGGACAACGTTCATTAAACTTATATGCCCAAACACTGGTACTGCCGCCATCACAATAGTCTGCATTACCAAACCCTAAATTAAAGTCCCAAATGGGACCCATCTTTAATTTCTCGTTCTTATCCTTCTGTATATAAGTACTTAACCGATACCCATCTACATTGTTGGAAAGCTCATTGAGCAGGAAAAAATCTATAAAACTATCTACATCTATATAAGGTGCGTAACCTAAACTTTCATCAGTAAAATCATTTGATGCCAATGCATTCTCAAAATCTGCCACATAAGTAGAAATATAAGTTTTCTGTTCTGTTGTAATATCTTCTGCATCTGGATATTCATATAGAAAATTAATCTCTTTCCCTATGATTGCACTTAATGGATCGTGTTGAGATGTAAAAGAATTCAACTCGTTATATCCTTCACCTAAATTGCTTCCTGCTATTTTATCAATTTTTAAAATATAACCACCTGTTACATCTTCTCCAGAATTTTCATCCTCCTTTAATTTATTGATATCAATACGTTCGCCGTCCCGTTTTAACTTCTCCATAAAAACATAAACCCCTTGATATTGGTCATTTACCGTTAAATCAACAAAAACACTTCTACTGGCATACCTATCCATATCTCTTGAAAGATTATATATTAACAAATTCCGCATTAATGATTTATCGCTGTACGGTGCGTACAAAATCCAATCCTCTTCTTCTGGCATTCCTAAAAGGGATACATCTATATCCTCATTATTTTCATCCCTTGTTTCCAGACCATAAGCTTTCTTTGGAAACATTTGTGAAGAAGCTCCCCTAATTTCTATTCCTATATTGCCCCGATAGGCAACCTCATCTGCAATGGAAATAATGATTTCGGAATCAATTTTTGGTTCATCCACAATTGTACCTCCATTGGTATTGATTGTAATTTGAGGCAAACGGTCTTCTGGTGCTATCACATGCTCTTCCTCCTGTTCCTGTTCCTGTTCTTGTTCTAGTTCTTCTTCAATTTCTGAAACTGTATTATCATCACTGTTACAGGAAAGAATAAAAATGAAAACAAAAAAACTGAAAAACACGTTTATTAATGTTTTGTGTTGTCGGGGGTAAATATTCATAATCAGTTTATTTGCTTTTAAGATATTAAAATTAATTCTCAACAGGTATTATCAACATGAACTATTCAAACTTTATAGCTTTAACAGGGGAAATTTTAGTGATGATATAAGAAGGCACCAATAACATCACCAAACACAGCACCAGCACCCCTATATTCAACAACAATACTGTCCAAAAATCTATATGCACTGGAATGTATTCCATATAATATTCTTTAGGGTTTGGGAATTTGAACAGTCGGAATTTTTGTTGAACCCACAATATCCCCAAACCTATGGCATTGCCCCAAAATAAGCCTACACTAATTAAATAAACGGCATTGTATAAAAACAC
This sequence comes from uncultured Flavobacteriaceae bacterium, assembly GCA_964398035.1. Lineage (GTDB taxonomy): Bacteria > Bacteroidota > Bacteroidia > Flavobacteriales > Flavobacteriaceae > Saonia. The sequence continues at coordinate 24,378 of CAYNLI010000023.1, read as the reverse complement.
TTTTCTAATGCTCCAATTTGCAGCACCCAAAGCTTTTAAAATCCCTATCATTTGGGTACGCTCTAAAATCAAGACCAAAAGTGCGGTAATCATATTAATGCCCCCAACAATAATCATAATCCCAATGATGAGTGCTATATTAAAATCGAATAGACTTATCCATTCAAAAATCTTTTGGTATTTATTTTTTATGTTTTGTGAATCTAAAGAGGATAGCGTTTTTCCATAAATTTCATTGCTTTTTTCCTCCAAATCATCAAAATTCTCTAAAAAAACCTCAAAATTACCTACTTGACTCTCTTTCCACTTGTTCATGTGCTGAATATGGCGAATATCAACCATAATATATTTGGCATCAAACTCTTCAAAACCACTATCATAAATACCCGACACTTTAAACTGACGTTGATTAGGCGTACTCTGTATACTACCATTTTTTAAAAAGAAAGTGAAAAAGGTATCTTCTGTTTTCAATTGTAATTTATTAGACAATATACTGGATATCAACACTTCTGTATTCAACTCGTCCATATAGTTGGGCAGTTTACCATCTACCAGATATTCTTGGAAAACATCCCAATTGTAATCCTTGCCCACCCCTTTCGCAATAATACCTTCAAAGGTCTCTTCTGTTCTAATAACACCACCTTTACTGGCTACTGCTTGTATATGGGAAATACCCTCTACTGAAGTGAACTCTGGATAAAAATCCTGCTCTGTAGAAACTGGAACTACTGAAACTTCTGAGTTATTATTATCGTAATTATAAATCTGTACATGACCGTTAAAGGCAGCTACCTTCTCACGGATCTTATGTTTTAAACCTACTCCTGTAGCAATGGCAATCAACATCATAATAACACCCAAAGCAATGGCTGCAATAGCTATTTTTATTATTGGTGCAGAAATACTAATTTTATGCTCTTTACCCGTGATAAGGCGTTTAGCAACAAAAAACTCAAAATTCAATTTATGTCGATTTTATATAGTTTCAAAAATACAGTTTTCATTTGGGTTTTAATGTTTACCGCATGTGGAAACCAAGTAAAAATGAATAAATCTCAAGAAGAAGCCAAACTCTCTAAACCAGAACTCACCATAAATAAACCCATTGTAGTAGCTGCTAATAGAACAGATGCCTATCTCCCATTGTTAAAAGGAAAAAGTGTTGGCATTGTGGCCAACCAAACCAGTGTTATTTTTAAAGACAGAAATAACTATACACATCTTGTGGATTCATTGCTCTCTTTACAGATTGATATAAAAAAAGTATTTGCCCCTGAACATGGATTTAGAGGAAAGGCAGATGCCGGTGAAGCAGTTAAAGATGATATAGATACCAAAACAGGTTTGCCGCTATTATCCCTTCATGGAAAAAACAGAAAGCCTTCTAAAGAACTACTAAAAGATTTGGATATTATTGTGTTTGACATTCAAGATGTTGGGGTGCGTTTTTATACCTATATCGCAACATTACAGTTGGTCATGGAAGCTTGTGCCGAAAACAATATCCCTATTCTTGTTTTGGACAGGCCCAATCCCAATGGGCATTATATAGATGGACCAAGCATGGAAACAGAACATACCAGCTTTTTGGGAATGACCACAATTCCGTTGGTATATGGAATGACCATTGGTGAATATGCACAGATGATTAATGAAGAAGGGTGGTTAGAAAGTAAAAATAAGGCTGATTTAACCGTGATTCCATTAGAAAATTACACGCACAATAGTGATTACAGTTTATCCATTAGACCTTCCCCAAATTTACCCAATGACAACGCTATAAACCTATACCCTAGCCTAGGCCTTTTTGAAGGCACAAATGTGAATGCTGGCAGGGGAACCGAATTTCAATTTCAACGTTATGGAGCTTCTTTCTTGGACAGTACCCAATATAGTTTCAGTTATACATCTCAATCAAATTTTGGTTCAAAATACCCAAAACAAAAAGGTAAAATTAGTTATGGAATGGATTTATCTAGTGTTCCAAAAATGGGTGAAGTTTCTTTAAAATGGGTAATTGATGCCTATACAAACTGCCCTGACAAAAACCTTTTCTTTCTTACCAATGGATTTACCAAGCATGCTGGAACAGAAAAATTGCAACAACAGATTGAAGCTGGTCTCTCTGAAGAAGCCATTAAAGAAACTTGGCAACAAGACTTGAAGGATTTTAAAAAGATTCGTGAAAAATATTTGATTTACCCTTGAGCCTTTGGCTTTCTATATTTATGAAACGGTTGTTTTAATAGGGTTCCAATCTGTCCATTGCCTATTTCATCTGGAAAAGTATCCACACCGTACACAATATTTTCTCTTTTCAACTCCATATAAGTTCCTAAGATTCTGTCCCAAATGGAAAAAATATTTCCGTAATTACTGTCCGTATAAGGTAGCTTGTAGTGATGGTGCACTTTATGCATATCTGGTGAAACAATAATATAACTCATCACTTTATCCAATCCTTTGGGTATTTTAATATTTGCATGGGTAAATTGTGTGGCCACCAACGATAAAGATTGGTAGAGCATTACGATACCTATAGGTGTTCCTATAATAAATACCCCTAAAAGGGTAAAAACAAATCTAACAACACTCTCTATAGGATGATGCCTGTTGGCTGTTGTTGTATCCACATTATGATCGGTATGGTGAACTAAATGTATCATCCACAAAGGTTTTACCTTGTGTTCTACCCAATGCGCCAAATAAGCGCCAATAAAATCTAACAACAACACCCCCAAAACAATATATGCCCATAACGGTAAACCAGGAATCCAATTGATAATCCCAAAATCATTGACAGTAACCCAATCACTTGTGGCCAACAATAAAAATGCTAAACCAAAATTGATAATGATAGTGGTAAGGGTAAAAAACAAATTGGGCAACGCATGTCTCCATTTTTTATAATTAAACTTAAAAAGGGGGATTCCTCCTTCAAGCAACCAAAAAAAGGTGATTCCACCTACTAAAAGTAAAGTCCGGTGCAGGGTGGGTATATTTTCAAAATAGTCTACAATTTGTTCCATGTTTAAAAATAAGGCTTTTTATTTTGGATTAATAACTACTCCCATTAGGCTCAACATTGGTTTTAGGTTTTATATAAAAACCAATCACCTAATAATCTTTTTCTTCATTTCCTCCACAATATTAAAAGCAGCTGGGCAAATAGCAACATTCTTTAAGGTAAGATTACTTATCTGTTGAAATTTTTTTCTATCAGTATGTGGAAACTCCCTGCATGCTTTTGGTCTTACATCATAAATAGAACAGTAATTATCTGCACCTAGAAATGCACACGGCACTTGTTGCAACACATAATCATTGTCTTCATCAATTTGCAAATATTGAGATATAAATTTTTGGGGCTTCAACCTAAAATGTTTTGCAACCCGTTCCACATCTGCATTGGTAAATAATGGTCCTGTGGTTTTACAACAATTAGCACATGTAAGGCAATTGGTTTTTTTAAATTCGGCATCATGCAATTCTTGCATTATATAGTCCAAATTCTTTGGAGGTCTCTTTTTAAGTTTGGCAAAATACTTTTTGTTTTCACCAGACTTATCCTTTGCCTTTTTTTTCAATTGTTTTAAAACTTCTTCCATACACAACAAACTTAAAAAAGTATATTCAATTTACTCTTTTATATCAATTTTGATTATAAAATCTCACATTTGCATAACAATTAAAAAAGAGTAAACCATGTCAGATGTTTTTGGCAAAGCCCTAAAAGATTACCAACTGGGCAACTATACAGAAGATATTCTTACCTATTCCTCTTTGGACGAAGAAGATAGTATTCCCCTTCCCTATCTTTTTAGAAGCTTTAAAGAAATGCCCAAATTAGAACAAAAAGCATTGGAATTGTGCAAAGGAACTATTTTGGATATTGGTTGTGGTGCAGGTAGTCATAGTCTGTATTTACAAAAAGAGGGGCTCCATGTTACGGCACTCGATTTTTCCAAAGGAGCCATTGAAGTTTGTAAAGCTAGAGGAATCACCAAGACTAAACAATCTAACATTTACGACTATAATGGAACGAAGTTTGATACACTTCTCCTATTGATGAATGGTATTGGTATTGTTGGTAAGCTAAATGAGCTTAATAGGTTTTTTAATCATTTAAAATCATTGTTACTCCCCAATGGTCAAATTTTATTGGATTCCAGTGACATTATTTACATGTATGAACAAGGTAATGATGGTGGGTATTGGATTCCAGATAGTGGTGATTATTACGGGGAGGTTGAATTTGTAATGAAATACAAAGGCGAGAAAAGCAATTCTTTTTCTTGGCTATATATAGATTATAGTACCTTACAGCAAGCAGCTTTAGCCAATGGATTAAACTGTGAGCTTATGAAACAAGGGGAGCATTATGACTATTTGGCCAAATTCAGCTTTTTTCTACAATAAGAACCATCATCTTTTCGTTTTTGTTAATAATTGATATTAAAAAAATTGCATTATGAAAAAATATCGCTCTTTATTATTGATTTTTCTTTCAATGGTTCTTTTAAATTGCTCCAAAGATTCCACAACAAATCCCCCTGACAATCAAAATATAGACAAATCCGCTAACTTATTGGCAACGGGTGCATCTGCAAGTGACCTACTGGGCAATGCAAATTTTAATGATTTATTGATTGAAATAGCTTACGTGGAAGGCTTTAGACCTTCACAAGAAGCTATGCATGCTTTTAGGATCTTTCTTTTGGAAAGAACTTTTAAACAAAATATTCAGTTGGTCTACAATGAACTTCCATCTCCAAATGAAGAAACCCTTACCCTTCAAGAAATTTCAGATTTAGAAACCAAAAATAGAACCGTATTCAACAATGGCACAACCTTAGGTATTTATATTTATTTTGCCGATGCCCCAGATGAAGACGATGAAGAAGAAGAAGACTTGGTCACTTTGGGAACAGTGTACAGAAATACCTCTATGGTCATTCATGAAGCAACTATCCTTTCATTGGCAGGGAAAAGTTCTTTTATTACCAATGCTGATGTAGAATCTGCCACTTTAAACCATGAATTTGGACATTTATTTGGTCTAGTTGATTTAGGGACTACTCCTGTGAATGACCATGAAGACACCGATGCAGAAAATCATTGCAATGTTGCTGGTTGTTTAATGCGAGCCGAACTGCAATTTGGAGGGCCTTCTGGAAAAAACAATATCGTCACTATGAAAAACGCTTTAGTTTCTACTTGTGCACTTAGTGGCAATAGCGTGCTAAAAATGCTGGAGCATCAAAAATCAAAAGGAACTTCAGCAGCAGTTGACTTGGATGCGGAATGTATTTTGGATTTACAATCTAATGGAGGGCGGTGAACAATTATCAATGACCAGTAAACAACTAACTACTAATTGACAATGTCTATTCTCATCAATTGTATTTAAGGTATATTCAAGTATTTATGCGTCTGTAACGATACTTTCCATTTAGGGTTTTGCATTACATAATCCACAATCATTGGAACAACCTTCTCTTTTACACTCCATTCAGGTTGTAAATATAAAATACAGTCCTTATTGGTCAGTGCTGCCTGTTCTTCAGCAAAAATCAAATCGTGCTTATTGTACACAATCATTTTTAGTTCATGAGCTTTATCATAAATAGGTGCAACTGGTAATTTATTCTTTTTGGGCGATAAACATATCCAATCCCAAACTCCTGTTAAAGGATATGCCCCTGAAGTTTCTATATGTGTTTGGACATTCTTTTCCTTTAATGCTTTCGTCAATGGCTCCATATTCCATGTCAAAGGTTCTCCACCGGTTACTACAATGGTATCAGAATATTTTGTGGCATTCTCGGCAATATGCCCAATAGCTGTTGGCTGATGTGTTTCCGCATTCCAACTCTCCTTTACATCACACCAATGACAACCCACGTCACAGCCCCCTATACGTATAAAATAAGCAGCTGTACCTTTATGATAACCTTCGCCTTGGATAGTGTAAAATTCCTCCATTAAAGGAAGCATTTCCCCTTTATCAACCAAAGCTAAAACCTCATCTTTTATCATAGGGCAAAGATAAGGCTTCAACGGGAGTATATCTTCAATGTATTTTAAAAAGCCCTATGGAGATTAAATTTTGTTTTACCTCATAAACCCAACTCCAATTTATGGCATCATTTTTGCATTAAACTTAACAATTAATTTAATATTTTTATTATGAGTAAAGGAACAGTAAAATTTTTCAATGATTCCAAAGGATTTGGATTCATCACTGAAGAAGGTTCAGAAACAGATCATTTTGTACACATCTCTGGTCTAATCGATGAGGTTAGAGAAGGAGACAATGTAGAATTTGAACTACAACAAGGAAAAAAAGGATTAAACGCGGTAAACGTGCAAGTTATAGATTAACACTTTTTTATTTCTAGTAAAAAGCCCATCAATTGATGGGCTTTTTTTATACGTCATATTTAACAACATAGCCAACTAAAATAAAATATATTTAGTGATATAATTATTATACCAATAACCCAACCGCTACTACCAAGAACATGAAAAAATCATCATTAATCTCCCTTCTATCTATTATTACTTTTTTTTTGCATAACTACATTACATTCTCAAGTGCAAACAGAATGGCCAAAGGACATGCTATGGTGGAAAGCACAAACAACCTACGTCTTATACAAACTAACCTACCTGCCTATGAAGCAGAGTTGAATGTTGATTCTCTCATTGCAGACCTTCAATATTATTCTGCCAATGTACTTCTAATAAATGTTAGGTGGCATCATGACATTCTATCTCACAAAACTGGATTTTCAATACACAAATCCTTATATGAAAGAAAACATGTTGGGTAATGTTATTGAAAAATACCACAAATTGGGCATAAAGGTTATTGTTCGGTTCGATTTTAGTAGAGCCCATGAAAGTATTTTTAAAGCACATCCAGATTGGTTTTATATTTCCCAAAAGAGCGAGCGCATAATTAATGATGATATGTATGTAATATCCATTAACGCTCCTTATTTACAAGGAAAATCAATTAAAATTGTGGAAGAGGTAATTGACACCTTTCCCATAGATGGAATTTTTATAAATATGCCAGGTTATGCAACCCAGAACGTATATCTAGGCGGCTACTATGGTATTGACCAAAATAAACACGATAAAAAACGTTTTGCCGAATACAGTGGTGGCTTAACGCTTCCGTTAGAAGAAAATCCTCTTTAAAATAAAATCAGACTAAGCCTTCTCGACTATTCTCCATGATAACTGAAGAATCAATTCCCTATACTTGGAAAGAAGGCTACCTTAACTTTACTCTCAAAAAACTAAATCAATTTGATGGAATTGTAATGGAAAAATAAGTTTAAGCCAAAACCAGAAATAAATTGACTTAAAATCCCTTATTTTTATCAAAAATTAAGCAGATGAGCACCAAAGAAGATTTCTTTGCACATATAGAAAAAGGATATACCACTAAAGGTGATTTCATTACCATGGGAGCTGCCATGTTAGATGGCAAAACCGTAACAGGAGCCCATGTAAAAATTCCTTTAAAAACCTTAAATCGACATGGCTTAATTGCAGGAGCAACTGGAACAGGGAAAACCAAGACCCTACAGGTTATGGCAGAAAACCTATCAGATAAAGGCATTCCTGTCTTATTGATGGATTTAAAAGGAGATTTAAGTGGCATAGCACAACCAAGTCCTGGTCATGCAAAAATTGATGAACGCCATGAAAAAATAGGAATTCCTTTCGATGCTAAAAGTTTCCCTGTAGAAATCTTATCCCTGTCAGAACAAGATGGTGTAAAACTGCGTGCTACTGTATCTGAATTTGGCCCTGTTTTATTATCTAGAATTTTAGATTTAACAATAACTCAAGAAGGCATTGTAGCTGTTGTTTTTAAATATTGTGACGATAATAAATTACCATTACTAGACCTCAAAGATTTTAAAAAAGTATTGCAATACGCTACTGGTACTGGCAAAAAAGAATTTCAAAAAGATTACGGACGTATTTCTACCAGTTCTACAGGAACCATTCTTAGAAAAATTATAGAATTGGAACAGCAAGGAGCCGACCTGTTCTTTGGAGAAAAATCTTTTGAGGTAGATGATTTGACCCGAATTGATGAAAATGGGAGAGGGTATATAAATATTATCAGGCTAACCGATATACAAGACAGACCCAAGCTATTTTCAACTTTTATGTTGAGTCTTTTGGCAGAGATCTATTCCACCTTTCCTGAACAGGGAGATAGTGACCGCCCAGAGTTGATTCTTTTCATAGATGAAGCTCACCTTATTTTTAGAGAAGCTTCCAAAGCTCTATTAAATCAAATAGAAAGTATTGTGAAATTGATTCGTTCCAAAGGCATAGGATTGTATTTCGTAACCCAAAATCCAACAGATGTACCAGATGATGTTTTGGCACAATTAGGTCTTAAAGTGCAACATGCTTTAAGAGCTTTTACAGCTAAAGATAGAAAAGCCATAAAATTAACAGCAGAAAACTACCCAGATTCTGAGTATTATGACACTAAAGAAGTATTGACTTCTCTGGGTATTGGAGAAGCATTAATCTCTGCTTTGGATGAAAAAGGAAGACCAACGCCATTGGCAGCTACTATGCTCAGAGCACCCATGAGCAGAATGGATGTGCTTACCAAAAGTGAACTAAAAGAGCTTATAGACAATTCCAAATTGGTCAAAAAATATAGTGAAGATATAGACCGAGAAAGTGCTTATGAAATTCTAAATGAAAAAATTGAAAAGGCAGAAAAAATAGCTGAAAAAGAGAAAAACAAACCCACTAGTAGAAGAACCAGTTCTAGAAGAAGAAGTACCCGCATGAACCCTTTTTTAAAAGTAGTCACCAGTGCAACTTTTATTAGAGGTGTATTGGGGGTCTTGAAAAAAGTTTTAAGGTAACAGGTTCAGATTACTATAAGAAAACATACTTTAAAACTAAATATTAACACACTAATTCATTAAATCATTTATAGCTTAACTCACAAATGAACATTAAACATATACTTACCATAATCATTCTATCAGCTTTTTTCATCCAATGTCAAGGCAACAAAGACACTACTTTTCTAATTACAAAAGACAGTGTAGGAAAACTTGACCGAACTTCCTTATTGAGTGATTTGGAAACTATTTATATAACCGATTCCGTTGTACAAGACACTACCTCTTCAAAAATAAGCTACATTCTTCAAAAAGTAGATATTTATGAAAAAGGCGGCAAACATTTGTTGAGCCTTACTCCCAATATCGATAGTATTCCAACAATTGAAAACATCCGTATTTATGATTCCCGTTTTACAACAGAAAAAGGAGTGAGCCTTAACAGTACTTTTAAGGATATAAAAGACAATTATACTATTCAAAAAATAATTACTTCCCTTAATAACATTGTTATTTTAATTAAGGACAACCCTGTTTATTTCACCATAGATAAGCAAGAGTTACCATCTAACCTTAGGTATGGAGCATCTAACATAGAAGCTGTACAAGTACCAGATGGCGCAAAAATCAAATACATGATGATGGGTTGGGATTGATTTTTTTTGTTAAACAAAACGGCTAAGTTCTATTTACCTATTTAAGATAGTAATAATCCTCTAAAAGTAACCAAAGATAATGTAGGGGTTTCTTATTTACACGGTTGGACTCCAGATGATAAGAAAATGATCTTTACAGCTCAAAGAAATGACCAGTTCAATATTTTTGAAGTTGATGTTGCTACAGGCGAAGAAAAACAATTGACCCATCTAGCCACACTAGATGATGGTTCTGAATATTCTTCAGACGGAAAATTCATTTACTTTAACTCTGACCGTACGGGAGCCATGCAAATTTGGAGAATGAAAGCAAACGGAAAAGACCAAACACAAATGACTTTTGATAAAAAGTATTACGATTGGTTTCCTTATGTTTCACCAGATTAAAAAAAGCTTTTTATTATCTCTTTTCCAGATACCATAGCGTCTGATCAACACTCATTCTATCAACATTGTTTGCTTAGAATTATGCCTATTGAAGGTGGTGAGCCTAAAGTGGGTATGTATATGGTGGTCAAGGCACCATTAAAGTCCCTAGTTGGTCTCCAGACAGCAAATATGTTGCCTTTGTAACCAACTCTGGGAATATTCAATAAACAAATTAATTATATAAAAGAAAAATCCCCAAGGTAAAACCTTGAGGATTTTTCTTAAGAAGCTTTATATTTTAGTCTATTCTCCCTAATTGTATCCTTGTATTTGTTTACCCACTCAGTAAGCTCCAGTAATTTCTGAACATATGAATGTCCAAAATCAGTCAATTTGTATTCTACTCTAATCGGTACTTCTGGATACATTTTTCTGGAAATATACCCGTCTCTTTCCAACGTTTTAAGACGTTCGCTCAAAACCTTATTAGAAATACCAAACACCTTTTTCTTCAGTTCATTAAAACGCAGTACAGGAAAGAATCCTAAATACAAGAAGATTAAAATACTCCATTTATCAGACGACATTGCCATAATATCCCGAATGGGACAAAGTTCAGCTTCCACATTGGTATTTGCTGCTCCAAACATTTCTTTTATTTTTTTGGCTACCTTAAGTTTCTGATAATCAGTAATAGTTTCTATTTTCATACTTACTTTGTCTTTTGAAACATCATTTTTATTAAAAAGGATTGTGTAATTTTGGTAATAAATAAAAATCAAGTTACAAAAAGTAACTGATATTGAAAATGAAAAAAAGACTTACCAAATATATTCTCTTAACATACGGTGTCTATTTTAACAGCATGTCACTTTTTTCAAGAAAAAAGGTCGCTGCAAAAGCTTTTAGTGTTTTCTGTACTGTTAGAAAGGGGAAGGTGTTACCGCATCAAAAAGAATATTTGGACAATGCAAAAATTGGTTTGGAACAAGTACATGGTCACCGTTTACAGTCTTACCAATGGTCAGGAAAAAAAGATACTGTGCTATTGATACACGGCTGGGAAAGCAATACGTTTCGTTGGAGAAATCTTATATCAAAATTAAAAAAGGAAGGTTTTAACATCATTGCTTTTGATGCTCCAGCACATGGACATTCTACAGGAAAAGAACTTAATGTACCTCTCTATACAGATTGCACTCAGCATTTTATTGAAAAATACGAGCCGCAACATATTATTGCCCATTCTGTTGGTGGAATGAACGCTATATACAATCAATACAAATATCCAAATTCTGCCGTAGAAAAAATAGTGACCATTGGTGCTCCATCCGAGTTATCAGAAATTATGGGGCAATACAAAACCATGTTAAAATATAATAATAGAGTTGAAAAAGCCTTAGATGATTATTTTAATGAAAGGTTTGGTTTTAATATCCATGAGTTCTCTACCTCAAAATTTGTGCAAAGCAACACCAAAAAAGGTTTGGTCATTCACGATGAGTTGGATGTTATTGCCCCATTTCATGCATCAGAAAAAGTACATGCCAATTGGGAAGGAAGTACACTCATTAAAACAAAAGGCTTGGGACATTCCATGCATCAAGAAGAAATCAATAATCAAATTATCACTTTTTTAAAATAATATCTTCACTTCTGTTAATCTAAACATTAAGTTAGATCAAACAATTCTTTAAATATTCCATTTTAAGTTTAATGGCTGTTGTTATTGTCTCTTGTGGAAATATGACAAATATGCAAACTAAGGTCTGGAACACTAAATTGGCAGTTAAATCCCCTAAACTATACCCTATTTTTTCTTTTACAGAAATCTTTTGACTGACAGTACTCATGGTTTCCTTTTTAGTTAGTTCAACTAATTCACAAAATCAGAACCTCTAAAACAATCAAGGTGCAACCCATGTAAATAAGCATGTTCGCTTAACTAAGGATTTATCAACAAAAAGACATTATGAATAAATATAAATAAGATTCCAAATTAATTTGTTGCGAATATTTTTATACAATCGATTGCAATTTTGAAAAGTCCTTTATAATCATAAATACAAAATCAGTTGATATTTACAACTCTATCAAAATATCTTAACTATAACAAAACCTAGTTTTTAGCGTTATTAAAAGTATTAAGATTGGTAATTACACCTACTAAATTGCTGGTTATGAAAAAGCTGTTTTTCTTTTAATGATTCTTTTCTCAAGTATATGTCTAAATAGTTGCACCAATGATGATATTGACTTACTAACACCAAATGATGATGAAGAAATTACAAAAGATATTGTTCTGCCTAAATAAACTATAGCTAATCTATTTTTTGTTTTTATGATGACGTTCTCTTGCCAAAAGTGTGTTTTTTAAAAGCATAGCAATAGTCATTGGCCCTACTCCTCCAGGAACAGGTGTTATGAATGATGCTTTTTTGCTTACATTTTCAAAATCTACATCACCAGTAAGGTAGTACCCTCTTTTTTTAGTTTCATCTGGCACTCTGGTAATACCCACATCAATAACAACAGCTCCATCTTTTACCATTTCCGCCTTTAAAAAATTGGGAACACCCAATGCTGAAATGATAATATCCGCTTGGGAAATAATCTGGGTAATATTTTTAGTTCGGCTATGGGTAAGTGTCACAGTAGAATTCCCTGGCCATCCCTTTCTACCCATTAAAATACTCATAGGCCTACCCACAATATGGCTTCTTCCAATTACAACGGTATGTTTTCCTTGGGTTTCTATCTTATATCTTTCCAACAACTCTAAAATACCAAAAGGTGTTGCTGGAATAAAAGTGCTCATATCCAATGCCATTTTTCCAAAATTCATGGGATGAAAACCATCCACATCTTTATCTGGATCCACAGCCAAAATCACTTTCTGGGTATTTATTTGCGGTGGTAAAGGCAATTGCACAATAAAACCATCTATATCATCATTATTATTGAGTTCCTCTATTTTGTTCAACAGTTCAACTTCACTTGTTGTTGCTGGCATTTGCACCAATGTGGACTCAAAACCAACACGTTCACAAGATCTTACTTTACTACCTACATAGGTAAGGCTGGCACCATCATTACCTACTATTATAGCAGCAAGGTGAGGTACTTTTTCCCCACGCTCTTTAATTTTAGCCACTTCAACAGCAATTTCCTCTTTTATCTGGTTTGATATTTTCTTTCCGTCTAGTAATTCCATTTTGTTGGTTGTTTCTTTTTAATAAAAAATATCTATTGCTTATTAAATTACTTCATTCCCTTCATGGCTCCCATCATCTGCATCATCTTTTTTCCACCGCCTCCTTGCATCATTTTCATCATCTTGCCCATTTGATCAAACTGTTTTAAAAGCTGGTTCACTTCTTGTACGGTACGTCCACTACCCTTGGCTATACGCTTTTTTCGATTTGCATTTAATTTTGATGGTATGGAACGTTCATCTGGCGTCATAGAATAAATAATGGCTTCTATATGTTTAAAGGCATCATCATCAATATCTGCTCCTTTTAATGCTTTTCCAGCTCCTGGAATCATCCCCATTAAATCTTTCATGTTGCCCATCTTCTTAATTTGCTGTATCTGACTCAAAAAGTCATCAAAACCAAATTTATTCTTGGCAATTTTCTTTTGGATTTTTCGGGCTTCTTCCTCATCAAACTGTTCTTGGGCTCTTTCTACAAGTGATATTACATCACCCATGCCCAAAATACGGTCTGCCATACGTGAAGGATGGAAAACATCTATTGCTTCCATTTTCTCTCCCGTACCAATAAATTTTATGGGCTTATCTACGACCGATTTAATTGAAATGGCCGCACCACCGCGGGTATCACCATCCAATTTGGTCAATATAACCCCATCAAAATTTAAGATGTCGTTAAAGGCTTTTGCTGTATTCACCGCATCTTGACCCGTCATGGCATCCACTACAAAAAGTGTTTCCTGTGGTGCTACAGCTTTATGTATATTGGCAATCTCATCCATCATTTGCTCATCAACTGCCAAACGACCAGCGGTATCTATGATTACCACGTTGTATCCATTGGATTTTGCATGAGCAACCCCAGCTTTTGCAATAGCTATAGGGTTATTATTTTCCTTATCTGAATATACCTCAACACCTATTTGCTCACCAACTATATGCAATTGGTCTATTGCCGCTGGTCTGTATACATCACAGGCGACCAACAAAGGTTTTTTTGTTTTTTTATTTTTAAGATAATTGGCTAGTTTTCCTGAAAAAGTAGTTTTACCAGAACCTTGTAGACCGGACATTAATATTACTGAAGGGTTTCCCGAAAGATTAATTCCTTCCGCATCACCGCCCATTAATTGGGTCAGCTCATCCTTTACAATTTTTATCATCAATTGCCCAGGTTGCAAGGTGGTCAATACATTTTGACCCAATGCCTTTTCCCTGATTTTATTGGTAAATTCCTTGGCTATTTTAAAGTTGACATCTGCATCCAACAACGCCCTTCTTATTTCCTTTACGGTCTCAGCTACATTAATTTCTGTAATCTGACCATGACCTTTGAGGACATGGAGGGCTTTATCTAGCTTTTCACTTAAATTATCAAACATAATTTTCCATTATTAACGGGAAATGCAAATTTAATGATAACAATGGGAAGTGTAAAGTTTACTATAGAAATAATACAAAAACAAAAAAGCACCCATCTAAGATAGGTGCTTTTCATAAAGACTTAGGGTAAAAAAGGGGCTATTTTTCGAAAACTAGTATTTCATAGCTTCCATCACCATTTATATTTTTAAGTTCTATTCTATTTTGCTCAAGAGAGATAAGTTTCCAAGCTTCAGTCAATTCACCAAATAGTTCTTCATCTCCAAGGTTAAGATATATCCTTAACTCTCCCTCACTGTCTCTAACCGCTCTCCATATACCATCCAATAGAGGATCTAAATTGGTAGATACCGTAATTTTATGTTCAGCAGAGAAAGAGAAATCATATCCTGCATAATCAGCACCTCCGTTAGTATGGCTGGCAACCGTCCAATCACCACCCATCATAATATTTCTAATCTCTAAAAGGTCGCCGTCATTATGATCGTCTTCACAGTTTCTTAAAAGAATCAACTCAAAATTTCCTACTTCAAACTTTAAACGTTTGTCACCAAGATCTCTCAATGGCCACTCAAAGCTTACACTTGGCTCTTCTCCCATGTTAATTGCCAATACTGCAACTCCTTCGCCATTAGTCGTTATTTCCCAATCACCTTGAGATATTGTTGTTCCATTGCTCAAGGTTACTCCTTCTGGTGTAAATTCAAATTCAAAACCTAGTAATCTATCTACTTCCTGACCTTGATTGTTAACCTTTTTAATAATCCAGCTACATTCTTTTAATATACTTCTCAAAGTATTTGGGTCATCATTTACAATATCACATGTCTTGTGTATAATAATTTTGTCATCATCACCAGCATATAATTTGATTTTCCCTTCGCCTATTTCATATACAGCCCATTCTAAAGTAAAGTCAACCAATTGATCAAACTCTAAGTTTAAAAATATTCTGTGTTCACCTACATCAGTACTCCATGTTCCTTCCAAAGAATTACCTCCTCTATCTTTAACAACCACGCTCCCGTTTTCATTAAAGTTCATTACATAATCAATATACTGATCTGTTTGTAACAGATTGTTTCTTTTAACTTCATGAATCAACCAAGGACACATTACCAAATACTCTTCTAAACGCTCTTTCGTAAAATCATCATCATTATGATCATTGTCATCATCTTCATCACAAGCATCTTTAACAGTTTCAATTGCATGAGCCAACTCGGCATTACTATTCACAACAACTTCAGTTTCATCATAAAGAACCAATGTTACCGGGAAATTTATACTGATAAAGTCATGCTCATCTGTACCTGCAAAGAAACGTCTCAATTCCATATCACTGTCCACGGTTACACTACCGGTTTTTTCTAAATTGACATCAAACGTATATAAGGTAATCGGATACACAAAATCTATACATTCTATATCATCATCACCGCCTTCTTTACATTCTTCAGCAATAGCGCGTAATTCATCTTTACTGCTTATTGTTATTTCAGTATAATCTGCCAACGTAATAGTAATAGGGAAAAGAATTTCCAAGAAATCATCATCTGTATCCACAGCATCAATAATCTCTTCTACCAATCTTAAATCTTCAATGGAATCAATGGTAAGTTCCAATCCATTTACTTCAACTGTATAAGGGAATTGAACAGCAAAACAACTAACGCCATCCACAATATTATCATAAGAACCATCCTTAGAAGATGTTCTTTCCATAAGTTTAGCAGTGGCAGAACTGGCCGATATGGTCTCTTGCTCATCACCATCGGGCAATTCCTCAAATTCTTCTTGACAAGAGGTGAAAATAAGCGCTCCTGTAAATAGGGCCGTAAACATTAAGTAACTCAAAAACTTTTTCATAACGATTTGGATTTTATTATGTTCGTATAGTTTTAAAACAACTAACTTTTAAAATACCCTACCCCATTTTTAATTTTTTTAAAATATCTTTGAAAAAACCAATCGCTTGAACAGTAAAAATACAGATAACGTATGTGAAGAGAAGGTCTTTAGTATTCTCTTTGAAACTAATTCCAAAACGGTTTTTAACTACATATATTATAAATTTGGGAATGAAGAAAAAGCGCATGACGCTGTGCAGGAAGCTTTTGTAAAACTTTGGGAGAATTGCACCAAGGTCACCCCAGCAAAAGCAAAGCCCTATGTCTATACCGTTGCCAACAATCTATACCTTAATGTATTAAAGGCTGAAAAAGTGCGGATGAAGTATGCCGACAGGGTGAATGACACCACTTATGAGTCTCCAGAATTTTTAATGGAAGAAAAAGAATACAAGGAAAAACTGGACAGGGCCTTAAACAGTTTGCCCGAAAACCAACGCACTACTTTTCTCTTGAACAGGATAGATAAAAAAAAGTATGCAGAGATTGCAGAAATAGAAGGGGTAAGTGTAAAGGCAATAGAAAAACGAATGCATTTGGCATTGAAAAGCTTAAGAAAAAAGATTGATGCTATATAGTTTTAAGTGTTGAGCCTAAAGAATGTTTTCAACTTAAAATTTAAAACTTAACATTAATAAGGTAGGGTTTTTTAAAACTGAACTGTTATAGTATTGTAAAGCATAGAAATGATGCAAGAAAATTATTTAGCAAAATGGCTCAACAATGAACTCTCAGGAAAAGAGCTCGAGGATTTTAAGAAATCTAACGAGTATGCTTCTTACCTGAAAATCACCGAGATCTCTAAAACTATGGAGGCTCCAGAATTCAATGTTGAAAAAGCTTTGAACCACTTTAAAGCGACCAATCTTAACAAAGAGGTCAAAGTGGTACAATTGAATCCTATCAGAAAATTTATGAGAATAGCAGCTGCCGTGGCAGTTATTGCTGTTGGCTCATACCTCTATATTGATTCCTTGAATGAGAATGTTGCTACGCAGTTTGCAGAACATACCCAAGTAATTTTGCCAGATAATTCGAAAATAGCACTTAATGCCGATTCCAAAATTTCTTACAGTAAAAAGAAGTGGGATAAAGAACGTAACGTTTCTTTAGAAGGTGAAGCTTTCTTTAGAGTTGCCAAAGGAAAACGTTTTACCGTATCTACAGAAAATGGTGTGGTTGCTGTTTTGGGAACACAATTTAATGTTGAAAATAGAAAAGACTATTTTGAAGTTTCTTGTTATGAAGGTTTGGTCAGTATCACCTATAACGGCACAGAGATCAAACTGCCTGCTGGGAACTCTTTCATGGTCATCAACGGAAAAGTAATAGATATGGGAACACCTAAAGGAACACAACCATCATGGATGGACAATGAAAGTTCTTTTAAAAGTACTCCCTTAAAATATGTATTGGATGAATTTGAAAGACAGTACAACATAACTATTGAAACCCAAAACATTGACTTAAACCAATTATTTTCAGGCACTTTTAGCAACACTAACGCAGAATTAGCGTTAGAAAGCATTAGTGTTCCCTCTCAAATACAATTTAAATTAGAGGGGAATAAAGTACTCTTCTATGCGGAAAGCGCACAGTAAATATATTAGTTGTTTATTATGCTTGTTTTTCTTCCTTACGTTTTTTTCTAGTAAGGCCCAAGAAACACCCAATGCATCCACAACCCTTATTCCCTATTTACAACAATTGGAAAAGGAATTTGATGTTAAATTTTCCTATGTGGACAAGGATATCCAGGCTCTATTGATCCCCAATCCCAAAAGTAATGTTCTAGAAGATATATTAAAGGATATCCAAGACCAGACCCAACTCAAAGTCCAAAAAATAAATGACCGCTATTATTCCCTATATAAAAGTACTACAGTAGATATTTGCGGGCTTGTCCTGGACAATTATAAAAATAATTTGACGAGGGCCACGGTAGAGGTCTTAAATAGTAAAATTGCCATACTTACAGATTTTGAAGGCAAATTCTTTTTAGAGAACATCCCAAGAAATACCATGCTCCGTATTCGGCATTTGGGTTATAAAACACAATATATAACTGTTGAAGAATTAACAAATCAAAATCCCTGCAAACCTATTTTAATGGGGTTGAGCTATGAACAACTGGACGAGGTTATCCTATTTGAGTTTTTAACCACAGGGCTTTCCAAACAAGCTGATGCCAGTATTCAATTAAACACAGAGGACTTGGGCATTCTCCCCGGTCTTATTGAACCAGATGTGTTACAGACCATACAAGCCTTACCCGGTATTAAAAGTATTGATGAAACGGTATCTGACATTAATGTCCGTGGAGGCACAAATGACCAGAACCTTATTCTTTGGGATGGCATTAAAATGTACCAATCTGGACACTTCTTTGGGTTGATTTCTGCTTTTAATCCTTATTTAACGGATAAGGTCACTGTTATAAAAAATGGTACTAGTGCCCAATATGGTGATGGCATTAGCAGTGTGATTAGTATGGAAACCAAGAATGAAATAAAAGGCACTTTTTTTGGCGGAGCTGGTTTTAATTTAATAAGTGGGGATATTTATGGACAGGTTCCTTTAAGCCAAGATTTGGCATTTCAATTTTCTGCCAGGCGTTCCACTACAGATTTTTTAAACACGCCCATCTACAATCAATTTATTGACAAAGCTTTTCAGAACAGTGCCATTAAAATTGGAAACAATCAATCACCGGACAGAAACATTTCTAGGGACGAGCGTTTTTATTTTTATGACTTTACCGCCAAAGTCTTATATGACATCAACGAATATCAAAAAGTCCGATTGAGTTTTATCAACATCAACAATCATTTAAATTATCTTGAAACCATTGAAGAAAACAATACAACGCAAAGCACCTTAAACCAGAACAACCTCTCTTTTGGCGGCAGTCTGGAAAGTCAGTGGACTCGGAATTTTTCTTCTTTATTGAACATTTATTATACACGCTACAACCTAAATGCAGAGAATGTTTTGGAAAATCAAATACAACAGCTTACTCAAAAGAACGAAGTTTATGAAAGAGCTGTAAAAATCAATACCAATTATACCTTTTCTGAGCAATTACAATGGGTCAACGGTTACCAATTCAATGAAGTGGGCATTACAAATGTTGCCATTGTTACTCTCCCTCCTTTTTTTAGCAATAGTAAAGGCGTTATACATACCCATTCCATTTTTTCTGAGCTTAATTATACCTCATCCAGTAAGAAATTAAAGGCTCGTGGAGGTGCACGTCTCAACTATATTGAAAATCTGGACACTTTTAAAGAATTTATCATTGAGCCAAGGTTGAATATCAGCTATTCTTTTTCAGATTATCTCAAGGCTGAAATACAGGGAGAGTTCAAAAACCAAACGACCAACCAAATCATTGATCTGGAACAAAATTTTTTAGGTGTGGAAAAACGAAGATGGAGACTTTCAGATAACGACTCTATACCTATCACTAAAAGCAAACAAGCATCTATAGGAATCAACTATGATAAAAAAAGCCTATACATAGGCTTGGAAGGTTTCTACAAGGAAGTAAATGGGGTAAGCACGGTAACCCAAGGTTTCCAGAACCAAAATCAATTTAATGGGGAAATTGGCAAGTATGATGTTGTGGGTGCGGAATTCCTTATCAATAAAAAAACACCACATTACAGTACTTGGTTGAGCTATACCTATAATGTAAACAATTATACTTTTAAGGACATTTTACCCAACCGTTTTCCTAATAATCTTGATATTCGGCACCATATTACCTTTGCAGGAATATACACCTACAAAAGTTTAAAACTTGGAGTTGGGCTAAACTACAGAACAGGAAGGCCTTTTACCCAACCAATTGATGGGGACAGGGCCATAAATGTGACAACATTCCCAAATACCATAAATTATAATGAACCCAATAGTGATAGACTGCCAAAATACATAAGGGCAGATGCTTCGGCCACTTATAACTTTGATATGGGAGATAGGGTAAAAGCCTCTGTGGGTGCTTCTGTAATCAACTTTCTTGACAGGAAGAACATTCTAAACACCTATTACAGGCTCAATGAAAGTAACCAAATTGAAACGGTGGAGAATGTTTCTTTAGGCATTACACCCAACCTTAGTTTTAGAGTAAAGTTTTGATTTATCATTCCCGTGTAAGTAGTAATCCACAAGTAACATGGTTTCTCATTTTCATCAAAATGACAAGCTTTTAAACAAAACATTGGGCAACTACATCCTTTCTGGCACTTCTATACCCAACAACTTAAAAGCAGATTGAATGATCTCTCCCACTTTTTTGGAAAGTTGTACCCGTAAAATTTTCTTCTGTTCATCGGCTTCCCCTAATATGGATACTTGCTGATAAAAAGAATTGAATTCCTTTACCAGATCATAGGTATAATTGGCTATCAAGGCCGGACTATAATTTTCCGCCGCCAATTGAATGGTTTCTGGAAACAACTGAATTTGTTTCAACAATCCCTTTTCTTTAGGATGCAACCCTAAAGACCTTTCTACTGCGCTTGATGTGTCAATATTGGCACTTTTGGCCTTTCTTGAGATAGATTGAATCCTTGCATACGTATATTGAATAAAAGGTCCCGTGTTTCCTTGAAAGTCCACAGATTCTTCAGGATCAAAAAGAATACGTTTTTTAGGATCTACTTTTAAAATATAGTATTTTAAGGCCCCAAGGCCGATCTTTTTGAATAACTCTTGCTTTTCTGCATCTGAGTAATCTCCTAGTTTACCCAAATCTTCAGAGATTTTTTTGGCGGTCTGGGTCATGTCGTTCATTAAATCATCCGCATCTACAACTGTCCCTTCCCTACTCTTCATTTTACCACTGGGTAAATCCACCATTCCATAGCTTAAGTGGTGCAGCTGTCCCGCCCATGAAAATCCAAGTTTTTTAAGAATCAAAAACAATACTTTAAAATGATAATCTTGTTCGTTACCAACAGTATAGACCATACCATTAACATCTGGGTAATCTTTTACACGTTGTATGGCAGTACCTATATCTTGGGTCATGTATACCGCGGTACCATCGGAACGTAATACAATTTTTTCGTCCAAACCTTCATCTGTGAGATCTATCCAAACACTGCCATCTTCCTTTTTATAGAACACCCCATTTTTAAGTCCGTCAGCAACTACATCTTTTCCTAATAAATAAGTGTCGCTTTCATAATAAAGCTGGTCAAAATCTACTCCTAGATTTTTATAGGTTTCTTCAAAACCTTTGTACACCCAATTGTTCATCGTTCTCCATAGCATTACCACTCCATCATCACCAGCTTCCCACTTACGAAGCATTTCTTGAGCTTCCAATAATAAAGGAGCTTCTTTTTCAGCCACTTTTTGTTCGGTTCCATTGGCAACCAATTCGGCAATTTCTTTTTTATAGGCTTTGTCAAAGGCCACATAATAATTCCCAACCAGTTTGTCACCCTTTAAACCCGTATTCTCAGGAGTCTCTTTTTTACCATCTTTACCCAATGGAGCGAATCGCTCCCAAGCCAACATACTTTTACAAATATGGATACCGCGGTCATTGATAATCTGGGTCTTATATACTTTTTTACCTGAAGCCTTTATGATTTCGGCCACAGAATATCCCAATAAATTGTTTCTAATATGCCCTAAATGCAAAGGCTTATTGGTATTGGGCGATGAATATTCTACCATGACCGCACCAGTATCAGATGGAACTACATGACCATATTCCTTTTTATTTTTGATGGAAGAGAAAAAGTCCAAATAGAACCCATCACTAATTACAATGTTCAGAAAACCCTTGACCACATTAAATCCGGTCACCTCTTTTACGTTCTCTTGCAAGAACTCACCAATCTGGTTCCCAATGACTTCTGGATTTCCTTTTACAAATCTTAGCATAGGAAATACCACCGCAGTAATATCACCTTCAAAATCTTTACGGGTAGCTTGAAACTCCACCGATGGGAGTTCCACATTAAAAATGGATAAAACAGCTTCTTTTACTTTGGTTGTAAGTACTTCTTGAACATTCATTAATTTGGACGTATAAGCTTGCAAAATTACATAATTTTTAGGCTTTTATGGTAAAAGAAAGCTGTAGCGTACCAAGGTTTTAAAATTTAGTTAACTTTATCAGGTACACCAACAATTCCAATACCTTGTTTTCAAAAAAGAACCATCTTATAATTGTTTCCATTTCAATAATCTTTCTGTTCTCTCTGTCAGCCTTCCTTTGGACAGAAGAAAGTTACAATGCCATTGAGACCGCTTCCATTTGGGTGCGCAATTATTTTGGCTATTTCTATTTGTATTTGGGATTAGGCTGCGTCTTACTATTATTGGGAATTGCATTCTCTCCTTTAGGGCAGTTAAAACTGGGGAAGAAAGACCAAAAACCAGAGCATTCCTTATGGGCATGGACAGCCATGTTGTATAGTGCGGGAATGGGTGCCGGCATATTGTTAAGAGCAGTACAAGAACCAGTCTTTATGCAACAGCATCCATCTTACAGTTCTAACTTGTCAGCTGAAACTTTGGCGTTGGAATATACCTTTTACCAATGGGGGTTTACCGCTTGGGCGTTTTATGGGCTTTTTGCTATGGTGGTAGGCTATGCCCTTTTTGTTCAAAAAAAGAAGGTACGGGTAAGCGCCACCATTGAAAATGTTATTAAAAATAAATCTGCACGATTGGGTATTGATATCATGACCATCATCACTACTGTTTTTGGGTTGATTGCAGCTATTGGTCTTGGTACTGCCCAAATTAATGGAGGGCTAAACCATGTATTTTCTGCCAATTTTGGAATAGGAACAACTATTTTATTGGCAACCCTAGTTTCTACTTTAGCTTTTATTTCAGCATGGAAAGGAGTAAACAAAGGAATAAAAATGATTTCCAAACTGAATATCATTATTACGCTGGCATTATTGTTGTTCATTTTCTTCACAAGTGATATGGTGACAATTTCAGTATCATTTGTAAAAGCTACCTATCATTATGTGCTAGACTTTATCCCAATGAGTTTGGCCATTGGCAATTATAACCCTGGGATTGATTTCCTAACTGATTGGACATTTTATTATTGGGCATTTTGGTTGGCATGGGCACCTTTTACGGGAATCTTTATCGCCCGAATCTCAAAAGGAAGAACGCTTCGACAATTATTGTTGGGCGTGTTGATCATTCCCTCATTGGGTACTTTCTTTTGGTTCTCGGTTTTTGGCACTTCGGCCTTTCAACTGATTGAGGGTTGGGGTGATTATAACAATGAATTTGGAAATGTGTTTTCGTCAATCTTTGTGTTTTTAGAGCACTACCCCATGGCAACTTTTCTAAATTGTATCACTCTGGTATTACTCATTGGTTTTTTGGTGACTTCGGTAGATTCCGCCGTATTTGTATTAAGTATGTTTACGGATAAAGGACAACAGAACCCCAAGAAAAGACATCGTTTGATTTGGTCGGCTTTTATTCTTTTGGCAACAATAGCACTTCTCCTTTTAGGAAACGTAAAACCAGATATTGATATCTTGGTAGCTGTTCAGAAATTACTCATTATAACTTCTCTTCCCTTTGCCTTTTTTATGGTGGTAATGGCTATTGTTTTTTTAAGAACCATACTAAAAAAGCATTATCACAATCTGTCTTGAGCGAAGTGGAAAGGCTCAATCTGATGCTAATTATAATTTAGTGATAATTTTTTTAACCTCCATCGCCTTTTGTTCATCTTTCTGATTTACAAAAATATGATTATGGTAATACCCTGAAATCACATTACAGCTAATTTGATGTTTGGCCAGTTCGGTTGAAAACAATGCTGTTAATCCTCCTACTGCATCCAAAGAAGAGTGTACATTCAATGTAATCCATGAGGCGATAATCATATGATAATTGGTGCAAATCTGCGTATTGGCGTTCCAATACAACAGTTA
>CAYNLI010000022.1:26145-29948 GCA_964398035.1 uncultured Flavobacteriaceae bacterium | reverse complement strand
AAAACAATCTCAAAAATAGATTAGAGCAAGTTATTCAATTTTGCAACGGTCTTAACTTATTACTCTAAAATAATAAATTCTGATCTCCTATTTAATTGATGTTCTTCATTTGTACAGCTTATTCCATCTGCGCATTCATTTATCAATTTAGTCTCCCCATATCCTTCTCTATCCAATCGGTTATGGTTTACTCCATTAGAAATCATATATTTCATAGTAGATTCTGCTCTTTTTTGTGACAACCATAAATTGTATGCGTCATTGCCCCTACTGTCTGTATGGGAATTCACTTTTATTTTTAAACTAGGATATTTTTCCATGGCAGCTATCACTTTCTGAATTTCAATTTCTGCATCTTGGCGAATACTAAACTTGTTCAAATCAAAATATATTGTACTCAGTTGAAGTAGTTTAGCCAAATCATCGCCAAATCCTGCTGTTACCGTTTCTCTTTCTAAATAGAAGTCCATTATTCTATTTTTACCATCGGACTGATTTAAATATTCTTCAGAAGGAACATACCCTTCAATAGAAGCTCTTACAAAATTACCTTTGTTACAATCCAACGTTAAAAAATAGTTTCCTTCAGAATCAGTTATAGTAGATAAAACTTCTTCATTGTTTTCATTAATGATCATTACTGTAGCTCCTATCAAAACATTATTTGATATTTTGTCCCTAACCGTGCCTGTTACTTGTTGGTTACATTCAAAAACTAAAGGTCTTGTTTCTAAAAAGCCGTAAATATCATCTCCTCCCATTCCTTCTTCCCTATTGGAAGCAAAATATCCTCGTCTATTTTCTTCATTAAAAATAAACGTAAAATCATCATACTTACTGTTTACGGGCCTACCAACATTCATTATAGGTTCGTTAAACTTGCTTCTGAGTATTTTTGTTGCAAAGACATCTAATCCTCCCAACCCAAGGTGCCCATCTGATGAGAAATACAAGATTTCTTCTGAAGTGACGTAAGGAAATGTTTCCCGTGATATTGTATTAATATTATTTCCAAGATTTTCTGGAGTGCCAAAAGTCCCGTCTTTATTGATTGCTACTTTAAAAATATCCGATTCGCCAATTGTACCTGGCATGTTTGATGCAAAAAACAATGTTTTTTCATCTAAACTCAAAGATGGGTGTGCAACAGAATATGCATCATTATTAAATGGAAGGTCTTCTACATAGGCCCATTCACCATTTTCCATTACAGCTCTAAAAATTTTAAGTCTTATAAAGCCTTTTTCATCTTTAATATATTTCCCTTCTTTAATATTGTTTCTAGTAAAATAAACCGTTGTACCATCTTTGGTCGATGCCGAAGTTGACTCATGTAACCTTGTATTGATATTATTATTGAGTTTTGTTACTATACTTTGAGAAATACTATCTGCATTTATTTTATATAAATCCAAAAAATCTTTAGAATCCCAAGTATGTCTATACTTAGCTAAATTACCTGTATCCCTATCAGAAGAAAAAATAAGTCCGTCTTTATAAAAAGATGGTGCAAACTCAGAGTATACAGAATTATATTGAAAAGGTTCTATATCATATCTCCCTGAATTCTTTTCTATCTCCTCCAAATAATTTTTTACTACAGCTCTACCACTACTAGTGATTTCAAAAAACTTTGTCATCATAACATCAGACTCTACATATTCTCCTAATGTCTTTAAGGTTTGTGCATATCTAAAATAATATTCTGGGGCTAAATCCTCTTTATATTCATCCACTAACCTTTTGTATATCTCTGCTGCTTCTTTGTAGTCAGCATTAAAGTAGTATGAATTTCCTAGTTTCTTTAAAAGGTCTGCAGAAGTATAACCATTATCCAATACTTTTTTATAAATATCGATTGCTGGGCTAAAAGAATATTCCTCATATTTCTCATTGGCTCTATTGACCAATCTCTTTTGAGCAAATAGACTCCCTGTCATTATAAAGACCAAGGCCAATACTAATATTCTTTTTGTCATTTTATGATTTTAAAAGAAACGTGGCGACACTAAACGCCGAAATGTTTTTACCAACTCCCATCTTAGAAAAAATTCAAATGAGCCATCATTAAATTGGATTCCTCCCAAATCTGTGGTTTCCTTATCATATGCCAAACCAAGCATTAATTGATCAGTTAACTGAAACCCTACCAAACCACTAACAGCTGCATCCCATCTATATGCTGCTCCAAAACTAAATTTCTCATTAAACAAAAATGTAGCTGAGAAATCCAATTGAAGCGGAGCGCCTCCGACCATTTTGGATAAAATAGCAGGTTTAAACTTTAAATCTGGGTTTAAATCAAATACATAGCCTGTTATAAAATAAAAATTGATTCTTTCTTTAGACAAAAAATTAACTGAGTTAGCATCTCTTTGAGAGTTGTCAAAAAATTCTGTTTCCAAAACATTAGGCGCAGATAGACCGGCATAAAATCTATCTGAATGATAATATACTCCAATACCAAAATTAGGCGTAAAACTAGTATCAATATCATTACCACTTACAATCTCATTATCAAAATTTCGGAGACCATTAAAATCTAGATTCAACATACTTCCTCCAGCTTTAAGACCAAAAGATAACTTTGCATCTTGTGAAACATCTATAGTATATGAAATTACCGCATCTAAATATGTTTCTTGGACAACACCATCACCAATGTTATCATTAACTATAGAAATTCCATACCCTAATCTACTATTCCTAATGGGTGAATGAAGGTTAAGTGTAAATGTTTCTGGAGCTCCACTTAAACCAACCCATTGAGATCTATATAAAGCTGCCATACTCAATTGCCCTCTAGAGCCAGCATAGGCGGGGTTTACAGTAATTGTATTATACATATACTGTGTATACTGTGCATCTTGTTGTGCAATTACTGTATACATCGCGCAGCATAAAAATAACAAGGAGAGAAGAGTGTTTCTTTTTTTCATGATAATTGTAGCTAATTACTTACTTATATAAATATAATCATTATCAATAACTCTACCTTTTGAAGTTTCGTATTCAAATATATAAAAATATATGCCCGAAGGGAGAATCTCCTCAGCACTTATCGTTGATCTGCCTTTAGATTTACCTTCAAAAACATTGTTTATATTATTGTAATTAGATCCTTCATATACAGCTACTCCCCACCTATTAAAAATTTTCATAGAATTGTTTCTAGCATTTTCAATTCCCTTTATAAATAGAAAATCATTTCTACCATCTCCATTTGGTGTCAACATTTGATTAACTTCTACTGCTTGATCATTTGGGGGAGTATCATCAGTGGGGTCCAAATAATCCGGCGTGCCATCGTTGTCCGTGTCATCATTGGTGGGGTCGCCATCATTGTCACCGTCCTCATCGGGGGTGTCGATACCGTCACCGTCATCGTCAAAATCCCTATAGTTCACATCTTCAGTGCCATCTGTATCAGGCAGATCGTTCGCAGGATCATCTATCTCATCATTAACGTCAAAGCCATCATCCACATCACTGCCCTCATATCCATCGTCCAGTCCATCACCATCTGTATCTGTCCCTGTATAGGTCCAATCTGGGATGCCATCAAAATTAAAGTCGTTGCCCTCGTTGTCATCCGACACTAGGTCGTTGTCACTGTCATCGTCAAGATAATCAGGGTTGTCCGTGCTGTCCGTGTTCACGGGAGTGAGACCTTCATCGCCACTGCCCTCATAAGCGTTGTCCAGTCCGTCGTTGTCATCGTCCAATCCCGTTGGGGCTACATAACCGTCAGTGGTCTGAGCCTCTACATTGTCCGGGATGCCATCGTCATCACTGTCGATGTC
>CAYNLI010000022.1:0-26045 GCA_964398035.1 uncultured Flavobacteriaceae bacterium | reverse complement strand
CAGTGGTCTGAGCCTCTACATTGTCCGGGATGCCATCGTCATCACTGTCGATGTCCCTAAAATTTGGGTTGGAATCATTATCCGTATCAATTGGAGTAAGGCCTTCACCTCCACCAGGATAACTTTCATAATGGTCATCCAAACCATTACCATCACTATCCATTCCACATGGTTCTTGAAAATCATATGGATTCTGCGCTTCAACATTGTCCAATATCCCATCATTATCAGAATCTATATCCAAATAATCTGGAACTCCATCATTATCTGTGTCTACTGGAGTTAATCCACCACAACTACCCGGAGTTTCTTCATAATGGTCATCCAGTCCGTTACCATCGCTATCAATTCCACATGGTTCTTGAAAACCAGAAGTAGTCTGTGCTTCAACATTGTCCAGTATTCCATCATTATCAGAATCTATATCCAAATAATCTGGAATTCCATCATTATCGGTATCTGTAGGATATGTTTTGTGATTGTTATCACCATCTGCATTTAAGTCTTCTACAGTATCAATAATACCATCTCCATCATCATCTATGTCATCCTTATCATATACACCATCTCCGTCAGTATCGGTATATGATGTTATGCTTAATACATCAGAAACAAAATAATTCTTGTCAGAGAAAGAAGTTAAAACAAGTAAAGAGATAAATATCCCAAAATTAAAAATTGTTTTTTTTAATTTTGGCAAAATAAAATTTTCCATAAATGATAGTTTTTATTATAAACTAATCACCATGGCATTATTTAGGTAGAAATTATACTTGTAAGAAGGTGGGGCTTCTTATATGTTATTGCAAGATAAAGTTAAATTTTTGATCAACCATGTTTTATAGATTATCAAACATCAAAAATCTTTCAACAACAATTTTCACCTGATTAAATGCAAAAAAAAATATCTTGATTATTTTAAGATACGTAGCTTAATACTAAAAAGTTGACGATTCAGTGAAATTAATTTGTCAAACTCATTTTAAATACATCTATTCTTTTCTTTTTCAAACAAATACTACCTATACTTTGTAATTTCCTTTATTTTTGCCAAAATTTTTTAAATGGGTTTTGAAGAAGAAATACATAAAAGACGAACTTTTGGAATTATTTCCCACCCAGATGCTGGTAAGACAACCTTAACAGAGAAATTGCTTTTGTTTGGTGGTGCCATACAAGAAGCAGGGGCTGTTAAAAACAATAAAATAAAGAAATCTGCCACAAGTGATTTCATGGAAATTGAACGGCAAAGAGGCATTTCTGTTGCCACTTCTGTACTGGCATTTATATATCAAGACAAGAAAATCAATATTCTTGATACCCCTGGGCACAAAGATTTTGCAGAAGATACTTTTAGAACTTTAACTGCAGTTGATAGTGTTATTGTTGTCATTGATGTCGCCAAAGGTGTGGAAGAGCAAACTGAAAAACTGGTCAAAGTTTGTAGAATGCGCAACATCCCAATTATAGTTTTTATCAATAAACTGGATAGAGAAGGTAAAGATGCGTTTGATCTACTTGATGAGGTTGAGCAAAAACTAGGGCTTACTGTTTCTCCGCTTAGTTTCCCTATAGGCATGGGCTATGATTTTAAAGGCATTTACAATATCTATGAAAAGAACATTAATCTTTTTAGCGGCGATAGCAAAAAAAATATAGAGGACACTATTGCTTTTAATGACATCAACAACCCTGAACTTGATGATATTATAGGTGAGAAATCTGCGCAAACTTTAAGGGATGATATAGAATTGGTCAATGCTGTTTATCCTGCATTTAATAAAGAAGCCTATCTAAATGGTGAGCAACATCCTGTATTCTTTGGTTCTGCCCTTAATAACTTTGGTGTTAGAGAATTATTGGATTGTTTTATTGAAATAGCTCCTACCCCTAGGGATAAAATGTCTCAGGAACGTTTGGTTAAATCCAATGAAGAAAACTTAACGGGGTTTGTGTTTAAGATTCACGCTAATATGGATCCTAAACATAGGGATCGATTGGCCTTTGTGAAAATTGTTTCTGGAACTTTTGAACGCAACAAGCCCTATTTACATGTACGGTTAAACAAAAAAATGAAATTTTCTAGTCCCAATGCATTTTTTGCTGAAAAAAAAGAGATTGTAGATATTTCCTATCCTGGTGACATTGTTGGATTACACGATACAGGTAATTTTAAAATTGGAGACACATTAACAGAAGGTGAAATATTACATTACAAAGGTATTCCCAGCTTTTCTCCTGAACATTTTAGGTTTATAAACAATGCTGACCCAATGAAGTCAAAACAGCTTGCTAAAGGAATAGACCAACTTATGGATGAAGGTGTTGCTCAATTATTTACGTTAGAATTAAACGGTCGAAAAATAATTGGAACAGTTGGTGCGCTACAATATGAAGTTATTCAATATAGACTGGAACATGAGTATGGTGCCAAATGTACTTACGAGAATTTCTCTGTACATAAAGCTTGCTGGGTTGACCCAGAAGATGCAAACAATGAAGAATTCAAAGAATTTAAAAGAGTAAAACAAAAGTTTTTGGCAAAAGACAAAAGAGGGCAATTGGTCTTTTTAGCAGACTCTATGTTTTCTTTACAAATGACCCAACAAAAATACCCCACAGTAAAACTTCATTTCACTTCAGAATTTGAATAAACAAAATAAAAAAGGCGAACTGTACAGTTCGCCTTTTTTATTTTTACGCTTCTCCCGTGGGACCAAAATTCAATGGTATGGCAGGTTGCTCATAGTCTTTAATAGTACCATGGGCCTTTTCAAATCTATCAATATTATCACCAAGTGCCTTTAGAAACTTTTTAGCGTGTTGCGGCGTTAAAACAATTCTGCTTTTCACCTTAGCCTTTGGAGCTCCTGGCATCATACTGATAAAATCCACAACAAATTCTGATACGGAATGGTTGATTATCGCTAAATTGGAATAAATTCCTTCAGCTGTTTTCTCATCCAGTTCAATATTAATCTGTTTTTGGTTTTGATTTTTATCGGCCATAGTACTTATTTAAAACTTTAGTTCTTCCTTACGAGCCATAATCTCATCATATTCTTCTTTAGAACCAACAATGATGTTCTCATAATCCCTCATACCTGTTCCCGCAGGAATTCTATGTCCTACAATAACATTCTCTTTCAATCCTTCCAAAGAATCAATTTTACCACTTACAGCCGCTTCATTTAGAACCTTAGTAGTTTCTTGGAACGATGCTGCAGAAATAAACGATTTAGTCTGCAATGATGCTCTTGTAATCCCTTGCAGGATCGGTGTTGCTGTTGCGGCAATAGCATCTCTTGCATCCACTAAAGCCTTATCTGATCGTCTTAAGATAGAATTCTCATCCCTGAGCTCACGAGCCGTAATGATCTGTCCAGCTTTTAAATTTTCAGATCCACCTATTTCTTCAACAACTTTTTTGCCGAAAATATTATCATTTTCTTCTATAAAATCAGCTTTATGTGCCAATTGGTTTTCTAAGAAAATAGTGTCTCCTGGATCCTGAATACGAACCTTTCTCATCATTTGCCTTACAACAACTTCAAAGTGTTTGTCGTTAATTTTCACTCCCTGTAAACGATATACCTCTTGTACTTCGTTGACCAAATACTGCTGCACAGCCGATGGCCCTTTTATTGCCAATATATCTTCTGGAGTTATAGACCCGTCTGATAAAGGCATTCCTGCTCGTACATAATCATTTTCTTGAACCAATATTTGGTTGGAAAGTTTTACCAAGTATTTCTTTATTTCACCCAATTTGGATTCAATAATGATTTCCCTGTTACCTCTCTTGATCTTACCAAAGGAAACAACACCGTCAATTTCTGAAACAACAGCTGGATTTGATGGGTTTCTCGCTTCAAATAATTCAGTAACTCTTGGAAGGCCACCAGTAATATCACCTGCCTTAGCAGATTTACGCGGTATTTTTACCAATATCTTACCTTCCTTAATCTTTTCACCATCATCTATCATAAGGTGAGATCCAACAGGTAGGTTATAAGAACGCAATGTTTCTCCTTTACTGTCTTGTATCAATAAAGTTGGTATCAATTTCTTATTCCTAGATTCTGATATTACTTTCTCTTGGTAACCGGTCTGCTCATCAATTTCAACTTGATATGTTATCCCTTGCTCAATGTTTTCATAAGCAATTTTTCCTCCAAACTCAGAAACAATAACACCATTAAATGGATCCCATTGACAAACAATGTCTCCCTTTTTAACTTTAGCTCCATTCTTAATAAACAATTGGGAACCGTAAGGAATATTATTGGTACTTAATGTAATTCCTGTATTGGCATCAACTACTTTTATTTCAGAAGTTCTGGATATAACTATTTCGGCTGGTTTTCCGTCATTACCTTCACTCATGACAGTCCTCATATCCTCAATTTCTGCAACACCAGCAAATTTTACTTCCAATTTGTTGTCCTCAGAAATGTTACCCGCAATACCACCAACGTGGAATGTACGCAATGTTAACTGAGTACCTGGTTCTCCAATTGATTGTGCGGCAACAACACCAACAGCTTCTCCTCTTTGAACCATTTTGTTTGTTGATAGGTTTCTCCCATAACATTTGCCACAGATACCCTTTTCAGCTTCACATGTTAACGCAGAACGAACCTCTACTTTTTCAATAGGAGATTCTTCAATGTTTTTAGCATCTTCCTCCATGATTTCCTGACCTGCACTCAACAGCAGTTCTTCGTTCATTGGATTGTATACATCATGTAAAGAAATTCTACCTAAGATTCTCTCTCCCAAAGTTTCAACAACTTCTTCGTTCTTTTTCAAAGATTTTACCGAAACACCTCTTAATGTTTCACAATCTTCTATATTGATGATTACATCTTGGGACACATCTACCAATCTACGTGTTAAATAACCAGCATCTGCCGTTTTAAGAGCCGTATCTGCAAGTCCTTTACGCGCACCGTGAGTAGAAATAAAGTATTCCAAAATAGATAACCCTTCTTTAAAGTTAGAAAGAATTGGATTCTCAATAATTTCTCCACCACCTGCGGTAGATTTTTTAGGCTTGGCCATTAATCCACGCATACCTGTCAACTGGCGTATTTGTTCCTTAGAACCCCTAGCACCAGAATCCAACATCATGTACACAGAGTTAAACCCTTGCTGATCCTCACGAATACGTTTCATGGACAATTCTGTCAATTGCGCATTTGTGGTAGTCCAAACATCAATAACCTGATTGTAACGTTCGTTATTAGTAATAAGTCCCATATTATAATTGGCCTTAATACCATCTACTTGTACATTTGCTTCAGCAATCATTTCATGCTTTTCTGGTGGAATAATAATATCTCCTAAACTAAAAGATAACCCGCCTTTAAAAGCAAATTGGAACCCCATGGTTTTAATCCTATCCAAGAAATCCGCTGTTGTTGGCACATCTGTAGCTCTAAGGATTGTACCTATAATATCACGTAACGCTTTTTTATTTAAAACTTGATTTACGTAACCTGCCTCTTCTGGCACAACCATATTGAACAATACTCTACCTACAGTTGTTTCAACAATTTTATTGACCAACTCTCCTTCATCATTAAAATCCTTTGTTCTTACTTTAATCTTGGCATTTAAATTAACCATGCCCTCATTAAAAGCAATTTCAACTTCTTCTTCAGAATAGAAAGTCAATCCTTCACCTATAATAGGAATTTCCTTGGTAGATTTTCTTTCCTTGGTCATATAATACAGACCCAAGACCATATCCTGAGAAGGTACTGTGATAGGAGAACCATTTGCTGGATTCAATATATTATGCGAAGCCAACATTAACAATTGTGCCTCTAAAATAGCTTCGGGGCCCAAAGGTAAATGCACTGCCATTTGATCACCATCAAAATCCGCATTAAATGCCGTACATACCAATGGGTGTAAACGTATCGCTTTACCCTCTATAAGTTTTGGCTGAAATGCTTGGATTCCCAAACGGTGCAACGTAGGAGCACGGTTCAATAGTACTGGATGTCCTTTCAGTACATTTTCCAATATATCCCAAACTACTGGCTCTTTTTTATCTATTATCTTCTTAGCAGATTTAACCGTTTTTACAATTCCTCTTTCTATCAACTTACGGATGACAAAAGGCTTGTACAGTTCGGCCGCCATATCTTTAGGCAGACCACACTCAAACAATCTCATTTCTGGTCCAACAACAATTACTGAACGAGCTGAATAATCAACACGCTTACCAAGTAAGTTTTGACGGAAACGCCCTTGCTTTCCTTTTAATGAATCTGAAAGTGATTTTAATGGTCTGTTTGATTCTGTTTTTACTGCAGAAGCTTTACGTGTATTATCAAACAATGAATCCACAGATTCCTGAAGCATACGTTTCTCATTTCTAAGAATTACTTCTGGAGCTTTGATTTCAACCAATCTTTTTAATCGGTTGTTTCTTATAATAACACGTCTATATAAATCATTTAAATCTGAAGTAGCAAAACGACCACCATCTAATGGCACCAAGGGACGTAATTCTGGTGGAATAACAGGAACTACCTTCATGATCATCCACTCTGGCCTATTGTCTCTGTTTCCTTGAGATTCACGTAACGCTTCAACAACTTGGAGACGTTTTAACGCTTCAGTCTTACGTTGTTTAGATGTTTCTGTATTTGCTTTATGCCTTAAATCATATGACAACTGACTCAAATCAATTCTTGCCAATAAATCAATTAGACATTCAGCTCCCATTTTAGCAATAAACTTATTAGGATCTGAGTCTTCTAGATATTGATTTTCAGCTGGAATGGTTTCTAAAATGGTAAGGTATTCTTCTTCAGTCAAGAAATCCATTTTCTGAACTTCTTCCCCTTCGGCATTTTTTGCAATACCTGCTTGAATTACCACATAACGCTCATAGTAAATAATCATATCCAATTTCTTGGACGGTAACCCCAATAGGTATCCAATTTTATTGGGTAACGAACGGAAATACCAAATATGAGCTACAGGAACAACCAAATTAATGTGCCCTACTCTATCTCTACGAACTTTTTTCTCTGTGACTTCAACTCCACAACGGTCACATACTATTCCTCTATAACGGATTCTTTTGTATTTACCACAGGCACATTCATAATCCTTTACAGGGCCAAAAATACGCTCACAGAAAAGTCCGTCACGTTCTGGCTTGTGGGTTCTATAGTTAATGGTTTCAGGCTTTAAAACCTCACCTCTGGATTCTGCCAGAATTTTTTCTGGAGAAGACAAGCCGATTGAAATTTTACTAAACCTTTTTATTGGATTATTATCTTTTATTCTAGCCATAACTTGTGATGATAATATTTTAATTTATTTGATGTAAAATAGCTTTAAAACTATTTTATTATTCTTCCAATCTAATATCCAAACCTAAACCTTTAAGTTCATGCATTAATACATTGAAAGATTCTGGTAAACCAGGTTCTGGCATTGTTTCTCCTTTAACGATGGCTTCATATGTTTTGGCTCTACCAATAACATCATCAGATTTTACCGTTAATATTTCCCTTAAGGTTGCAGATGCGCCATAAGCCTCCAAAGCCCAAACTTCCATCTCTCCAAAACGCTGACCACCAAATTGGGCTTTACCACCCAATGGTTGTTGTGTAATTAAAGAATATGGCCCTATAGAACGAGCATGCATTTTATCATCTACCATATGCCCAAGTTTTAACATGTAGATAACACCTACAGTCGCAGCTTGATCAAAACGCTGTCCAGTACCACCATCATACAAATAGGTGTGTCCAAATCTTGGAATACCAGCTTCGTCTGTATACTCATTGATTTGATCCAAAGTAGCCCCATCAAAAATTGGTGTTCCAAACTTTTTACCAAGCTTAAGACCGGCCCAACCAAGAACAGTTTCATAAATCTGACCAATGTTCATACGTGATGGCACCCCTAATGGATTCAAAACAATATCCACAGGTGTCCCGTCTTCCAAGAAAGGCATATCTTCTTGACGTACAATACGTGAAACAATACCTTTGTTACCGTGACGACCAGCCATTTTATCACCAACTTTAAGTTTACGCTTTTTGGCAACATAAACTTTGGCCAATTTCATGATACCAGCAGGCAACTCATCTCCAACAGAAATAGTGAACTTATCTCTCCTTAAATTTCCTTGAAGGTCATTTAATTTAATCTTATAATTATGGAGCAAATCTGCCACTAGAGCATTTACTACTTTATCTGCTGTCCAACTTCCACCTACTAAATGCGCAAAATCATCAACTGAGTTTAACATTTTCAAGGTATATTTTTTACCTTTTGGAAGCACTTCTTCTCCCAAATCATTCAATACACCTTGTGAAGTTTTTCCATTGATCAAAAGAAACAGTTTATCAATCAATACATCTTTAAGTTGTTCAAACTTAACTTCATAATATAACTCCAACTTAGAAATTGCTTCCTTATCTTCAGAACGTTTACGCTTATCTTTAACAGAACGTGAGAATAATTTTTTCTCGATTACAACCCCTCTAAGTGATGGTGATGCTTTTAAAGAAGCATCTTTAACATCCCCTGCTTTGTCACCAAAGATGGCGCGTAACAATTTTTCTTCAGGAGTTGGGTCAGATTCACCCTTTGGAGTAATCTTACCTATTAATATATCGCCAGGCTTAACTTCTGCACCTATACGAATCATTCCATGTTCATCTAAATCTTTGGTCGCCTCTTCAGAAACATTTGGAATATCATTGGTCAGCTCTTCAGCCCCCAATTTAGTGTCCCTAACTTCCAAAGAATATTCATCTATATGGATAGAAGTAAAAATATCTTCACGAACTACTTTTTCAGAAATCACAATAGCATCCTCAAAGTTGTAGCCTTTCCACGGCATAAATGCCACTGTAAGGTTTCTACCAAGAGCCAGCTCACCAGCTTCAGTTGCATAACCTTCACAAAGCACTTGTCCTTTCTTAACCTTATCACCTCTTCTTACAATTGGTTTAAGGTTGATACTTGTACCTTGGTTGGTTTTCCTGAATTTTACTAATTGATATGTTTTTGAATCTTTTTCAAAACTTACAGATTTCTCCTCTTCAGTACGTTTGTACTTAATTGTAATTTTTTGTGAATCTACGTATTCTACAGTTCCATCTCCTTCAGCATTTATCAATACTCTGGAATCTGAAGCCACTTGTCTTTCCAAACCAGTACCTACAATTGGTGATTGTGGTTTTAACAAAGGAACTGCTTGGCGCATCATGTTAGACCCCATCAAAGCACGGTTGGCATCATCATGCTCCAAGAAAGGAATCAATGAAGCCGAAATTGATGCTATTTGATTAGGAGCTACATCTGTATAGTTGACTTCTGATGGGTCAACTACAGGAAAATCCCCTTCTTCCCTTGCAATAACTTTTTCACTGTCAATTTCACCATTGTCCTTCAAAGGAATATTGGCCTGGGTAATTTTCATCCCCTCTTCTTCCTCTGCACTTAAATAAACATACTCTTTTGTGTTTACTTTACCGTTAGTTACCTTACGGTATGGTGTTTCCAAGAAGCCCATTGGATTTACCTTTGCAAAAACTGAAAGTGACGATATTAAACCAATATTTGGTCCTTCAGGAGTTTCTATTGGACAAAGTCTACCATAGTGTGTGTAATGAACATCACGAACCTCAAAACCAGCTCTTTCCCTAGAAAGACCTCCAGGTCCTAAGGCTGATAAACGTCGTTTGTGCGTAATCTCTCCCAATGGATTGGTTTGATCCATAAACTGAGACAACTGATTTGTTCCAAAAAATGAATTAATCACAGAAGACAACGTCTTGGCATTAATCAAATCAATTGGTGTAAACACCTCATTGTCACGTACGTTCATACGCTCACGAATGGTTCTTGCCATACGAGCCAAACCAACACCAAATTGTGAAGATAATTGTTCACCTACAGTTCTTACCCTACGGTTAGAAAGGTGATCAATATCATCAATCTCTGCTTTGGAATTGATTAGCTCTATCAAATGTTTTATAATGGTAATAATATCTTCTTTGGTCAGAACCTGCTTGTCCATTCCGATATCCAATCCCAATTTTTTATTCATTCTATAACGACCAACTTCACCTAAGTTATATCGTTGATCAGAAAAGAATAATTTATCTATAATACCACGTGCAGTTTCCTCATCTGGCGGTTCTGCATTACGCAGTTGACGGTAAATATGCTCTACAGCTTCTTTCTCTGAGTTTGTAGGATCCTTTTGTAACGTATTATGGATAATTGCATAATCACTCTGTGCGTTGCTCTCTTTGTGCAGAAGAACAGTTTTAACATCTGCCTCCATAATCTGGGCAATATGGTCTTTTTCCAAGACAGTATCACGATCAAGAACTATTTCATTTCTTTCAATAGAAACTACTTCACCAGTATCTTCATCTACAAAATCTTCATGCCAAGTGTTCAAAACCCTAGCAGCCAATTTACGTCCTAAAACTTTCTTAAGTCCTGCATTAGAAACTTTAACCTCTTCTGAAAGGTCAAAAATTTCTAAAATATCTTTATCTCTTTCAAAACCGATTGCTCTAAACAGCGTTGTAACCGGTAATTTTTTCTTTCTATCAATATAAGCATACATTACTCCATTGATATCTGTAGCAAACTCTATCCAAGAGCCTTTAAAAGGTATTACCCTAGCTGAATACAGCTTAGTACCATTGGCGTGGAAAGATTGACCAAAGAATACACCTGGAGAACGGTGCAATTGGGATACTACAACACGTTCTGCACCATTGATAACAAATGTACCACTAGGTGTCATGTAAGGTATAGTACCTAAATACACATCCTGAACAATAGTTTCAAAATCCTCATGTTCTGGATCTGTACAATATAATTTTAATCTAGCTTTTAGAGGAACACTATATGTTAGCCCACGCTCTATACATTCTTGGATTGAATATCTAGGGGGATCAATAAAGTAGTCTAAAAACTCTAATACGAACTGATTTCTGGTGTCTGTAATGGGGAAATTCTCCATGAAGGTGTTGTACAAACCTTCATCGCCTCTTTCGTCAGATTTAGTTTCAAGCTGAAAAAAATCTTGAAATGATTTAATCTGAATGTCCAAGAAATCCGGGTAGTTCGGTATGTTCTTAGCGGATGCAAAACTTACTCTTTCAGTCTTATTTGTGAACATCGATGGACAGTGTTTTTGAACGTGAATACTAAAATTGGGTGGTATATAACTTTATATACTATCTATAAAAGGGTTTAGGTCTAGCCACCAAACTGGTGAAAAGACCTAAACCAAAATAATATGATGTTGCTCTTATTTAAGCTCAACTTCTGCACCTGCTTCTTCCAATGATTTTTTAATACCTTCAGCTTCGTCTTTAGACACCGCTTCTTTAACAGCTTTTGGTGCGCTATCAACTATATCTTTAGCATCTTTCAATCCTAAACCAGTCAATTCTTTAACCAATTTTACTACAGCTAATTTAGAAGCTCCAGCTGCTTTCAAAATTACATCAAATTCTGTTTGTTCATCAGCTGCATCATCACCAGCCGCTGCTCCACCTGCGGCTACAGCTGCTGCTGCTGCTGCTGGCTCAATACCATACTCATCTTTCAATATATTCGCTAACTCATTTACCTCTTTTACGGTTAAGTTAACTAATTGTTCTGCGAAATCTTTTAAATCTGCCATTTTTACTATCGTTTAATAAATTTTTAAAATATAATTGTTTTTAGTGCGTGCTACTATCTTTCTGATAACGTCTTAAGGATACCAGCAAGTTTACCTCCACCAGACTTAAGTCCAGAAATAACATTCTTGGCAGGGGATTGTAACAATCCAATAATTTCACCAATCATTTCTTCTTTAGACTTAATACTTGCCAAGGTATTTAACTGATCATCTCCAATATAAATTGCTTCTGCTATATAAGCTCCTTTTAATAAAGGTTTATCAGATTTTTTTCTGAAATTTTTAATGAGTTTAGCAGGACCATTTCCTACTTCGGAAAACATTAAAGATGTATTTCCTTTTAATACATCAGGAAGTTCACCAAACTCTTTTTCAGAGGCCTCCATTGCTTTTGCAAGCAAGGTATTTTTAACTACTGCCAATTTAATATTGGCTTTAAAACATGCTCTTCTTAAATCAGAAGTAGTAACTGCGTCCAAACCAGATATATCTGCAAGATATATTGTGGAATTATCAGCCAGTTGCGTAGTTAAATCTTTTATTACGATTGCTTTTTCTTCTCTTGTCATAATTATAAAAACTTAGAACTACGGATTAAACTACTTTATAATCTAATTGAACACTAGGACTCATTGTGCTAGACATATATATACTTTTCATATAAATACCTTTAGAAGCTGTAGGCTTTAATTTAGCCAACGTATCCAATAATTCTTTGGCATTATCAGCAATTTTATCTGCAGAAAAAGAAGCTTTTCCTATTGCAGCATGTACAATTCCTGTTTTATCCACTTTAAAATCAATCTTACCAGCCTTAACATCAGATACTGCTTTTGCAACATCCATAGTTACCGTACCGGTTTTTGGATTGGGCATTAATCCTCTTGGCCCTAATATTCTTCCCAAAGGTCCTAATTTACCCATTACACTTGGCATAGTGATGATAACATCAACATCTGTCCAACCGCCTTTAATTTTATCCAAATACTCATCTAATCCTATAAAATCTGCACCAGCCTCTTTGGCTTCTGCTTCTTTATCTGGAGTCACCAAAGCCAAAACTTTTACGTCTTTACCAGTACCGTGAGGCAATGTTACAACACCACGCACCATTTGATTTGCTTTTCTTGGATCAACACCCAAACGAACAGCCAAATCAACAGATGCATCAAATTTTGTATTGGTTATTTCTTTTATTAAAGCTGAAGCCTCATCAATGGAATAGATTTTGTTTACATCTATTTTACCGTGGGCTTCTTTTTGCTTTTTAGTTAATTTTGCCATTTTAAATTACTTTATAAGATTTTAAAAAGGTCGTTTACCTGAAACTTTAAGACCCATAGATCTTGCAGTACCAGCAACCATCATCATAGCTGATTCAACAGTAAATGCATTAAGATCAACCATTTTGTCTTCAGCTATAACTTTAACCTGATCCCAATTAACACTCCCTGATTTTACTCTATTAGGTTCGCCAGATCCTTTTTTAATCTTAGCCGCTTCCATAAGTTGAACTGCTGCTGGAGGTGTTTTTACAACAAAGTCAAAAGACTTGTCCTTATATACCGTAATAGCAACAGGCAAAATTTTGCCTTGTTTCTCCTGTGTACGCGCATTGAACTGCTTACAGAACTCCATGATATTAACACCGGCAGCACCTAAAGCGGGTCCAACTGGTGGCGACGGATTCGCAGCACCTCCCCTAACTTGTAGCTTAACTACTTTACTTATTTCTTTTGCCATTGTTTAAAATTAAATTCAAAGTGTGTTATTGGAAGCAACACATCTTTTATATATGTAACAATTTTTTATACTTTTTCTACTTGCATATAACTTAATTCCAATGGTGTTTTTCTTCCGAAAATTTTCACCATTACCTCAAGCTTACGCTTTTCTTCATTAATTTTTTCAACCGTCCCATTGAACCCGTTGAAAGGACCGTCTATAACTTTTATAGTTTCGCCCAACACAAATGGTATGGCAACGCTATCTGTTGTAATAGCCAACTCATCCACCTTACCTAGCATTCTATTTACTTCCGCTTTTCTAAGAGGAATTGGGTCACCGCCTTTTACTTCTCCCAAAAAACCGATAACATTGGTAATGGAACGTATAATATGAATCATTTCTCCACCCAAATTCGCTTTTACCATGATATAACCAGGGAAATATACTCTTTCCTTGTTTACTTTTTTACCTTTACGAATTTGAACTACTTT
Source organism: uncultured Flavobacteriaceae bacterium (assembly GCA_964398035.1). Lineage (GTDB taxonomy): Bacteria > Bacteroidota > Bacteroidia > Flavobacteriales > Flavobacteriaceae > Saonia. The sequence continues at coordinate 12,131 of CAYNLI010000022.1, read as the reverse complement.
TTCTGTAGGCACCAAAACATCCTCCAAATAATCAGAAAAACCAAGTCTAGCTACTTCACTCTCTATATAGCCTTTGATTTTATTTTCTTGACCACTTACGGCCCTTACCACGTACCATTTCTTTTCTAATACTTCAGACATAGGGCTTTTTAATTAATTATATTATCGAAATACAATTTCATAAACTTACCAAATAAACTATCAACTCCCCATGTTGCCAACGCAAATAGGATGGAAAAAACAGCTACAATAACCATAAGGCTAGAAGATTTCTCCCTAGTAGGTAATGTTACGTTATTCCTAAGTTCTTCAATAGATTCTTTAATATATGTAAACATCGACTTATTTTTTTCTGGCACGGGAGGAGAGACTCGAACTCCCGACACCTGGTTTTGGAGACCAGTGCTCTACCAACTGAGCTACACCCGTTTATATATTTACACTGAAAGGTATCCTGTTAAAAACAAGACACCCTCAGTGAAAAATTTATTATATAAAATTAATCTAAAATCTTGGTAACTTGACCAGCACCTACTGTTCTACCTCCTTCACGGATTGCAAAACGCAGACCTTCACTTAAAGCAATTGCTTGATGCAAATCAACAATAATTGTCAAGTTATCCCCTGGCATCACCATCTCTACTCCTGAAGGAAGATTAATAGTACCTGTAACGTCTGTTGTTCTTACGTAGAATTGTGGACGGTAGTTGTTATGAAATGGCGTATGACGACCACCTTCTTCTTTTTTAAGGATATACACCTCAGCTTCAAATTTAGCATGTGGCGTTACAGAACCTGGCTTACAGATTACCATTCCTCTTTTGATATCGGCTTTTTCAATACCTCTCAACAAGATACCTACATTATCACCTGCTTCTCCTCTATCCAATATTTTACGGAACATTTCAACACCCGTAACTGTAGAAGTTAACTTTTCAGCACCCATACCAATAATATCCACAGAATCTCCCGTATTAGCTATACCTGTCTCTATACGACCAGTTGCAACAGTACCACGACCTGTAATCGTAAATACATCTTCAACAGGCATTAAGAAAGCTTTATCAACATCTCTTTTAGGAAGCTCTATCCAATCATCAACAGCAGCCATTAATTCCATCACCGTATCTACCCATTTTTGCTCACCATTAAGTGCTCCTAAAGCAGAACCAGCAATTACAGGTCCGTTATCACCATCATACTCATAAAAAGAAAGCAATTCTCTTATCTCCATTTCAACAAGCTCTAAAAGCTCATCATCATCAACCATATCCACTTTGTTCATGAATACAACCATTCTTGGAATACCTACCTGACGACCTAAAAGGATATGCTCACGAGTTTGTGGCATTGGTCCATCTGTAGCAGCTACAACTAAAATTGCACCATCCATTTGGGCAGCACCAGTAACCATGTTCTTAACATAATCCGCGTGTCCAGGACAATCTACGTGTGCGTAGTGACGATTTGCAGTTGAATACTCTACGTGAGATGTATTAATAGTAATACCTCTTTCTTTTTCTTCAGGAGCGTTATCGATAGAATCGAAACTTCTCTTTTCTGAAAGTCCTGCATTTGCCAAAACAGTTGTAATAGCAGCAGTCAATGTAGTTTTACCGTGATCTACGTGTCCAATAGTACCTATGTTTAAGTGCGGTTTGGAACGATCAAAAGTTTCCTTTGCCATGTTTAATGAATTTAATCTTAGTTTATATTAGTGTACAAATAAATTTTTATCGTTGAGCCAATGACGAGATTTGAACTCGTGACCTCTTCCTTACCAAGGAAACGCTCTACCCCTGAGCTACACCGGCGTAAAGTGTTGAACCTAACAATCTTTAATATAATTATTAAAGAAAGAGATTCCTGCCTTCGCAGGAATGACATTACTGTCAACTTAGAGCGGGAGACCGGGTTCGAACCGGCGACATTCAGCTTGGAAGGCTGACGCTCTACCAACTGAGCTACTCCCGCATTTTTTTTTGGAAAACCCAAAAATACTTCAATATTTCAAAACAAACTCATACTTATCATAATAAAGTATAAATTTTTAGTTCTTGTGGGGAGAGCAGGATTCGAACCTGCGAAGACGTAGTCAGCAGATTTACAGTCTGCCCTCGTTGGCCGCTTGAGTATCTCCCCCAAACTAAATTCTCAATAAATACGAGCCGATAGAGGGACTCGAACCCACGACCTGCTGATTACAAATCAGCTGCTCTAGCCAGCTGAGCTACATCGGCTTTTTATACTTTTTTCGCATAAAAAAGTCCGCTATTTCTAACGGACTGCAAATGTAGATATTTATTTATATAATCAAAACTATTTTTCAATAATTTTAATCAGGCAAAGAGCTTTAATTTTTCTTTCTTTTTTTTAAGCTTTCTTTCTAAAGAACTACACGCCAAATCAACTCCTTCCTCAAAGGATTTACATTGCTTTTTAACCATAAAACTATCTTTGGGAACACGCATTTTAATTTCCACAATTTTATTCTCTTTAGAACTTGTGTTTTCTACCTTCAGATAAATATCAGAATCTATGACCCTATCATAAAAAACTTCTAGTTTATCCATTCTGTTCTGAATAAAATCAATAAGTTTTTGATCTGCATTAAAATTTACGGATTGTACATTTACTTTCATAAAATTGAGGTTTTTAAAAGTTAGACAAAAAATTAAATTTCTTATTCCCTATTTCTTGGATGGGAAACAGAATGCACTTTCTTAAGTTCGGCAATACTATTATGCGTATAAACCTGTGTAGATGCCAAACTTGAATGTCCCAACAATTCCTTTACTGAATTTAAATCTGCCCCTTTATTCAATAAATGGGTCGCAAAGGTGTGTCTCAAAATATGTGGGCTCTTTTTTACCTTAGAGGACACCTTACTAAAATAATGATTTATAATTCTATAAACAAAAGTTTCATATATTTTATTGCCTGACTTTAATATAAACACATAATCTTTATCTGATATTTTTTGAAAATCTTTTCTATAACTAAAATATTCTACTAATAAATTATGCGTAGAACTTAATATTGGCAGAACACGCTCCTTATTTCTCTTTCCCAATACTTTTAAAGTATTTGAAGACAAATCCACATTCAATATTTTAAGGTTGATAAGCTCAGCTCTACGGATTCCTGTGGTATATAATAATTCTATAATCAACTTATCCCGGACACCTTCAAAATCATCATTAAAAGATATTTGCTGTAGTGCTTTCTCCATTTCCATTTCAGAAAAGGGGACTTCTATTTTTTTTGACGTCTTTAACGCCTTGTGTTTTGCCAAAGGACTTACTTCTATTTTGCCAATCTTCAATAAAAATTTATAATATGCTTTGAGCGATGCTACTTTACGGTTTATAGAACGATTAGAAATAGCTGTATTGACCAAGCTAACTATCCAACTTCTTACAATACCATAATCTACGGTTTCAATATTTTCTATTTTGTACTCCTTCTTACAAAAATCAATAAATACCTGAATATCTTTTTGGTATGCCTTTACGGTATGTTGCGAATAGTTTCTTTCTAAGGAGAGATAAGATATGAAAGGTGTAAGTCCCATGTATCAAAGTTAAGGCTGCTTTGTCCAAAAAAAAAATCCCACATTCCAATAGTTATTAGAATGTGGGACTATATAAATTATTATAATAAGCTTATATCTCTTCTTGATCTCTTAAACCTTGGATATATTGTGCTTTTTGAATCTTAGCTCTATTTTGAACTGAAGGTTTTGTAAACTGTTGACGTTTTCTCAACTGTCTCATTGTACCTGTTCTATCAAACTTACGCTTAAAACGCTTTAAAGCCCTGTCTATATTTTCTCCTTCTTTTATTGGTATAATTAACATATGCTACAACCTCCCTTCGTTAGTGATTTTTAAGGGTGCAAATATAAGATTAAAATCTATAATTTGCACTTATTGTAATTTTATTTTTTCTTAATTTTCTGTTGCAGGGGTATATGTTTTCTTGTCTATGATTATTTTGGATAAAATTTCTTTTAAAATTTCAGACGTACCACCACCTATTGGTCCACACCTACTGTCCCTTAACAATCTTGCCAACGGATAATCTTCCATATAGCCATAACCTCCCAACATCTGCAAACAGTCATAAACAGTGCCATCTGCTATTTTAGTGGACAACAATTTAGACATGGTTGCTTCTTTAACCACATATTCCCCATTATTTAAACGCTGTGCAACTGAATAATTGAATTCCTTGCACATTTCCACCTCAGCCGTTCTTTCAACAATAGTATGTCTTAATGCTTGAAACTGACTTATTTTTTTGCCAAAAGCATCTCTTTGGGACATATAATCAATAGTATATTCCAAAGCATATTCTGCACGTGCATGTGCATTGATGCCCATAATCAATCTTTCTAAAGAAAAATGCTGCATTATATAAGGAAAACCTTTTCCTTCTTCTCCCATTAGGTTCTCTACAGGGATTTCCACATTATCAAAGGCAATTTCTCCTGTATCCGATGCTCTCCAACCTAGCTTGTTCAATTTGGTTGCTGTTACTCCATGAGTATCCCTATCTACCACAAAAACGCTTATGCCTTTATTTCCTTTTTCAGGTGATGTCTTTGCGGCCACCACCAAATAATCACTATATACTCCATTGGTAATAAAGGTTTTAGAGCCATTAAGGACATATGTATTTCCTTTTTTTACCGCAGTAGTTCTCATTCCCGCAACATCAGACCCTCCAAAAGGTTCTGTGATACAAAGGCACCCTATTTTATCTCCTGTAATGCTTGGTGCCAAATATTCTGCTTTTATCCTATCATCTCCCTCTTTGTTCAAATGGGTCATTGCCAAATACATATGTGCCCATATAGCAGCTGCAAAACCTCCAGAATTGATTTTTTGCAGCTCTTCTAAAAGAATAACGGTATAAAACAGATCCAATTCCATACCACCATATTGCTTGGGATATGTTATGCCCAAAAAGCCCATCTCACCAAACTTCTTCCATATAAATCTTTCAATGGTTCCAGTTTCTTCCCACTTATCTATATGGGGCACCACTTCTTTCTTAAGAAAATTGCTTAAGCTTTCCCTGAACAAATGGTGTTCTTCACTAAAATATCTTTTATCCATATACTATTACTATACCAAAACATGGTTTAATGTAGCGACAAATATAATTGAATTCTATCAATCTTATCCAATGGAAAACCATCTATGTTCTTTAGCTCATCAAACAAATTTATATTGCCTTTGTTCTTCCTATAATCCACAATTCTTTGCGCTACACTATATTGGATATATACCAATTGGGATATCTCACTTGCTGATGCCGTATTGATATTTATTTTTTTGATTTCTGGTGGGTTCATTACCTTAAACCTTTCTAAGGTTTTTTCTACTACAATAGGCTCCAATCCATAAACATCATACAATTGTTCATTGATTAAAAAACCTCCCAAACGATTTCTAAATTTTATGATTCTGGCTGAAAGTTTTTCCCCTATTCCGCTAATAATTTTCAATTCCTCAGCTGTTGCCAAATTTAAATCCTTAACCTCAACTTCCGCTACACTATATTCATCAGTACGCAACTTAACATTGTTATTCTTATAATTACTAAAAACTACTGATGGTTTCCTCTTCTTCTGAGTCCACTCAGGGAATTTAAAATATGGGGAAATACTGTTTAACAATGAATCTGATACTTGGGTTACTTCTTGAAATTCTTTGGCTGAATTTGCAAATTTATCCATAGCCCTAAATGCATGAAGCCTATCAATCTCTCTAACAGACATGCCCAATACATACCCTTTATAGTCTGTAATAAAATTTGGATTAAAAGGGTACATCTTAAATGAATCCTTCTCTACTTGATTTTTTTTTAACGCATCTATTTCTGCCTGAAGTTCCGTATCTACGGACAATGATTTTTCCAAACTTCCACTATGTCTGGTCTTAAAGAAAAAATAGGCACATTGAAGCAAAACAATAATCAGTAATAAAAAGAAAATCCCACTCCGTTCTTGTTTATTGAACTTAAAGTGGGATTTTATATTTTTCAATTTCAAATTTTAGCTTTCTTTCACAATCTTTATGGCTTCAAGGTATCTACCCAACTGCTTTTTAACCACAGGAAACAAGAAGTACAGCCCTACCATATTAGGGAATACCATTGCAAATATCATAGCATCAGAGAAGTCCCAAATAGATTTCATACTTGCAGCTGCACCAATTACAACAAAAATCAGAAATAACACCTTATAGGTTAAATCTGCTACTTTACCTCTTCCAAATAAAAATTTCCAAGATTGTAATCCGTAATATGACCAAGAAATCATTGTGGATACAGCAAACAGTACTACTGCTATTGTTAAGAATATATCAGAATAAGGAATGTACTGCGCAAATGCTTTGGATGTGATTCCCGCACCTTCATAAGAAATACCATCGATCATTACTGAACCTTCACCTCCATATTCAAAAGCACCACCAAAATTAAAAATAATGATTACTAATGCCGTCATTGTACAAATTACAACAGTATCAATAAATGGTTCTAACAATGCCACTAAACCTTCTGATGCAGAATATTTTGTTTTTACCGCAGAGTGTGCAATAGATGCAGAACCAGCTCCTGCCTCATTTGAAAATGCTGCTCGTTTAAATCCAACTAATAAAACCCCTATTAAACTACCAACACCTATTGCTGTTGGGTTGAATGCTTCACTCAAAATTAATCCCACAGCATCATCAATTAAAGAAAAGTTACTTAATATAATGTACAAACACGCTATTAAATACATAACTGCCATGAAAGGCACTACTTTTTCTGTAACAGAAGCTATTCTTTTAATTCCTCCAATAATGATAATCCCTACCAAAATTGCCAAAGCCAATCCTATCCATGCGCCTGCACTTGCACTCTCTAACCCCATTAAGTCTTTTAATACAATTGTTGCTTGATTGGATTGTGCTGCATTACCACCTCCAAAGGAGCCTCCAATACAGAAAATTGCAAATATCACTGCCGTAATTTTACCAAAAATGACAAAACCTCTTTCTTTTAATCCTTTACTTATATAGTACATTGGACCTCCATATACAGTTCCATTTTCATCAACATCTCTATATTGAACTCCTAAAGTACATTCCACAAATTTTGTTGACATCCCCAATAATCCACAGATAATCATCCAAAAAGTTGCTCCTGGTCCACCTAGTGCAATTGCCAAAGCTACCCCTGCAATATTTCCGTTTCCTACGGTACCAGAAACTGCCGTTGCCAATGCCTGAAAATGTGTTACTTCACCATCTTTACTTTCGTCTTCAATAGTGCCTTTTATATCACCATCTATCGCTAACTCTGGGTCACCAACTGTGTGATGATCAACAGCATCATACTTACCCCTTACTATATTAATTGCTGTTCTAAAATATCTAAAATTTGGGAAACCAAAGTAAATTGTAAAAAACAATGCACTCATCACCAATACTATCAAAACAAACGGAATTCCAAATACCTCAAAGAAAATAACTGCTGAAAAGAAATCTGATATCGGCTTAAATCCTTGATTGATTTTTTCATCTAACCCAAGTTCTTGAGCAAACGTAAAAAAAGGACTGAGCATCGCTATAATTGCAAGAAGTCTGTACTTCATAGTATTTATTTTTGGTTTTTGTTAGTTTATAAACTGTGGCAATATCCTAAAAATTAACATCACAATCAAATATTGCTGTTGAAATGTGGCTCTTCTATATGAAACATTTCATTCAACTTTCTAATTTGCTCTGGCCTTCCAAGAACGATTACCTTACTTTTTGGCTCTAATTCTATATCAGCTTCAGGGTTGATTATATAATTTCCATTAGGCTCTATATAACCTATTATTGTACATCCTGTTTTGTTTCTTAAATCCAACTCCCTAATGGAGCTACAATCCACTTGGTCCGCAAAATCTTCTATAGCCACCTCTTCTAAATTTGTGGTATGTTCTCCTTCTAAAGACAACTTGTCCATAAAGGTGGTCAAATCTGGTATCACCACTAAAGATGCCATATGGTCACCTCCAATTTTATCTGGCATAATTACTTTATCGGCTCCTGCCAATTTCAATTTTTTCTGTGACCCAACCTGTGATGCCCTACTAATCACAATAAGTTTTTTATTGAGTTGTTTTGCAGAAAGCACTACAAATAGATTAGTAGCATCATCTGGCATTGTCGCAATAAGATATTGTGCTCTTTCTATCCCAGCTTCTATGAGCGATTCGTCATCATTTGCATCGCCCTCAACAAACAGTATCCCATCTTCATACTTTTCTATTGTTTCCTTGTCCCGCTCTATCACAACAAAAGGTCTTTTATACGCTTTTAACCTTTCAGATGCCTGCATGCCATTACGGCCATAACCACATATGATAATATGATGGGAAAGATTATCTATTTTGTTTTTCACTTTTTTCTTTTTTATGAGTTGAAGAGAATTTTTACTTAAAATATATTCTGTAATCACAGAAATTGCAAAACCAAATATAAAAATACTGGTTACAATAAGGAACACGGTAAACATTTTTCCTTCAGGAGTTAAAGGTTTTACCTCTGAAAAACCAACAGTGGTCACCGTGATAATGGTCATATACAATGCCTCTATCCAAGAGTAGTCAGAAATATATCTATATCCAAAAATACCAACCAATAAAACCACTACCATTAAAAATAGTGCAAACAATAATTTTGAACGGAAAAATTTTATCATAGTTGTTACAGATCAAAAACTGAAGTTCTTTTGGTATGTACCAAATCTTTGATTTTTAACCAAAATGCCAAAAACAAGTACAGTGCAAAACCAAAACCCAAAGTAACAAAAGTTAAATATATGAAAGAGGTTCTCACTACCCTGGTCCTGATTCCCATGCGTTCTGCAATACGCCTACATACCTCAAAACCTCTCTTTTGGAAATAATACAGTAATTGATAGAAAAAATTCATGCCTAAAATTAGTCAATTCTATTTAATAAACTTCCACCAACAACACATTGCAAACATTTATTTTGTGTGCAATACTCATTATATAATTGCAACACTGCCTGGCTATCCATCGTATTGTGCACATTTACATTAAGTTTTATAAAACCATCAATTACGGAATTTTCCTCTCTTTTTAAATTTGTCACCATTTTAATCACCTCATTGTTCACGTCTTTACCCATATGTTTTGCATAACAGAATTTTATGGGGAGTATCGTATTTATGATAAGTAGATTTATAAATTTCTTTGTGAGCTTTTTTGTACTCTTTCCTGATTCCTTTCCAAAAACATAATGATTGTCCCAGTAACTGCTGGCCGAAACATCAAAAACATTATAAATTTCTTGAAGCGTATTTGCATTAATCAACTTGCTGAACATATTCTGATGCGCTACATACACATTGGCAATCTGTGACAATCTAATGGTTGGGAAATTTGGCGGCCTTAATTTAAAGAAATCTGGTTTCAACACTCCCTCATCCTTAATAGTGAATTTGTTTTTAAGAAAATCATGTTCTTTTTTAAGGTCGACATAGTATACATCAGTTATCTCATTATCTGTTAAAAGGCCAGTCATTCCATAAAAAACACTTTCTAACTGAAAAGCATCATTTTGAAGTTTCCGCACCACAGAAAAATCCAAGGCCTGTGCCAAACTCAAAAAAGAGTTTCCATTAATATTGAGCCCAAAATTATTGAGCAACATACAAAAAAGGACTTTTTCCCAATCATTTTTGCTCTGCTCCAATGTTTCTAGAATAAATCCAGACTTTCTTTCCAGACGTTCAAAATAGAGTCGTTCTAACCAATTTTGAAAAAGAAACTCATCTATATCTTTTATTTCTTTTTCACAATTGATAAAAGTGACGCTCTTTTTATCAAACAGCTTTTTATATGCTTCCAGTACTTCTTTTGAAATGTATTTTTTTAATTCCAAAGTCGGAATCTCACTATTGTCCTTTCTAAAAATAGTGGCATCATCTTCCCAAACCACATGCAGTATTACATTATCATAGTTTCTATCCACTTCATGATGATGCGCATACCAATCTGATGCATTTATATGAATTTCCACATTACCGGCCCACAACTGACTATCAATTTCTACTTTGGCATTAAAAAAATCCGGCCCTTCATGCAGATTATGTGTTCCATAATCTATAACGGAAATAGTTTCATTCTTGGATGTATGCAAATCCGTTCGCAGCAATTTTTTGTGCTTCCAAATAAAATGCAGTAGGTCTTCACGCATAGGGCTAAAGTAAACTACCTTGGGGCAAGGCCCACGGGCATTAATAATTATGTTATAAAAATCAACACAAGCATCGGGGTATTAAACCCACAATGTGGAAATAAAAAACCCTACTAATGCAGGATTTTTTATATTCATTTTTTTCTAATTTACTCTATTATGTCACCTTCCCAGTTCATAAATCCACCTTCAAGGTTATAAGCTTTTTCAAAACCCGCTTGGCTCATCAATGCACAAGCTTGCCCACTTCTATTACCAGATCTGCAATAAACATAGTAATTTTTTGTTTTGTCCAGCTTCTCTAATTCGTCCAGAAATTCCTGTCCCAAATAAATATCAATATTGATTGCTTCTGGAATATACCCTTCTTCAACTTCTTCTGGTGTTCTAACATCTAGAATAAATGAATTTTCATCTTTCTCTAATTGCCCTTCCCACTCTTCTTGTGATAAATCTGCCATGATAAATTTTATTATTGACTGCAAAAATAAAAATCCGAAACAACATTTCGGATTTTTATCATAGATTTTTTTTATTGCTATACCTTAAATAGTACATCCTATGGCTTTTGTTGTTTTCACTTCTATAATCTTTTGCATATCAAGAATTAAAATTAATCATCAAAAATAAACTTAAGTGTTTTTAACAAAAGTTTATCTGTTTTTAACATTTATCAATCTCATTAAAATTATACATTTGTATATACAATTATTGTATTGACATGAATGTAGAGGAAATTTTAAAAACAGATATTGAAATACCGTTGGAAAGCAAGTCTATAATCCACTTGATTTTAGTCAACAACTCAATCAATGAAGCTCTGAACAATGCATTAAAACCATTTGATGTTTCGTTACAACAATTTAATGTTCTTAGAATATTACGTGGCCAAAAGGGAAAGCCTGCCAACCTATGTACAATTAATGAATGCATGATTACCAAAATGAGCAATACAACTAGATTGGTGGATAAGTTATTACTCAAAGGCTATGTAGAAAGAGTGACCTGTGAAGCAAACAGACGCAAAATTGAAATTACCATCACAAAAAAAGGTGGTACAATTCTTGAAAAGATGAGTGATGCAATGAACAGTTCACAGAAATCTTTATTAAAGAATTTTGACAACGAAGAGCTTCTTCAATTAAACAATTTATTGAACAAATTTTAATCATTAAAACAATAACACTTATCATTAACATTTAAATTTAAAACAGAAACATGAAAAAGAATGTATTTAGTTTAGTATTGGCTATAGTATTTGGTTTTACCGCAACTGCCAGCACTCCTATAGACGGAGAAAAAAAAGAAGTGAAAACAAGCGAAAGTACAGTGGTATGGAAAGGGTACAAAGTAACTGGGTCACATGCAGGGACTATAGCCTTAAAAGAAGGATTTTTATTATTTGACGGTAACAAACTAACCGGCGGAGAATTCGTGATAGATATGTCCACATTGGTGACTACCGACAAACTGGGCGACATGAAGGGGAAATTGGAAGGTCATCTTAAATCTGATGATTTCTTCGGAGTAGAAGCCCATCCCACAGCTAAGCTGGTATTTACAAATATAAAGACCTTTAACAAAAATTCTCATACAGCTACTGGTGACCTAACCATTAAAGGAACCACAAAGCCAATTACTTTTGTAATATCAATATATGGCAGTAAAGCAACTGCCACTTTAAAAATAGATAGAACTAAATATGATATTAAGTATGGTTCCGGTAGCTTTTTTGATAATCTTGGAGACAAAGCCATTTATGACGAGTTTGATCTTGTTGTAGATTTAGCATTCTAGCCCCGAAACCCTACTGTTATAATCCCCATTTGGAAAGTTCTGAATGGGGATTGTTATTTTT
>CAYNLI010000021.1:0-29982 GCA_964398035.1 uncultured Flavobacteriaceae bacterium | reverse complement strand
AACGTTTAATCTGTTGATTTTCAATAGATTGTATTTTTGTCATGTACTAAAATATAGGTTATATTTTTGCCATCTTCTTTTTTTGACAATCGATTTATTGATTTTGTGTCATTTCTGCATTGCGGGATAAAGAACATTAATGCGCTATATATCACTTAGATAGTCACAAATTACAATATAATCACTTAACCTTAAAGGCTTTAAAAGAATGGTTGGGCAATATAATGGTATGGCTATATTTTCCAGGTGCAATAACACGTCCAAAAAATTCAATTTTAGGGAGTACCTTTTCGGTGACTTTTGCACCGTTCATGATATCGGTCAATGTTTTTTTCTTTTCAGAGAATACAATCTCAATTTCAACATTCCCATCCTTCAGTTTCCCATCCTTCAGTTTCCCAAACCTGATTTCCCAAAACAACACCTCTTAAAAAAACATGTTGATTATTGGTATTGACAATGTGTGTTTCTGAAGTGTGTAGAAAATGAGTCATAAAAAAGCACTTCAGAAATTTTTAAAGTAAAATCTATAAAGTTCTTAAATACTCTGCAATGCTTCTAGCTTCTTCTTTACTAAGGTTTTGGTTCAGCATAATAGCATTGTTGTACTCTTTTAATAATGCTTTAGCAATAGGATCTTCTTTGATCATCACATCAGGATTTATAATCATGTTCATGACCCATTCTGGGCTTCTTCTTTTGAAAACACCTGATAACGCTGGTCCGATCATTCTTTGATCGGCCATATGGCATGCTGTACAAATAGAATTGAATTTTTCTTCTCCTTTGGCAGCCATTTCAATATTTACAACCTCACCAAAAGCAGCAGCTTTAACGGGGCCTACACCTTTATTGGATAAATCTACAGGTACTCCTTCAGAAGTGTCGGCAGTCTTAACTTCTTCTTTGGCGCGGTTTATTTCAAACCCTTCTTTCTTCTCTTCTTTTTTTTCTCCACAACTAATCATTAGTGTGGCAATTGCTATTACAGCGAATATTTTTTTCATTTAATTTTTTTTTAGCCTACTAATATAAGGAATACAAAAGTTTAATATAGTTCCTCTAAAAAATTTATGACCCTTTTTTCAGTATATGTTATATTTTCATCACCATAAAAACCTACATGACCTCCGTATTTTGGTGTTTCCAAATATAAGTTGGAATTGTTTTTGGCTTCTTGATAAGGGTAACATTCCAGCCCCAAAAAGGTGTCATTTTTGGCATTGATAATCAGAACAGGGGTTTTTATATTTGGCAAAAATTGCAAGGAACTGCACTGTTTATAATAATCTAGGGCATCAATAAATCCGTGTGCCCTACTTGTATATATATCGTCAAAATCTTTTAGGGTCTTTATAGATGCAATTTCCAAATCCGAAATTTTATTTGGAAATTTTTGTTGCTTTAACTTCAATTTTTCAATCAAGTGATTTTTAAAACGTTTGGCGTAAAGTACATTTTTAAAGGTCAATAATTCAATTAAAGAGCTATGGAGATTACAGGGAGCGGATATGGCCATACCTGCTTTGATTTCTTTTGGGACAGAGTCTCTTTCGCCTAAATATTTTAGGACCAGATTGCCACCAAGACTAATTCCTTTTAGGTAGATTTCAGTATATTTTTTTGTTTCCAAAATATGATTGATGACGGCATCCAAATCTTCTGTGGCACCAGAATGATAAGAACGAAACAAGGTATTGGTTTCGCCGCTGCATGCTCTATAATTCACGGCACAGGCATCATAACCCGATAAATTGAATTGTTTTGCAGGTCCTGTAATATACGGGCGTTGTGCATGGCCTTCCAAGCCGTGCAATAAGATGACCACTTTATTGCTTTTTTTGGATGAAAAACTCCAATCTAGGTCTATGAAATCATCATCAGCAAGGGTGATACGCTCTCTTTTTTGTTCAACACCATTAACTTTTCGGCAAAGCCCAAAATAAATAGTTGACCATTGCCCATTTTTAAATATGAATGGCGGATTATAATTAGATGTAATGAGAGGCATTGATACAATTTAAGAATAGACTTCCAATAATTTTGCTTGCTCCTCAAGAGCTGATCTAAATTCTGATTTTAATGTACTGACCAGTTCTGAAACGGATAATACGTTGTCAATGGTTGCCACACCTTGTCCTGCGGACCATATGGTTTTCCATGCCTTGGCTTCGGTATCCATTTCTTTTCCAAAATCAATTTTAACATCTTTTTTTAAATCTTCTGGGGTAATGCCAGCGGCAGTCAAACTTGCACCCAAGAAATTGGCATGTACACCAGAAATTGATGCTGTATAGATCACATCACTTGCACCAGCGTCAATAATCATATTACGGTATTCTTCTGTTGCCTTACTTTCTTTTGTATTGATAAAACGTGTGCCCATATAAGCTAAATCTGCTCCCATCTGCTTGGCAGAGGCAATGTCCCTGCCTGTACTGATGCATCCAGAAAGTATAATGGTCTTTTTAAACATTTTTTTGATTTCTGAAACCAAGGTCATAGGATTGATTGTCCCTGCGTGACCACCAGCCCCTGCAGCTACAAGAATAAGCCCATCCACACCAGCTTCAGAAGCTTTTTCCGCATGTCTTTTTTTAATGATATCATGAAACACCAGCCCGCCATAACTATGAATGGCATTGACTACCATTGCAACGGCCCCCAATGATGTTATGACCAAAGGTACTTTATGCTTCATACATAATTTTACATCGGCTTCCAATCTAGGATTGGTTGGGTGCGCAATTAAATTAACCCCAAATGGTGCAGGCTTTTTTCCTGTTTCTTCTTCAAACTTTTTAAGCTCGGTCTTTATTTCAATCAGCCATTCTTCAAAACCTTTACTTGTTCTTTGGTTAAGTGCGGGAAAAGTACCCACAATACCATTTTTGCAACACTCTATGACTAATTTTGGGCCAGAGATTAAAAACATGGGTGCTGCAATTGCTGGCAGATCTAGGTCTTTTATAAAGGATGCTTTATCGCTCATGGGTTTGAATTTTTGTTTGATTTAAATTTAGTGATAATAGTTAAATTTTAGAGTAAGGATTGTGTTTCGTATTCAAAACTATACTATTTTTGAAACTATTATGCGCGCATAGCAAAAATAATTTGAAATATGTACTTAAAGGAGTTTGAAATTAGATGGAACGATATTGATGCGAACAGGCATTTGGCAAATTCAGCCTACATCAATTTTATGAGCCATACCCGCATGTCTTTTTTGACCGAAATAGGTTTTGGGCATAAAGAATTTGTTAAAAATAGCATTGGTCCAGTAGTTTTTTATGAGCACATCTATTATTTTAAAGAAGTTTTCCCAGGAAAACCAATTAAAGTTTCTTTGGAGTTGATGGGAATGAGCGAAGATGGAAAATTTTTTGAGTTTCACCATAATTTTTATGATAGCAAGGGTACAAATGTGGCACATTGTGAAATGCTCGGCGCGTGGATAGATATGAAGAAACGAGCTTTAACTCCATTGCCAGATGATATTCTAACAATTTTTAATAAAGTGGAAAAAGCAGAGGGATTTAAAATGCTGACTAAAGAAGACACGCGTAAATTTGCAAAACAACCTAAAGATTTGGTTTAGGTTTTTTACTGGCTAAGTATACTCCTATCAAAACCAAAGAAGCTGCTACTATTTTAATGGTGGTTACATAATCCGTGCCCATACTAACGGCGAAAATAATTCCTATTAATGGTTGTAAGTAGGTGAAAGAACCAACAGTGGATGCCTTTAATTGTGTTAAAGCATAAATGTTAAAAAGGTACGTTAAGAAGGTAGTACCAATAATAACAAAGGCAATAGAACCTATTATTCCCCATGGAAGCTGCTGCCATTGTATTTCTACCACGTCAGAATAGGTTATGGGTAAATTAATGATTACGGCAACCGTAAAAATCCATTTCATAAAAGTAAAAGGATGATATTTCTCAATCAGTTTTTTTACCAAAATTAAATACGTGCCATAGCAAATGGAGTTTAGAATAAATAGGGAATTGCCCAAAGGAATATTGGGGGCATCCTGCCGTATTTCGGAGCCAAAAAGAATGAGGGACAAAGCACCTATAAGCCCCACCAGAATTCCTATAGCTTTATAACCAGTAATTTTTTCTTTGATAAGAAATGCAGAGAGAATAACGACAATAATAGGAGTTACCGTAACTAGTACAGAGCTATTTATAGGAGTGGAAAGCTCTAATCCTTTAAAGAAACTCAACATATTGATGACCATTCCAAAGATGGCACAGATAACAATACGACCCCAATCTTTTTTTTCAATTTTTTCTTTAGGGCCAAATATGGAAATAATCCAAAATAAAATTGCAGCACCAGTTACCCTTAGCATAATAAAACCAAATGGCTTTATATAAATTGGAATTACTCCTTTGGCAATGGTGTGGTTTAAACCATATATAGTAGTCGCACCAATGGCGGCAAATATGGCAAGGGTTCTTTTGTTCAAGAGTGGATGGTTTCTTTGGCTTGTTGAACTACTTTTTTACTGTTGCCAATAAAAATTTGGTCATCAACCAGAATAATAGGCCGTTTTAAAAAAGTGTATTGCTCAAGAATAAGATTTTTATAGTCGGTTTCAGAAAGTTGTTTTTCGTGCAATCCTCTTTGTCTAAAAAGCATTGCCTTTCTACTAAATAGTGCTTCGTAACTACCTGCAAGGGTTTTCATTTCTTCTAATTGCTCAGGGGTAATGTTTTCTGTTTTGAGCTTCTGAAGCTCAAAATCATTTAAAGGAGCTAACTCTTTTAAAATTCTTTGACAGGTAGAGCAGGTTTTTAGGTAATATATTTTTTTCATGGGTTGTTTGGGTTTTGGTAACAAATGTATATAGTTATCATTTAATATCGGAAAATATTGGTAATGATCATATCCTAAGCGTACAAACAAGTTCTATTTGTACTATTTTTGGCAATCTTAAAGCAAAGCACATGGAAAAAGTATTTGATATTGTAGAAAATAATAGAGTAATCTTACATAGGTTTTTAACAGGAATGTCTAGAGAACAGTTGCTAAAAATCCCTGAGGGCTTCAATAATAATATTTGGTGGAATATTGCCCATGTGGTGGTCACGGAGCAGTTATTGGTCTATAAAATGAACGGACTTCCCATGAATATAGATGATGCTTTGGTAGATAAATTTAGAAAGGGAACTACACCTGATGGCACAGCAACAGATGCCGAAATAAAAAAAATAGAAGAACTAATGCTTTCTCTTCCCAAACAGACCAAAACGGATTATGAAAATGGTGTTTTTAAAGAGTTTAGTGAGTACACTACAAGTTTAAATGTTACCCTTAGCAGTGTAGAAGATGCCTTAAGCTTTAATGTTTTTCATGAAGGGCTGCATTTAGGGTCTATTTTGGCACTTAAAAGAGCCATTGCCAACTAGGGTTTAATTTTTACTGATAAGTAGTTTTTCACTTCATTGTAAGGAAGGATCAATACAATTGGGCCATCGGCATATGAGGCAACTTCATATTGGTTGTACCGTAATTGTAACCCTTCTTTGGTAAACCCTATGTTTTCTGGCAGGTAAAATGCTTCGTTTTCAAACATAAAACCTGTGTTGTTAATTGGGTCGTCCTGTGGAATTTTTTCTTGAATACGGAATTTGATTTCTGCAAATTTCATAAAATGTCCACTGTCTTTAAAAAGTTCCCAATTCTCCAATTCATTGCCCTTTTTCTTGTCAAAATTTAAAAACCGAACTGAATTATATCCATGGGCACCTCCAGTAAACATATAGGAGTGCAGTTGTATGCTTATAATGTCTTTATTTTCGTAAGTGACCTCACCGTTAATTTCTGTTTCCCATTCTACATTTTCATCAGGAAACATTTTTTTTAAATCAAAGTAACCGTTGTTAAAGGAAGTTATGGCTTCTACAATTGTGGAGACTTCTATTTCCTCATCAAAATTCAACAAAGAAATGAGCTCTTCTTTTATAGCTGTGTTTATTGCTGCATCAATTTTAGAATTGTCCAACGCATTGGGGATATCTATTGAAATTCTGGGACAATCTGCACAAGAATCATTAGTGAATTTAAGAGATTCAAATGTAAGTTGGTTTTTATTTTCACAACTAATAAGAAGTAAACAGAAAATTAAAAAAGTAAATAGGTGGTGTTTATTTGTTTTCATAGACCAGATGTAATTCACCAATAAGCATTTAGGGAGGTATTGAGAATAGTTAAGGCTCATTTTATTAAATGGATATGCCCCAACAAAGATAACAAGATGTTTATTTAGATTGGAATTTTAAAATGAGCGCAGAATTATTTTTCAGGATAATTCAAAAAAAAGGCAAAAAAAGAGGTTTAACTATATAATTAACATAATTTTGCCGTTATGTTATTAATTTAACAAAAACACGTACTAAATAAGGTCTTTTTATGGAAGCAAAAATTAAAGGGTTTATGGATGAGGTTATTGGCAGAAATGGTCATGAAACTGAGTTTATTCAAGCGGTACAAGAAGTAGCCGAAACGGTTATTCCATATATAGCTAAAAATGAGATTTATAATGGCAAGAATATTCTACTTAGAATGGTAGAGCCAGAAAGATTGATTTCCTTTAGAGTGGCATGGGTAGATGATAGTGGAGAAATACATGTAAATAGAGGATATAGAATACAAATGAATTCTGCAATTGGCCCCTATAAAGGAGGATTGCGTTTTCACCCTACAGTAACGGCAAGTGTTTTAAAATTCCTTGCCTTTGAGCAAGTGTTTAAAAACAGCCTAACAACACTTCCCATGGGTGGTGGTAAAGGAGGTTCGGATTTTGATCCTAAAGGAAAATCCGATGATGAGGTCATGCGTTTTTGCCATGCTTTTATGTTGGAACTGTGTAGGCATATTGGTCCAAATACCGATGTCCCCGCAGGTGATATTGGTGTAGGAGCCAGAGAAATTGGATTCTTGTTTGGGATGTACAAGAAAATAAGGAATGAGTTTACAGGCGTGCTTACAGGAAAAGGACTTTCTTGGGGCGGTTCTAAAATTAGACCAGAAGCCACAGGTTATGGTACCGTATATTTTGCACAGAGTATGTTGCAGACCCAGAATAATGATATTAAAGGAAAAACAGTAGTTGTTTCTGGTTCTGGTAATGTGGCACAATATGCTACTGAAAAAGTATTGCAGTTAGGTGGTAAAGTGGTTACATTATCAGATTCCTCAGGATACATTTATGATAAAGATGGTCTAGATGTAGATAAGTTGGTCTTTGTGATGGATCTTAAAAATAATAGAAGGGGAAGAATATCAGAATATGCAGATAAATATAAATCGGCAGAATTCTTTAAAGGAGAAAAACCTTGGGGAGTTCCGTGTGATTTAGCATTGCCTTGTGCTACCCAAAATGAGTTAAATGAAGAGCATGCCAATATGTTAATAAAGAATGGATGTATTGCCGTAGCAGAAGGAGCAAATATGCCCTCTACTCCAGAAGCCATCCATGCCTTTCATGAAGCTAAAATTCTTTTTGCACCTGGGAAAGCCTCTAATGCAGGAGGTGTTGCCACTTCTGGTCTAGAAATGTCCCAAAATTCACTTAGAATCAGTTGGACAAGGGAAGAAGTGGACGAGCGCCTTAAAGGCATTATGAAAGAAATACATGATTCTTGTATAGCATACGGAAAAGATGAAAATGGCTATTGCAATTATGTAAAAGGAGCAAATATTGCAGGCTTTGTAAAAGTGGCCGATGCTATGTTGGCGCAGGGTGTCATTTAGTAGCGATAAAGCGTAAGAGATAAGGCTTTCCAATTATTTTTGGAAAGCCTTTTGTTTTTGCACCATTTGGTTTGGATACTTTTATCTTTACAAGATTATAATACAAACCAATGCAAATAACCACTAAGGCCATTGTGCTGTCTTCTTTAAAATATGGGGATACCAGTTTAATCGTAAAAGCATTTACAGCATCAAGCGGTATAAAATCCTATATGTTAAAAGGGGTGTTGGTATCAAAAAAAGGAAAGCTTAAAGCAGCATATTTTCAGCCCTTGACGCAATTGGAACTGGTGGCCACCCATAAGAATAAAGGGACTTTGGAGAGTATAAGAGAGGCAAAGGTGTATTATCATTATAAAAGCCTCCATACAGATATTTCCAAGAACGCCATGACCTTGTTTTTATCAGAAATGCTAGGGAATAGTATTTTTGAGGAAGAACAAAATGAAAGCCTTTTTCATTTTTTGGAAGCATCTTTCCAGTGGCTGGATACCCATGATGAAACTTCTAATTTTCACATCTTTTTTTTACTGACATTGACTAGATATTTGGGGTTCTATCCAGACACATCAAACATTGACGCACCTTATTTTGATTTGCTGGAAGGGGAGTTTGCTCAAACAATTTCATTGAACCCAACACTACAGGATGAAAACGTATATTATTTTAAAACTTTTTTGGGCATAAATTTTGATGCTATTCATACAATCAAAATGAAGAAAGCTAATCGACAGCAACTGTTACAATCACTTGTTCTTTATTTTGAATTACATTTGCAGGGATTTAGAAAACCCAAATCTCTTGCCATTTTGAATCAAGTTTTTAGCTAATATGCATAAGTTAGGTTTCATATTTATTTTACTACTGTTTCAACTGGCACCAGCTCAGGAGATAACCATTTTAGATACGGAAACCAGAGTTCCCATTGTCAATGTAGCAATTTACAATACGGACAAATCCAAAACGGCCATATCAGATTTTGATGGCAAATGTGATCTTTCCATTTTTAATGCCAATGAGCGCATATTATTTACGCACATAAGTTATGAGATAAGAAGAACCACAAAGGCCAACATCATAAAAAGAGAGAATAGGGTTTATCTTAATTTAAGGTTAGAACAGTTGGATGAAGTTGTTATGTCCATTTCTAAATGGGAACAGCAAAAAAAGGACATTCCCCAAAAAGTAACGTCTATAAATGCCAGAACCATTGCTTTTACAAACCCACAAACTTCCGCAGACCTTTTACAAAATAGCGGGAAAGTATTTGTGCAGAAAAGTCAATTGGGCGGTGGAAGCCCTATGATTAGAGGGTTTTCAACCAATAGATTGTTAATTACTGTGGATGGAGTTAGGATGAACAATGCTATTTTTAGAGGAGGGAACATACAAAATGTGATATCTATAGATCCATTTACCATAAAAAAGACAGAAGTGATTTTTGGACCTGGATCGGTTATTTATGGTAGTGATGCTATTGGTGGGGTCATGAATTTTTTTACACAAGACCCACGATTTTCCAATACGGATAATTTGTCTTTTTCCGGAAATTCCAAATACAGATTTGCATCTGCAAATAATGAAAATACGGGGCATTTAGACTTTAATTTTGGCAAGAAAAAATGGGCATTTTTATCCAATATCTCATATAATGATTTTGGAGACTTGGTCATGGGAAACAATGGTCCGGATTCTTATTTAAGGAACACCTATGTTATGACCAGAAACGGAGAAGATATTTTGGTCACCAATAACAATCCCAAAAGGCAAGTTGCGACTGGTTATGACCAAATAAATCTAATGCAAAAAGTGGCTTTTAAACCTAATAACAACTGGAACTATAACTTGGGACTGTACTATTCAAAAACTTCTGATTATTCTAGATATGATAGGGCGATAAGACCAGGAAGAGATGGAACAGGCCTGCGCTCGGCAGAATGGTACTATGGGCCACAAAAATGGTTCATGGGGAATTTACAAGTGGTGAAAAAGGGGAAAGGAAAATTTTATGACGGACTTAAAATCACTACTGCCTATCAGTTATTTGAAGAAAGCAGGAACAGTAGAGAGTTTCAAGACCCAATTTTGTTTTCTACCAAGGAAAAAGTAGATGCAATTTCAACCAATGTAGATTTTGAGAACAAAAAGATAGGAGACCTTAGATTGTATTATGGTGCCGAGTATGTTTTCAATAAAGTTAGGTCTAATGGAAGTCAAAAAAACAATATTACAGAAGTAGTGTCCAATGCGGCTTCTAGATATCCAGATGGTTCCACATGGAAGACTATAGCTGGGTATGTGAATGCAGAATATAAGGCAAAACCCAACCTTACTTTTTTATCGGGTTTACGATATAGTCATGTTTGGATAGATGCTGTTTTTGATAAGACATTTTATCCTTTTCCCTTTGATACTGCCAACCTAAGTACTGGTGCGTTAACAGGTAGTTTGGGGCTTAGTTGGTTTCCCAAAGCCGATTTACAGTTTACCCTAAATGGCTCAACTGGATTTAGATCACCCAATATTGATGATGTGGGGAAGGTTTTTGATTCTGAACCTGGAGCTGTAGTAGTTCCAAATCCAGATTTGGAACCAGAATATGCCTATAATACAGAATTTGGTATCCAGAAAAACTTTAATGATAAGGTAGTTATTAAAGGAGCTGCTTTTTACACCTATTTGGTTGATGCTTTGGTGCGCAGGGATTACTACTTTAATGGGCAATCTCAAATTGAATATAATGGAGAAACGAGCAATGTACAGGCCATACAAAATGCTGCAAAGACATATGTCTATGGTTTTGAGTTTGGTTTGGAAGCTTTTCTTTCAGATAATTTGTCCATTTCATCAAACCTTACTTATACAAATGGGATTGAAGAAGAGGAAGATGGTACCGATTCTCCTGGAAGACATGTTGCCCCTGCTTTTGGTGATTTTCATGTAATATGGAAAAATCAAAAACTACAGGCCGACTTATTCTTTAATTATAATGGGGAGATTGCCAATAAAGATTTGGCGCCGTCAGAAAAAAACAAAACATATATTTATGCAATTGATGCTGATGGAAACCCATATTCTCCCTCTTGGCACACGTTAAATTTTCGTTCCCAATACAGTATTTGCAATGTTTTAAAAGTTTCGTTTGGTATAGAGAACATAACAAACCAAAGATATCGTTCTTATTCATCGGGAATAGTTGCACCTGGCATCAACGTTATTATGGGATTGGGGTATAAATTCTAAAAATAAAAAACCCAATCATATGATTGGGTTTTAATTTTCTTTGTAAAAAAGAACCAGACTAGTTATTTTTTTTTACAGCGTCTTTTACATCTTCACCAACTTCTTTAGCAGCGTCAATAACATCATTGGCAGAATCTTTAACATCGTCAACGGCATCCATTACATCTTCACCAGCGTCTTTTACATCTTCACCAACTTCTTTGGCAGTGTCAATAACATCATTGGCAGAATCTTTAACATCGTCAACGGCATTCATTACATCTTCACCAGCTTCATCAATGTCATTGCTTACTTCTTCTGCCGCATCTTTGGCTTTGTCAGTACAATTGTTACAGGATTGAAAAGAAAAGCTTAAAGCTATCATCAAAATTGAACCTAAAATTACTTTTTTCATTTTATTTAATGTTTAGTGTTAATTATTGATAGATACGAAATTAATGGAGATTTAGATGCTATGTACAAAAGAACCTCATATGTAAACATTTAACAATGAACATTTCATCTTGTTATTAAACAGATAATTCAATCTAAATTTATAATTTTGCAGGCTTATATCAATTTGAATATAAAATGGGTCTCATACAATGGAGAAGAATGGGTTAAGGGAATTTATTTTATGTTTAAAAAGGTATTAACTATAGCATTAGGAAAGATAATATGAAGTTTGCAGAATATAAAGGTTTGGATTTGCCAAAAGTAGCAGAAGAAACACTTGGCTATTGGAAAGAGAATCACATTTTTGAGAAAAGTATTTCTAGTAGAGATGGCAAAGAGACGTATGTTTTTTATGAAGGCCCACCGTCTGCAAACGGAATGCCAGGAATTCACCATGTCATGGCACGTACCATAAAGGATATATTTCCTAGGTACAAGACCATGAAAGGGTATCAAGTAAAAAGAAAAGCGGGTTGGGATACCCACGGTCTGCCCATTGAACTTGGTGTAGAAAAAGAACTGGGAATCACCAAAGAGGATATTGGCACTAAAATATCTGTAGAAGAATACAATGCTGCATGTAAAAAGGCAGTGATGCGGTATACAGATGTTTGGAATTCTATGACAGAAAAAATAGGGTATTGGGTAGATATGGATAATCCATACATCACCTATAAGCCCAAATACATGGAAACTGTTTGGTGGTTGTTGAAACAGATATATGATAAAGGTCTTATTTATAAAGGATACACCATACAACCATATTCCCCAAAGGCGGGAACGGGATTGAGTTCCCACGAGCTGAACCAACCTGGAACATACCAAGATGTAACGGATACTACTGTTACAGCACAGTTCAAGGTAAAAAAAGAAACATTACCAACTTCTTTAACTGGAATTGAAGGGGACATATATTTTATGGCATGGACTACAACACCATGGACATTGCCTTCTAATACGGCGTTGACTGTTGGCTCTAAGATTGAATATGTTTTGGTAGAAACATACAATCAATACACTTTTGAGCCAATCAATGTTGTTTTGGCAAAATCTTTGGTCAACAAACAATTTGCTGGAAAATTTGTGGAAGTTGAAAGTGAAGAAGAGTTAAAAGCCTATAAAGAAGGGGATAAAAAGATTCCTTATTTGATTGGCAAAGCTGTTTTAGGCAAGGATTTGGTCGGAATTAAATATGAACAACTTTTACCCTATACGTTACCCTACCAAAATCCAGAAGATGCTTTTAGAGTCATCGCTGGTGATTTTGTTACTACAGAAGATGGTACAGGGATAGTACATACTGCCCCTACTTTTGGTGCGGACGATGCAATGGTTGCAAAACAAGCAGTGCCAGAAGTGCCACCAATGCTTATTTTGGATGAAAACGGTAATCCTGTTCCTTTGGTAGACCTGCAAGGACGGTTTAGACCAGAATTAAAGGAATTTGGCGGTAAGTATGTAAAGAATGAATATTATGATGATGGTGAGGCTCCAGAAAGGTCAGTGGATGTTGAGATAGTCATTAAACTAAAAGAAGAGAACAAAGCTTTTAAGGTTGAAAAATATGTGCACAGCTATCCTAATTGCTGGCGTACGGACAAGCCTATTTTATATTATCCATTGGATTCTTGGTTCATTAAAATATCTGATGTTAAAGACCGCATGTTTGAGTTGAATAAAACTATAAATTGGAAGCCAAAATCTACAGGGGAAGGCCGTTTTGGAAACTGGTTGGCTAATGCTAATGACTGGAATCTTTCTAGGTCTCGTTATTGGGGAATTCCATTGCCTATTTGGAGGACTGAAGATGGCAAAGAAGAAATTATGATTGGTTCTGTTTCTGAGCTTAAAGAAGAAATGGCCAAAGCTTTGGAAGCAGGTGTTCTTAGTGAAGACATTTTTGCTGATTTTGTTGTGGGAGATATGAGCGAGGAGAACTATGACAAGATAGATTTACATAAAAACATTGTGGATAAAATCACATTGGTATCCCTATCAGGAAAACCAATGAAAAGAGAAAGTGATTTGATTGATGTTTGGTTTGATAGTGGTTCCATGCCCTATGCGCAATGGCACTATCCTTTTGAGAATGCAGATTTTATTGATAAAAGGGAAACATTTCCCGCTGATTTTATAGCAGAGGGAGTAGACCAGACCAGAGGATGGTTTTATACGCAGCATGCAATAGCCACTATGGTTTTTGACTCGATTGCCTATAAAAATGTAGTGTCCAACGGTTTGGTGTTGGACAAGGAAGGTAAAAAAATGTCCAAGCGTTTGGGCAATGCAGCCGACCCTTTTGAAACTATGGATTTGCACGGACCAGATGCCACACGTTGGTACATGATATCCAACGCCAACCCTTGGGACAATCTAAAATTTGATATTGATGGTATTGTTGAGGTAAAGCGGAAGTTTTTTGGAACCTTATATAATACCTATTCGTTCTTTGTGTTATATGCCAATATTGATGAATTCAAGTATGCTGAGGATGATATTCCGTTGAAGGAACACCCAGAGATTGATCAGTGGATTCTATCAGAATTACATACGCTTATCAAAAAAGTGGATGAAGCTTATGCAGATTATGAGCCTACCAAGGCTACAAGGATGATTTCTAATTTTGTACAGGAAAATCTAAGTAATTGGTACGTTAGGTTGTGCAGAAGACGTTTTTGGAAGGGAGATTATCAGAAAGATAAGATATCTGCATATCAGACTTTATATACCTGTTTGGAAACTGTGGCGAAATTATCGGCTCCAGTAGCACCTTTTTTTATGGACAGGCTGTACAGGGACTTGATAAACACTACACAGAGAGAAGATTTTGAAAGTGTTCATTTATCCAACTTTCCAGAATACAATGCATTATTTATAAACAAGGAATTGGAAGGCAAAATGCAGAAAGCACAACTAATATCTTCTTTAGTGCTGTCCATTCGTCAGAAAGAAAAAATAAAAGTCCGTCAACCGTTGCAAAAAATAATGATCCCTGTTTTGGATGAAAAGCAAAAGAAGGAAATAGAAGCTGTTGCAGATTTAATTAAGTCAGAAGTCAACGTAAAAGAAATAGAGCTGTTGGATGATGCATCAGGAATTTTGGTAAAACAAATAAAACCCAATTTTAAAGCTTTGGGGCCAAAATTTGGGAAAGACATGAAGCAGATTGCACAAGCGGTTGCAGGCCTAAACCAAGATGATATCCAAAAAATTGAACAAGAAGGGGAAATATCATTGAATATTGAAAATAAAACCATTAAATTGGAGTTAAATGATGTAGAGATTTCTTCTCAGGATATTGAAGGATGGTTAGTAGCTAGTTCAGGCCCTATAACGGTTGCCTTGGACATTACTATAAATGAAAAATTAAGAGAAGAAGGGATTGCTAGAGAACTTGTAAATAGGATTCAAAATATTAGAAAAGAATCTGGTCTAGAAGTTACTGATAAGATAGATGTTAAAGTCTTAAAAGACGGTTGTGTTGAGAAAGCAATTGAAAACAATATTGACTATATTAAGGCTGAAACACTTACAGCAGAACTTAATTTTGAAGAAAAATTAGAAAAAGGCATAGAAATTGCCTTTGATGAAATAAATACCAAACTGTTTATCCAAAAACATTAAAACTATGGCACAAGATTTAAATATTAGATATTCTGATAAAGACCTAGGAGGATTTAAGGCTCTTATAGAAGAGAAAATAGAAAAGGCACAAACAGATTTAGAACTTCTTAAGAGTTCTTATATGAACGATGGAAACAATGGCACAGATGACACTTCGCCTACATTTAAAGCTTTTGAAGAAGGTTCACAGACCATGAGTAAAGAAGCCAATACTCAGTTGGCAATTAGACAAGAAAAATTCATTAGAGATTTAAAAAATGCGTTGTCGCGTATTGAAAACAAAACATATGGAATCTGTAGGGTAACAAGAAAACTTATTAATAAAGACCGATTAAAGTTAGTGCCGCATGCAACTCTTAGCATAGAGGCGAAAAACATGCAGAAATAGTAATTAAAAACGCCCTTATGGGCGTTTTTTTATGATAATGATTAAGAAAATAGTTTTTATTTTGGGTTTACTGGCCATTAACTTAGTGGTGGCTCAAAAAGTAGTAAAAAAGTCCATTTTAAATACCAAAACCAATTTTATCCAGGTTGATGTAAGCAAGTGCTTCCAATTAAATCTAGAAACTTCAAATACAGATGAACTTGTTGTTGAAGCCATTATTGACGGGGAGTACAAAAAGGATTTATTGTTAAACCTTATTGAAGATGGACAAACGGTTCTTGTTAGTACAGGTTTTAGCCCCAGTTTTGTAAACCCCAATGACAAGTTAAGTGCACATAAAGTAATATCAATTTCTTTGAACATTAAAATCCCAAAAAACAAAAATGTTAAAGTTTATGGAGTGAGTTGTAATGTAAAGGCAAAAGGCATATATCATAATTTAGTGGTCACTTTGGGAGATGGGCAATGTATGTTGGATAAAGTAGAGGGGACAGCTATAGTCAACACACATAGTGGAGATATAAAAGTGTACAATGCTAAAGCAAGAATCAATGCTGCAACTAAGTATGGTACGGTATATAAAGATACCACACTGCAAGATGAAAATTATTACACGTTAAGCTCTGTTACGGGTGATATCTACATAAGAAAAACCGAATAATATTGCTATTTTTACCCAATATATTATAAGGAATGAATCTAAAAAAATCTCTACTACTTGTTGTAATCATTTTAATTATAGATCAAGTAAGTAAAATCTATATTAAAACCCATTTTACGTATCAAGAATCAGTAGTTGTATTTGATTGGTTTAAAGTTCTTTTTATAGAAAATGAAGGCGCTGCATGGGGGACAAAATTAAGTGACCTTTTACCAGTTTCTGACAATGTTGGAAAACTTATTTTAACGGTGTTTAGACTTTTTGCCATTATAGGGATTGGCTATTGGTTGTATGATATTATTAAGAAAAAATCTCCTAAGACATTGGTCTTGGCATTATCGCTTATTTTTGCTGGTGCACTAGGGAATATAATAGATTCAGTTTTTTATGGAGCTATTTTTAATGAAAGCACTCCCATGGAAATAGCAAAGTTGTTTTCTGATGAACCCTATGGAAGTCTTTTTTATGGAAAAGTGGTAGACATGCTTCATTTCCCTATAATTAGGAATGCGATTTGGCCTGAATGGGTGCCATACTTTGGTGGTAAAATTTTCAATTTCTTTGAACCTGTTTTTAATATTGCGGATATGTCTATTAGCACGGGAGTTGGGATATTAATCGTGTTCAATAAAAAGGCATTTGGCAAAAAAGAAGAAGAAAATCAGAATTTGTAAACCTGATTTGGTGTTACACAATAGTTCAAAGGAACATCATTTTCATTAATATCTAGGATTTTATTTTCTGGTTTAAAAAAAGAAAGGCCTATTTTTATTACATTGGATTTACATTCTTTCAGGAAATTATCATAGTATCCTTTTCCATAGCCAACCCTGTTTCCGACTGTATCATATGCAAGTAGTGGAATGAATACCACGTCAATTTTTTTTGATGGAATTTCTATACCATCAATAGGCTCTGGCACATTCCATTTATTTTGGTTGATAACCAAGTTATCCGTGAGCAAGAAATTGGTTAAAGAGTACTCTTCTGTCATTTTTGGAATCACCACATTTTTATCTTTCCCATGAAGTATGGACAAAATAAAACTAGTGTCAATTTCTTTTTTTTCGGATATAGGCAGAAAAATATGATAGAAATTTAAAGACCAAATAGAGAGTTCTAAAAGGTTGTTGGCAATTTTAAGGCTGTAGCCTTGTAAGTCTTTGGAAGATATCTCGTCTCTTAGCTGAGTGTAGTTTAATCGCAATTCTTCTTTGAACATAATTGCTCAATTAAACTAATAAACTAATATAATTTTTGAAGGATATAAAATAATAAAACTATTCTTTAACAGATACGGCTACGTAAACTTTAAAAAAAAGCATCAAAATTAAATACATTCCCAAAACAATAACATAATTCTCCATCTGATATATTTTTATGAAATAAATGTAAAGAAAAAAATTCAAATATCCCACCAACAGCACTCTTTTACCGATGAAATACCTATTTTTTATAAAAAGATTAACATTAAATTGGGTTGAAGATAAAGAAAATTAAAAACTCAAATGTATTTATATTGCTGAATATCAATTTTATACAGTATAGTTTTTTAATAAGTAAAATCATTTTAATTGTAAGCGCGATTTTTTTAATTTTTAACAAAAAAAGCATTCAGTTTTATAATTATAACAGTTTTTTTGAGAATTTTTCGGCAATTTTATAGAAAATTGAAGTACTATCAGAAATATTGGGCAAGCATTTAGCTCACTTTTAAATAAAAATTCAATTCTATCTCATCACGTTAAAAATAATTAATAGTTTGTGTGTTTTAATAAAAACAGATTACCTTACTTTTAAGTATTAAAACTAAAGCAACTTTTCCTTAGTTAATGTCAGATATACCAATTAAAGTTCAACTTACAACATTGCCCAATAACCCTGGGGTTTATCAATTTTATGATAAAGAACAAATGATTCTTTATATAGGAAAGGCCAAGAATTTAAAAAAAAGAGTATCCTCTTACTTTACCAAAAAACATGAGTATGGCAAGACAAGGGTTCTGGTAAAGAAAATAGTGTATATAAAGCATATTGTAGTGCCTACAGAATCTGATGCATTATTGTTGGAAAACAACTTGATAAAAAAGTACCAACCTAGGTATAATGTAATGCTCAAGGATGATAAATCTTACCCTTGGATATGCATTAAAAATGAACGTTTCCCTAGAATATTTCCTACCAGAAGACTGATTAAAGATGGCTCTGAATATTATGGGCCATATACTAGTATGCATACTGTGAAAACCTTATTGGACCTTATAAAAAGTGTGTATCCGTTAAGGACTTGTAAGTATGATTTGTCCAAAGAGAAAATACAGGCCAGCAAGTATAAAATATGTTTGGAATACCATTTGGGGAACTGTATGGGGGCGTGTGAAGGTTTGCAGACAGAGGAAGAGTATCAAATTCAGATTGAGGATATTAGACAAATAGTAAAAGGGAATTTTAAATCGTCCCTTCAGTATTTCAAAAAGGAAATGGAGTCTTTAGCTATAGAAATGAGGTATGAAGATGCACAATTGATTAAAGAGAAAATAGAGGTCTTGGAAAATTACCAAGTAAAGTCCACCATTGTAAATCCTAAAATTAATAATGTGGATGTTTTTACCATAATCTCTGATGAGACCCATGCCTATATTAATTTTTTACAACTTTCCCATGGCTCAGTAATTAGGTCGCATACAGCAGAAATAAAAAAGAAACTGAACGAGACAGATGAAAAATTGCTTCAGCTTGGAATTATAGATATTCGGCAACGGTTTAATTCTCAATCAAAAGAACTGTATTTGCCCTTTAAAGTTGTTTTAGAACCTCATTTAAAAATTACGGTTCCCAAGCTAGGTGACAAAAAGAAGATTTTGGATCTCTCATTTCGCAACGCAAAATTTTATAGGCTAGAACGGTTTAAACAAATTAAGATTACAGATCCAGATAGGCATATAAATAGAGTAATGGCTCAGATGAAAAAGGACATAAGACTGTCTGTAG
Source organism: uncultured Flavobacteriaceae bacterium (assembly GCA_964398035.1). Classification (GTDB taxonomy): domain Bacteria; phylum Bacteroidota; class Bacteroidia; order Flavobacteriales; family Flavobacteriaceae; genus Saonia. The sequence goes on along the minus strand of CAYNLI010000021.1, from coordinate 10,875 downwards.
AGCCAAGACATATAGAGTGTTTTGACAATTCCAACATTCAGGGAAGTAACCCAGTGGCCGCATGTGTGGTTTTTAAGAATGGGAAACCTTCAAAAAAGGAATACAGACATTATAACATTAAAACAGTGGAAGGCCCAGATGATTATGCATCTATGGAGGAAGTTGTTTTTAGGCGCTATAAAAGATTGTTGAATGAAGACAAACCACTTCCACAGCTAATTGTAATAGATGGCGGAAAAGGACAATTGTCATCTGCCCTTAAAAGCCTTGATTCCTTGGGGCTGCGAGGGAAAATTGCTATTATTGGGATAGCCAAAAGATTAGAGGAAATCTATTTTCCAGGAGACTCAATTCCACTTTATTTGGATAAAAAGTCTGAAAGCTTGAAAATAATTCAGCATCTGCGAAATGAAGCGCATCGTTTTGGAATTACATTTCATAGGAATAAAAGAAGCAATGAAGCTATAAATTCAGAGTTAGAAAATATTGAAGGGATAGGAGGGAGAACAACTCAACAATTATTAAAGAACTTTAAATCTGTGAAACGGATTAAAGAAGCTACTATAGAAAATTTAGCCAAGATTATTGGAATGACAAAAGCAAAGAAAATATATGCAACCTTTCATTAAAATTGTATCTTAATACTATGCAAAAGAGTGTAATCCTTGTTTTTACTTTATTTTTTTCTATCTCGTTATTGGCACAAACTCTCCAAGATGAGGAGATTAAGGTAGGATTGGTTTTAAGTGGTGGTGGTGCTAAAGGCTTTGCTCATATAGGAGTGCTTAAAATTTTAGAAGAAGCTGGGGTTAAAATAGATTATATAGGAGGAACGAGTATGGGAGCAATTGTTGGGGCTTTGTATGCTTCAGGTTATTCCGCTCAGGAACTAGATTCAATTTTCACAACTATAAACTTTAAGGAGCTTATACAGGATGATTTGCCTAGAGATGCCAAAACGTTTTATGAAAAAGAGGATTCAGAAAGATATGCATTGACACTTCCGTTCAATAATTTCAAAATTTCATTTCCACAGGCTATTTCTGGAGGACAAAATATATATAATGAATTGGTGAAATTGTTATATCATGTAAGAGATGTGGATGATTTTAATGAATTGCCCATACCTTTTTTATGTATTGCCACAGATGTGGAAACAGGGAAACAAGTATTACTGAACAAAGGATATTTGCCAGAAGCCATAATGTCTAGCGGAACATTTCCATCCCTTTTTGAGCCAACAGAAATTAATGGGCAAATATTGATAGATGGTGGGGTGGCAAATAATTATCCCATTGAAGAAGTAAAGGATTTAGGGGCAAATTTTATCATTGGGGTAGATGTGCAAGATGAACTTTCCAAAAGAGAATCTTTATTATCGGCTACAGAAGTATTGTTTCAAATAAACAATTATAGGACTGTTCAGGATATGGTAGAGAAATCTAAACGAACAGATATTTATATAAAACCTGATATAAATGGCTTTTCTGTAATAGATTTTGATTTGGGTCGGACTATAATTCAAAATGGACAGATTGCTGCTATGGAAGAATTTTACGTTTTGAAAGAACTTGCCATTAAACAGAATAATAAGGAAAGAAAGAAATTTTTTATGAAACCACAAGACTCTATAATAGTGAGTAGATTAAAATTGTTGGGAAATAATAATTATAGTAGAGGTTATGTAAAAGGGAAATTAAGGTTTGATCTGGCTCAGAAAACAACCTTTGATAAATTACAAAATGGAATCAGCAATTTGGCTGCGACAAAAAACTTTAAAACGATAAGATATGAATTGAAATCCAATGGAATGGGAGAGGATTTAATTTTAAAACTTAAGGAAAACCCCAATAAAATGTTTGTTAGATTAGGTGTTCATTATGATGACCTATTTAAAAGTGCAGCGTTGATCAATTTGACAAAAAAGAATTTTTTAATGGATGATGACGTGGCTTCTTTTGATTTTATACTTGGAGACAATTTAAGGTATACTATGCAATATTATGTAGATAAAGGATCCTATTGGAGTTTTGGAATAAATTCCAAGTTTGTCAGTTTTAAACAAGAAATTAATTTTGATTTGATTGAGTCCAATTTTAATGTTTTCAATAATAATAATAGTATTAGGACTATTAATTTTGATGTAACGGATGTTACCAATCAATTTTATCTGCAAACGGTATGGCAAGAAGAATTTGCTTTTAGTCTGGGATTAGAACATAAATTTTTAAAATATAGTACTAGAACTTTAGATGGGACTCAAGACATCAACACCAATGGTATAACTCTTTCCTCCAGTAGCAGGACAATATATGATAAAAGTAATTATTACAGTGGCTATGGGCAATTGACCTTTGATACCTATAATAATAAATATTTTCCCTCAAAGGGTCTGTATTTTAATGGAGATTTTCATGTATATCTATTCTCTTCAGATTTCAATGATAATTTCAAAGAATTCTCTATAGGAAAAGTTAGAATGGGTGCTGCTTTCCCTATAGTTAAAAAATTATCCTTAAATATTGAAACTGAAGGAGGGCTTAAATTTGGAGTTTCTAGAATAGCCTCATTAGATTTTGTTCTTGGAGGTTTTGGAAGTACTATGATAAATAATTTTGTGCCTTTTCTTGGATATGATTTTCTTAGTCTGCCAGGGAATAGTTATGTAAAGGCCTATGGTAAATTGGATTTTGAATTTGCGCAAAAAAACCATATAATGTTTGCTGCAAACTTTTCTAATGTGGACGATGACCTTTTTAGAACAGGAGAGTGGTTTACTGCACCAGACTTTTCTGGCTATGGTCTTGGTTATGGATGGGAATCTTTTTTTGGACCTGTTCAGATGCTTTATTCATGGTCTCCAGAGGTAGAATCTTCTATGGTATTTTTTAGTATTGGCTATTGGTTTTAGTATTTGATAAAATGCTATTTAAAACCTACTATTCCTAACAAATTCTTAAATTCCTAAAGGAAATTATAAATTACTGTTAAGGCTATAGTTAAAGTACGTTAAAACGTATTTTAGGGTAAATTGTTGACGTAAATTTGTACCAACATAAGGGGTGGTTCCCTTATTACTTTAAGTATTGGTTTTTCATAATTTAAAGTTTGGTTGGTTATTTAGGAAAAGCCCAGTTTTATAACTGGGCTTTTTTTATGCAATACTTTGGAACAAATTTTGTTTAATTATATGTTAACCACCATTGTATTAATGTGGTTTTAATAATTTTACAATACTATTTGCCATGAAAAAGATTTTTATATTATTGTTTTTACTTCTTGGGCTATCTCTTAATGCCCAAAAACAGTCTGCTTTTAAGCCTGGGGAATGGCTTAAGTTCAGAATACATTATGGGTGGCTAAATGCGAGCTATGCAACGTTACAAGTGAAAACAAGTAAGATAGATAGTGTCCCAGTATATCATGTAGTTGGTAGAGGTAAAACAACTGGTTTTGCAAACATATTTTTCAAGGTAGATGATACTTATGAAAGCTATTTTGGCAAACTGGATGGTAAGCCCTATAAATTTGTGCGAAAATTAAATGAGGGAGGTTATATCAAGGATGTAGAAATTAATTTTGATCACGAGAATGATGAAGCTGTTTTAAATGATAAAAAAAACAATAAAAAGTTTAATTTTACCATACAGGATAGCATACAGGATTTAATTTCTGCTTTTTACTATATCAGGAACAATTTTGACTTTAGTGATTTGGTAGAAAATGAATCCATTGAGTTGAATATGTTGTTTGATGATGATGGTGTTTTTAAATTTAAGCTCAAGTATTTGGGAAAAGAAGTGGTAAAAACAAAGTACGGAAAAGTGGAATGCTTAAAATTTAGACCATATGTTCAGTCTGGTAGAGTTTTTAAGGAGAAAGAAAGTCTTTCATTATGGGTATCCAATGATTTGAATAAAATTCCTATTCGAATAAAAGCAAACCTTTCGGTAGGCTCTATTAAGGTGGATTTGGACGGGTATAATGGACTTAAAAATCAGTTTAAAATAATAATGGATTAAGCCTTTTGAATGAAGAATAAAAAGGATATTGAAGAAAGGATATCTAAACTTGAAGAAAAATATAAGAATTCTGGTCAGGATTTAAATTCCTATCTGGATGGTCTTCTCTACCAACGCTATCTTACCTACTGGGATTATATACATTTAGATACATTGTTGAGTTTGCAAGCTCCCAAAACACATTTTCCAGATGAAGAAATCTTCATTATGTACCATCAGATTACAGAGCTGTATTTTAAACTCATTCTACATGAACAAAAACAAATTGTGGATGATAAATCAAAAAATGTGGAGTTCTTTATTGAAAAGACCAATAGAATAAACAGTTACTATAAAGTTTTGATTTCCTCTTTTAGCATTATGATTAAAGGAATGGAGAGAGAGCAATTTCTAAAATATAGGATGGCCCTTTTGCCTGCAAGTGGATTTCAATCTGTACAATATAGAATGATAGAAATCTATGCAACACCAATGGAGAATTTAGTGCACCATACAGAACGTTCATCATTCTCCTCCAAAAATTCCATTAAAGAATTGTATGATTGCATTTATTGGAAAAAAGGAGCTACAGATGTTGCCACTGGCGAAAAAACCCTTACGTTGAAACAATTTGAATATAGATATACCCCAAGATTGGTACGTATTGCAAAGCAAGTAAAAGAAACCACTATATATCACAAATACCAACAATTGCCTAAAGAAAGCAAAACAAATGAAAAGTTGGTAGAAGCATTAAAAAACTTAGATATAAATGCAAATGTGAATTGGCCATTGATGCATATGGGCTCTGCTCATCGTTATCTTAAAAAGGGCAACGCACCTATTGATGCTACAGGCGGAACAAATTGGAAAGATTTTCTTCCCCCAAGTTTTCAAAAAATAATTTTCTTCCCAGATTTATACACAAAACAAGAGTTAAATGATTGGGGAAAACAATGGGTAGACCATATCTTTAACCCAGAAAAATAGAAGAGTAATGCATAAATATTGGAGCTTAATTTTAGCATTAGTTGTATTGGCATCATGCAAGGACAAAAAGCCACTTAACAAAGAGGTTGCTTTGGAAATTATTGAAAAACCTATAGTGATAAAACAATATGGGTTTAACTTAAATGATTTCAATGTTTTTCGGGATACAGTTAAAAGCGGTGATAGTTTTGGGGAATTAATGTTGCAGAACAAAGTATCTTACCCTAAGATAGCTAAAATTTCAGAAGAGTATAGAGATACTTTTGATGTAAGAAAAATTATAGTGGGCAAGCCTTATCTTATTTTAAGATCAAAAGATACTTTAGAAAGAGCACAAGTGTTTATCTATCAGAATGATCGTATAAATTATACAGTGATAGACTTAAGGGACAGTGTGATGGTCTATAAAAAGCGAAAAAAGGTTAAATATGTAACAAAAGAGGCGTCGGGAATAATAGAGACCTCATTATCAGAAGCTATATTAGACCAAGGATTAGATTATAATATCACCAATGATTTATCAGAAATATATGCTTGGACCATAGACTTTTTTAGACTTCAAAAAGGAGATAAGTTTAAGGTTATCTATAAAGAAAAATATATCAATGATTCTATTTATGCTGGGGCAGAGCCAATTGAAGCAGCTTATTTTGAGCATAACGGAACGCCTTTGTTCGCATTTGCATATGAAGCAGATTCACGTAAAAACATAATTGATTATTTTGACGATGAAGCCAATAATCTTAGGCGTACATTTTTAAGGGCTCCAGTAAAGTTTAGTAGAATATCATCTAGATATAATTTAAAGAGAAGAATAGCATATTACGGAAATAGGATAAGGCCACATAAAGGAACAGACTATGCCGCACCAATAGGCACACCCATCATGGCCACTGCTGATGGTACGGTGACAGAATCTACAAGAAGGGGAGGGAATGGAAAATATGTAAAAATCCGTCATAATGGAACCTATAGCACCCAATACCTTCATATGAGAAAACAAAAGGCAAAAAGAGGGGATTTTGTTAGGCAAGGAGATGTAATAGGGTGGGTAGGAATGACAGGAAATACTGGAGGACCACATGTTTGTTATCGATTTTGGAGAAATGGCAGACAGGTGGATCCATTTAAAGAAAAACTTCCTGCTGCAGAACCTATTTCAGAAGCCATAAAAACCCAATACTTGGATTATATTTCACCTATAAAGGAACAATTGGATTGTATAGAATTTCCAGAACCCATTACAGAGGACTTATTAACACTTAACCAATAAAATGTCATTGCAGACCATCAATCCAACAACTACTAAAGCTTGGGCAAAACTTATCCAACACTTTCAAGAAAACAAAAACAAACATTTAAAAGGTTTTTTTGAATCTGATGAGGGAAGAGCAAAAGAATTCACTCTTGAGTGGCAAGATTTTTTAGTGGATTATTCCAAGAATAGAATTACGAAGGAAACCATGAATTTGCTGTTGGATTTGGCAGATGAGATTCAGCTAAAAGAAGCCATTGGAAAGTATTTTCAAGGAGAAGCCATTAATCAAACTGAAGGACGAGCTGTTTTGCATACAGCATTGCGGGCAAAAGAAACTGATGTTATTTTAGTTGACGGGGAGAACATTGTTCCAGAAATATATGAAGTAAAAGGAAAAATCAAAACATTTACTGAAGCGGTAATTTCTGGAGAGAAAAAAGGATATACGGGAAAAGCGTTTACAGATATAGTGAATATTGGCATTGGAGGTTCGGATTTAGGCCCTGCAATGGTAACAGAAGCTTTGAAGTTCTACAAAAACCATTTAAAGACCCATTTTGTAAGTAATATAGACGGTGATCATGTATATGAGGTTTTAAAAGAGCTGGATCCAGAAACCACTTTATTTGTTGTGGTGTCTAAAACATTTACAACACAAGAAACTTTAAGTAATGCTACTACTATTAAGAAGTGGTTTTTAAAGCATGCCACACAAGAGGATATTGCCAAACATTTTGCTGCGGTTTCTACCAATACAGCTTCTATAGCAGCATTTGGAATTGCACCAGAAAATGTATTTCCTATGTGGGATTGGGTCGGCGGTCGTTTTTCTTTATGGAGTGCCGTGGGTTTATCTATAGCATTGGCTGTGGGGTATAATAATTTTGACTCCTTGTTAAAAGGAGCCAATGAAATGGATGAACATTTTAAGAATACTGATTTTGATAATAACATCCCAGTGGTTTTGGCACTTTTAAGTATCTGGTACAATAATTTTTATGGAGCAGATACAGAAGCCATTATTCCATATACGCAATACCTAAGTAGATTTTCGGCTTATTTGCAGCAAGGGATAATGGAAAGTAATGGTAAAAGTGTAGATAGGAACGGTGATAGGGTAAACTATCAAACAGGGACTATTATATGGGGAGAGCCAGGTACAAACTCCCAACACGCATTCTTTCAATTAATTCACCAAGGGACAAAATTGATTCCTGTTGACTTTATAGGATATAAAGAATCGTTACATGGGGATAAAGAACACCACAATAAATTAATGGCTAATTTCTTTGCACAAACAGAGGCTTTGATGAATGGCAAAACTCCAGAGAAAGTTCAGGAAGAACTTCAGAGCAAAGGAATGTCCAAAGAAGAAATAGAGATATTACTTCCTTTTAAAGTATTTGAAGGAAATAATCCTACAAATACGCTTTTAATAGATAAACTTACTCCTAAGAGTTTTGGTGCTTTAATTGCTTTATACGAGCACAAAATATTTGTACAAGGAGTCATTTGGAATATCTTTAGTTATGATCAATGGGGAGTGGAATTGGGCAAGGAATTGGCAACAACTATTCTAAAAGAAATTAACAATTCCGAAATTGCTGATCATGACGCTTCTACGTTGAATCTTTTGCAAATTTTTAAGAAATGATTTGTGACTTTTCCATTTGTTAATGAATTGTGATAAGTTATTGTCTTCCAGTGTTTTTTGCTTCATTTTTATATTAAATTTGTCTAGACTGATTTAACATTTCCTTAATGTTTATGTGTTGAAATTACAGCACATTTGCAGCACTGATTAAAAAACTAAAACACTAGAAAAATGAAAAAAAGGTACTTTGCAATTGCTGCATTTTTAATGACAACAATTGCTTTTTCACAAGGAACAATCACAGGTACGGTAACAGATGGTGACCTAGGAGGCCCACTACCTGGCGCAAGTATAGTTGTAAAAGGAACAGCCAATGGAACAGCTACAGATTTTGACGGAAATTTCTCTATAGAGGTTTCAGAAAACACGGGAACATTAGTTGTTTCCTATATTGGTTTTGTTTCTAAAAATGTAAATTTCACTTCTACTGGAAATATTGGAAGTATTTCATTAGAACCAAACGCAGAAGAATTGGAGGGTGTTGTTGTTGTTGGAGCAGGAATTATTGATCTTGCAAGTGATAGGCATACACCAATAGCGGTATCTTCTATTCCGATTAAACTTATACAAGAAAAAATAGGAACTCAAGATATAACCATGACTTTGGTAAATACTCCTTCGGTCTATGTTTCTGGACAAGCAAGTGGTTTTGGAGATACAAATATGAGAGTTCGTGGTTTTGATCAGGATAACACAGCTTATCTTCTTAATGGACAGCCTATTAATGGCATGGAAGATGGTAAAATGTACTGGTCCAACTGGTCTGGTCTTAACGATATAGCAAGTGGAGTGCAAATTCAACGTGGTTTAGGTTCTTCCAAACTAGCAATATCATCTGTTGGTGGTACCGTTAATTTTGTAACTAAAGCAACCGACATGAATGAAGGAGGTTTTGCTTATGCTACCATTGCCAATGATAACTATCTAAAAACTTCAGCGGGGTATAACACAGGTATTTCTGAGAAGGGATGGGGTCTAAGTGTTATGCTTTCCCATTGGCAAGGAGATGGTTATAACGAAGGAAATTATGGAGAGGGTCAGACTTATTTTATTTCAGCAGGTTATAGACCTAATGATTCCCACAATTTTAACTTTTTGATTACAGGAGCGCCACAGTTTCATGATCAAAACTTTACGAAGTCTATTTCAGATTATTTAGATTATGGTTTAAAATACAACAATAACTGGGGGACTTACAAAGGTCAGTATAAAACAGAAAGAAGAAATTTTTATCATAAACCAGTTGCTAACCTAAACTGGGACTGGAATATAAATGAAACTACTAATTTATCCAGTGTACTTTATGCTTCTTGGGGTAATGGTGGTGGTACTGGTAACCGTGGAAATAGGATTAGAACAGATGAGGGTCGTATAGATTATGATGCCATATATGCTCAAAATTCACAGGTTACAGATGGAGCGGGTGTTTATTTTGGTTCAGAAGATGCTTATATAACACGTGCATCAATGAACCTACACAGTTGGTATGGTTTTATTACCAACATGGAAAAACAACTTTCTGATAATCTTACATGGAATATTGGTTTTGACTTAAGAACATACTATGGTAAGCATTTTAGAGTAGTTTCTGATTTTCAGGGATTAAATTCTTGGACAGAAAATATTCGCTTAAGAGATCAGAACAACAATCATGATACTTATGGAGGTTTTGGTCAATACAAATTTGTAACGGCTACAGAAAGTTATAGGCCATCGGGTTGGGCAGCTGCCTTTGATACTTATTCAGAAGATCAAAAAATTGCATATAATAATGAAGAGCGTATTTCTTACGGTGGATTATTTTCACAATTAGAATATGCTACGGATAACCTTTCTGCATTTTTTCAAGGATCTGTATCAAATCAATATCACCAAAGGTTTGATCTTTTCCAATATGCAGATCAGTCTTTAATAGATGGTACTTCACCTCAAGGTACAGACGAGTCATTACCTGCAGAAATTACTGACGGCGTTGATTCTGAAAAAGTAAATAATTTTGGATATAACGCTAAGGCTGGCTTTAGTTATAGCCCATCTGATGCGCATAGTTTTTATTTTAATACTGGTTTTTACAACAGACAGCCATATCATGATAATATTTACTTGAACTTCACCAATCAGATAAATCCATTGACTAAAAATGAAAAGATTTTTGGTTTGGAAGCTGGATATGGTTTTACTAGTTCTATGTTTTCAGCCAATGTTAACGTGTATAGAACTTCATGGAAGGATAGGGTTGTCACTAGTTCTGACCTTGTTGATGATGTTGTTATATTTACAACTAATTTTGGAACAGAACAATTACATTCTGGTGTAGAATTGGATTTTAAACTGAGACCTACAACAGATTTTTCTATAAATGGTTTTGCTTCTTTAGGAGATTGGATATATAAAGGTGAAGCGGTAACTCAAGTTACAGATGAAGACCAAAACGTTTTGAGTACAGAAACCAATGATTTTGATGGCGGCAAAGTGGGCGGTGCTGCCCAGCTTTCAGGAGGTTTAGGATTTAACTATAGAATTACTGATAAGTTATCAGTAGACTCTGATTGGAGATACTATGACAATCTTTATTCTGATGTTGGAGCGGTAAAAGAAAACTTAGAACTTCCATCTTATAGTATTTTAGATGCGGGAGTTACTTTTAATGTGCCTTTAGGAGTAGATAAATTGAAGTCCTTAAAAATTAGAGCCAACATGAATAATCTTCTAGATACGGAATATATTTCTAGATTATCAACGGCTAACTTAGTTGAGGCTGGTGATGAAACTTATGATGGTATAGCTGTTTCTAACCGAGGTTATTTTGGTTGGGGAAGAACTTGGAACGTAACTTTACGTTATAGTTTCTAAACACAGTATTATAATAAAACATGATAATAAAAACCCTGCTCAACAAAGCAGGGTTTTTTATGCCCAAAAATCACTACTTTTAAGCCACCAAAAAGAAAACGATGTACGAAACCATATTA
>CAYNLI010000020.1:0-31025 GCA_964398035.1 uncultured Flavobacteriaceae bacterium | reverse complement strand
GGAACAGGGGACTTTCTAGCTGATGGAACTGTACCAATGACGGGGCAAATAGATATGGATAGCAATAATTTATCTGACGTAGGAATATTAGAAATATTAGGTTCTCAAACTTCCGTCACTTTTAGGTTTGAAGGGTCTAATGAATTTGAAATATCTCCTTTAGGAGGAGGTTCATCTGATGATTTTATTTATAACTATAACACTTCTAGGTGGGAATTTTTAGGAGATGTAGATTTTAAAGGAGCGCTTACTGCGAACGGTACATCTATCAGCACAGATGACCAAACCGCCACAGAAGTTTCTTACGATAATGCTACATCTGCACTTATAGCTACAAACACTCAAGATGCGATAGATGAAGTAGCAAGCCTAGCAGGAGGTGCTGTAAATGATTTTGTCACAGGAGGGTCATTAACAGGAACAGACCTTACTTTGACTATTCCAAACCAAGATAATCCTGTTATTGATCTGTCAGGATTATCAGGCGGAACAGATGACCAGACAGCTACAGAAGTACCTTTTACACCAAATGGCTCTATAACGTCAACAAATGTACAGGATGCTATTATAGAAGTAAGAGATGAGGCGGTTACAGGAAGTACTGGAATAGTGGCAGAGGGGTTTTACACCACCACGGCTCTTGCTGAACACATAGTACCACATGGTCTAGCATATACTCCTTCATTAACAAAGATAACCGTTTCAGGAGGAAGCTCTATAAATTCACCGATAAATGTCAAAAGCGTTGATGCAACAAACATAACTTTTGTTGTAGGGTCAGAAACTGTAATCGCGGGAATTGATTTTTATTGGAAAATATTCGGCACAGGAACAATAGTAGGTCAAACCGCTGCAGAAGTAGTTTTTACCCCTACAGGCAACACTACAAGTACAAATGTACAAACAGCTATAGTAGAGCTTCAAACAGAATTAGATGGAGTAAGTGGTGGTGGTGGTGGAAATCCAAATGTTGCCTTAATCACATCTCAATCTGACTTAATCAACACAAACAATGCTGGGAAAATCTACTATATAACTCAAGATTTTGCATTAACGTCAGACGTTATTATTCCCGATTCGGTCACAATCTCGTCAAATGGTGGTGGTGTAATTGATGTTGCTGGTTACAAAGTCTTGTTTCAAAATTGCAATTGGGATATGGGAACGGATGAAAGAGTTTTTGATTTTCTTTATTATACAACGAGAACATATAACTACACAGCAACAGGTGGCGAATCTATTATTGATACTGGGTTGGATGTTGAATTTTATCCTCACGAATTACAAGTCGATGATGTGCTACTTCACGAAGGCTCTGAGCACGACTACACATGGAAATACGGAAAGTTCACAAATACATTTGAAATCAATTTTAATGGAGACTACTCCACTTTAGACGCAGGGGAAGAGGTCAAACTAATTTATACACACGATTTAGACAGGTCGCGTATTGACCCGACATCAACTTTTGTGAACGGAGATATTGACCTTTATAATTTTGGAATGCGGGATGGTGGTAATATTGATTTAAACACAGGAACAGACAATAGAAATATAATTAGACAAGCCCAACAAATTTGGAATATCGCAGGCGGGAAAGGTACGCTGATGCGCTCTGGGAACTACATGTATTCCCCAGTTTTTGAAAATGAACACGAGGGAGAAAAACCAAGAGGTTTATTTATAGAAGGTTTTGCTTCTTTTGAAATGGGGCAAAATACGGCGATAGGATTTCTTCATTCAGACCTTGATTATTCTAGACTTATAGTTGCTTTTAACACAACTAACAGTTATATCAGTGGAGGCCGTTTTGATGGATATTTAGAGACATTTCCACATGATGTTTATGGGACAGGTAGTTCTGGGGTAGGCATCAGGGTTAGAAACGGAAATCATAATCTTTTGCTCACATCAGAAGTTAGCAATACTACAGGGGATGGAGTTAATTTTAATGGAGAAGTAAATTTTATACACTATAATACTGTAACTGCGGATAAGTTTACAATTGGTTCAACTATCGATGCTTCGGGTGTTATATCCGCAGATCCTCTTTATTCGTATTCTGACTTGTGGGACATTACAAATCAGAAATTCGCTGATTTCGGATGGATGCTTGGCGGATCCAGCTACGCTGATGACTTTGGATTGGATACTCAACAGTTTTGGGCAGCTTATTATGATGCCACAGATACGTTTTTGTTCAAAACTGATATGATGGAAACATATAGGTTAAACAAAGTTCCTGAAAATGCAACACAATTACGGCTTATTATTTATACCCCCAAAGTTTTGTACTCGGCAGGCTTTGTTCAGTTCCTGACGGGCGAAAATGGGGATAGCCTAGACGGGATAACCGTTCAAGGCGTTCAAATAATGTCAGGTCCTGAATCTTTCGACACTACAATGCATGTGACCGCTCAGAATGTAGTAGATAATATCAACGCTTTTATTTCTACTCCTGAATACACTGCTCAATTAGACAGGCATGGAAAAGTTACTATAATTTCGGATGTAGTGGCTGCGTCTTTAACGGTAAACACAACAAGAACTGGTTTAACCGTAGAGGAATCTAATGTTACCACTTCTGGCCTTAGAGGAACAATATATGCTCCTTGGCACAATTCAAGAATCACGGTGTCGAATGCTAAAATATTCAGAGGTAAACGACAAGGATTGTCCAATCTTTCTGCTGATAGTAGAATTACAGGAGTTCTTTTCAGCGAGATAGGAAGAGGCTATGATGGTATAAACGGAGTTGGGACGAGGGGTAATCCAGGATGGGTAATCGATTTAGAAGATGGTTATCGAAATATAAATCATTCAGAAATTGATCATAATTACTTTAGAATTTCTAAAGGAGGTTTCATAATTCTTAAAGGCACTAGAGATATATCGATACATGACAATGTATTTGAGTATTCAACTTATCCAAGTTTTAACGTAGTAAGTGCAATAGACTTGCAAAATGGCGAGCAAACATCTTTTTACAACAATTTGGTAAAAGGCGTTGAGCTAGGACTAGGAAGAAATACGGAAGCTTTTGGAAATCGAATGTTTGACACAAAAGTAACATTTCAAATGGAGGGTTCAAAGTTTCGCGATAATTCTATATTATATGATGTTATTCTTTCAGACAGTTCAACAGGGCAAGAATATGGTTTTGCCTATATTCAAAGGAATAATTTTTTCTACACCAAACCTTTGACCAATGGGAATCCCATCATCCGCTACGCCCAAGGGATGATTTTAGAGGATTTAGTTTTTGATTTGAACAATGTCAATATAGACGAAGGGATATTAAAAGTGGGGGATTATGACTTTAGAAAGGAACAAGGCTACTTTAAAAACATCACCATTAAAAACGCACACTATTCAGAATCAGCAAAAGGTACAGGCATAGGCGATTTATCAACAATGGATATATACGGGTTTGATTCTACCGTAGGATTAAGAATTTCAGGAGGTTTAGTAAGAGATATAAAATGGAATAATATCAATATCGTCGGGGGATCAATATATGGGTGGTTTTTAGGCTACCCAAACACAGTAGTAGCTGATGTGAATGATTATAAAACATGGCATATCACACAAACAAATGTAACTATTGATGATGATGGGTATTTGCTTGGGTCTAGATTTATGTTTGAAACGGATAAAGACGTTAACATATATTGGCAAGGAGGCAGCTTAAACATGAAGCTTGGAAATGATGGGGATAGTAATTCTTTTTTTGATTTAAAACACAACGGTTGGTCTACTTTTAAAGATGTAACATTTACAAGTGAAGTTGCTACGACGGCTAATTTAATTGGTCAACCTTGCGCTAGAATCTACTTTGTCGATTGTTCATTTATAAATGTCACTATGCCTTTAAGAGCAGGAGATAAGTTCTTATACACAAAACCTCATGTAGACATGGAAGTCTACTCAGATAACATTGCAGCATTGGCTGGAGGAATACCAGTTGGGTACTTGTACAGAACATCAACGGGGCAAATAAACACCACTTTTTAACAAAAACAAGTAGCGGAAACGCTAAAATTTATATACAGAACTAATGACAGAAAAAAGAAAAAAAGAAATCAAAGCGTGGTTTGTAACCGTTTTAGGAGCTATTGTATTAACAATTAATTTTTATCCATTTATGGATGCAAAGCTCAACAGATCTATAGAAGCCCCGGTATGGGTTGAAACGGATACTTATTTAGCTGTTGCAGGATTAATATTATTTTTTGTGTATCCAATTAGATACGTATTCAAATTTTTAGCCAAAAAGTATGGAGTTAATATTGACAGCGAAAAATAAGATGCCGGTTAAGACAGTAGTTGAGCAGTTTATATTATTATTATTCCCCCCTCTAACAGCTTTTTTGACTGCTTTATTTGGTGGTGGATTCTTATCAGCTTTAATCCTTGCTGCCGTAGTTAAGATTGTGCTTTATTTCTTTACAAAGGAGATTAAGAAATTTTCAATGTGGTTAAGAAAAAACTACGAAAAAATCAAAAATACAAGAACATTAAAAACTATAGAAATGAAAAATAATATTTTTAAAATAAAAGTGTTTTCGACTGTTGCTATAGTCATGGGACTTGTTATGGCAATCTTAGGAATGTATGAATCATGGAGCCAGCATGCCGGAACCGTTCACGACCCTATGTTGTACGCGACTCTATTCTGTATATCGTCCGCGTTTTTAGTTAGTAATTCAAACCACCCATTTAAAGAAAGGGAAATCACTAAAATATTTGGCATATCCTATAAGCTAAAACATGCTCACATGGCTATAGCTTTGTTTTTTGGGGGTGTTATTGTGTTCAGTGTCAATAATTCAATATGGTGGGTAGAAACGTTGCATCTGTTATTTACAGGGCTGGCAATTGGAACAGGCTATATCACACTATTAATTTATCCTGAAACAAAAAAAGGTCATACCTGGGCATTGGTCGGATTTATAATTGGAGTGAGCGGATTCCTTCTAGCATACTTATTTCATATCTATAGCATTGCGTGGGGTGAAGTGATTGCAGCTTTTCCTTTGATTGTATGGATGTACATAACTCTTAAAATAAAAACAGAATCTTTTCTGTGACCCCTAAAACTAAAGCGTGATGACAGAAACAAAAAAGAAAAGCTTTAGCGATTGGTTTCAAAACAATATTGTCAGCCTTGTTACTTTAGGGGCTATAATTGTAGGGGCTGTCTATTGGGGAGAAATGCAATCACTTATATTTAGCAATGCAGAGATAAAAGTAAGAACAGAGGACTACATGCAACAAAAACCCTCGCCAAAAGATGAAGCAAAGGCATTGATAATGGACAGCATTAACACAACACACGCAATGAAATCAAGGTCTAAGCGTGATTCTGTTATGGGGGCTATACTAGAAAAGATTAAGCATCAAGATTCAATAAATCTACTTAATGCCGACCAAATGTTTCAAATTAAAGAACAATTAAAAAAATGAAATATCCACAAGCTACATTAATAAGACATGATGATAATATTCAAGAAGAAAGCCTTGGATATTTAGTAGTGTTTGATGGCATAAAAAAACTAATGGAATGTGTAACCTTAGAATTGCCTGACAGGAACAATCAAACAAGTATAAGCCGTATCAATGCTAAGCGATATTTTGTAAAGCCTAGGTGGTCACAAAAATATAAAAAACATTTTATAATTGAAGATGTTGAATGTCGGGATTATATTCTATTTCACCCATTAAACAAGTACTCTCAAACAAGAGGGTGTATCGGTATTGGGACATCCTTTGTTCATATTAATGAAGATAAAATACTTGATGTGAATTGGTCAAGAAGAACACTCAATAAAATGCTGAAACTTATGCCAAATGGTTTTTGGCTGACGATTATAAATCAGGATAAATGAAAAAAGTATATCAAACTATAGTAGATAAAGGACATGGTAATTGTATGCAAGCAGCTATCGCTTCATTGTTGGATTTTGATTTAGACCAAGTGCCCAACTTCATTAAATTCAAAGAGGAAAGCAGTTATCGAATGAATCAGTTTATGAAAATGTTTGATTATGAAATGACATTTTACGACAATAGAAATATTCATCCCTTTCCTGATGGGCGTAATTGCCCAAGCCTTGAAGAAGTTGCTAAAATAGATGGTGGAGTTAATGGATTATTTTATGCGTCCGTAAAATCTCAATCATTTAAAGATGTGATGCATGCTGTTATTGTGGATATGGATATGAACATTATCCATGACCCTAATCCTAATCAATTGGCATTAAAATTATCCCCAAGTGATGTTGAGCAAATAATTTGTGTACGGGATGGTTGGCATATAAATTTAGATGGCAAAATAATTGTCGCATGAAAAACTTTAATTTATTAGTTTTTAGAGTATGTTATGCAATACAAGAAAGATATAGTTTAAATGTTTATTTATTAACCTATGATATCTAATAAAAAAATAACAACAACATTACTTGTTTTGATTTCTGGACTACTTATGTGGTCTATGTTTTTTAAGAACAACCCCAAAGGAATAGACGTCAAAGAAATTAAGCAATTGCAAAGGAGATATATATATGATTCAATTGTGTTTGTTAAGAAAGTAGACAGTCTAAATAGTGTCATACACAACACCGAAGAAAGAATACAGATTATCCATATAAACCGAAAAATATCAAATGAGAAATTTAAAAAACTTATTGATTCTGTTCTCAGTATTCGCGCTTTGGATTCCTTGCGAAAGTCAAACCGTAATAGAGGTAAACAAAGATACATTACAACTAGAGACAGTTCTGTGTTCGAGTTGCTTTGATGAAGTGGAAAGTTTACGCGAAGAGCTAGAATTGACTAAATTAATAGTTACAACGCAAGGTACTGCTATAGGGGTCGTTAAAAAAGAATTGTTGTCTGTTAGAGAGCTTAACAATCTTCTGTTTGAAAAAATAAAAAAAGCGAAACAACAAGAGCGCAAAATAAAAAGAAAGTCCTGGATCAACGGAGTCTGGCAAAGCTTTCTCGGGACAGCGATATTGATCCTGTCATTAGCGCAATTTTAATTACCTTTATAAAAAAAACATCATGAATGGAACAGCGGATATATCAGTAAGTCTAAGGGTAGCAACAATGTCTCCATTAGATGCTAAATCAATATTTCAAACAATCCTTGAAATGAAGGATCTTGGAAATGATTACGAATATCCATTCACCTATTACAACGGGATGGAAAGCCTTTGTTTGGAAAA
The DNA here is from genome assembly GCA_964398035.1 of uncultured Flavobacteriaceae bacterium. Classification (GTDB taxonomy): domain Bacteria; phylum Bacteroidota; class Bacteroidia; order Flavobacteriales; family Flavobacteriaceae; genus Saonia. Next base: position 23,796 of record CAYNLI010000020.1, on the reverse strand, counting down.
CGATACAAAATATATTTGGAAAGAGATAGGTTTTGGAGAAGTTGGACTTATACCAGGAGGATTTACTTATCCGCCAAACACTATTGTCAATGATATAGATTACAGTTCTAAGGTGTTTAACTTTATACCTTCGTCCAATGAGAGCGGGTCGTCCAATGAGGATCTGTTCTATATAGAGCCATCTGTTAATATACAGATAGCTGAAGAACCAATAAGTATAGATGAAGCATTTTTTTTCGGAACAGCTGATATAGGCGCTGGTGTGCAAGATGTCGCTTTGGTAAAAAATTCTTTTGTTTCTCAGTCAGGATATAATATACATGATAACCAGAACATAGGGGATGAAATAAAATTATCCAACGCAACAAACAGCACTTATCTAGGGCATTTTAAAATCACATCTCAAAGCTGGAACGGATATAAAATACTAACCATTATAGAAAAAGGAATCTGGGACATCCTTACCACTTTCCCTATACAAAAAGTGGTAATCAACCTGTTAAGAGAAACTAATTATAACATATCACTGAGCGGAACTTCCATACAGCTCTTTAGAGGCGCTTCTCTGGTAGGTTCTGCTGATATATCGGCGCTTTTACCGGCTAGTACGGCAACAATAGTTTCAGGGGTCTTAAACCCGTCTAATGGCATTGTAACTTTTACTCTTTCAGACGCAACATCTTTTACGGTTGATTTTTCTGGACTTATAAACGCTGAGGACTATTTAACGAGAACAGGGAATATTGCTGTAAAAGGAAATGACATATACCAAAATTTATTTGTGACAAAAGGTATGCACGGCTTTCTTGGAACAGGTTTCTACTCTGCTGATACCACAACTAATTATAATTCTGGAAACTTTCCTGGATTTCCCTATCCAAGTGGCAGAAAATTTATCGTACTTAAATACAACAGTCTTTTTTATATGTTGGTGAAAAAAGATATTTCTCCAGGAGCAAGACTGTTCTCTGACCCAAATACTGTTCTCGGAATGTCTTTCTATAAATATAGGACCACCGCGGGAAAGTCAATGCAAAAAATAGCTTACGTGAAAGTGTTGACAAGAAAAACATTGCTGACAGGTTTAAATCCGCAATGGTGGGCATTTCCAATATGGCATCAAGCAGGAAATCAAATGCCAAATGCAGACAATGCATCCACTCCATTTTCTGAATCGTATCTTCCGCAGGTAAATGAATCTCAAGCAATCTGTTTTGTTTCAAAAGTGTATGAGGAAACTCTTTCTCTTAAAAAAGAAATCACACTTCCTTATACCTTGAAGGAAGAGGATAATGGCTTTGTGCTTCATTTAATCTCTGCAGGAACTCTAACTGTTCCTGAACTCACATATGGATTTGAATGTGGATTGATTCAAAGAACTAACGGAGAAGTTGCAATTACAGAAACAGGAACTGCGTCCATCGCGAAACCATCTGGTAAAGATGCAATTATATTGGGCTCGGGATATTCAGCTTATTTAATGTCCGACGAAGAATATAATCATGTAGGAACCTTGCCACTTGAATCAACAACATTTCTTTTATCGGGAGACTTAAAAGATTCTTAATGAAAAATTTTTTAAAAAAAATACTAAAATTAAATAGCACTATAGAAGCTTCTGGTGGGGGCTCCAGCCCCGTTATAATACAAAACCCTATAATCACTCAGAACAATGGCTGTGAAACAACATGGGAAGGAAGCGTGTATTGTCCGAATGGAACTACTGGAGTTTTGACAGGAACCATTTTGTACGGTCTTTCCGGGTCAGTTGACCAAGGAAACAATGGCGAATCTATGTTGATTGGCGTAAAAAACATACCAACAGGAGAAACGCCGTATGTAATCGTTCTAGCCAATAGTAATATACAATACACGCCTTCTTCATATAGACTAGACTTGACGCTTAGTGATGGACAAACATCAAGTCTAGTTATCAAAAGAACACCTGCTAATCATCCATCATATGACAAACACCCCTGCGGATGGGTATAACACATTTTAGAATATCGAAACTCCCTGTAAGGGTAACTTTATTAATCAGCGCTGTTCCAGTTGTCCTGAACCAGTCTTATCTGATTTCTCAACAAACAAACTTGACCATAGATAATTCAACAGGATTTATTGGGGAGTTTTTGGATTTTGCGGAATGGCAGGTCACAGAGAATGAAGTCTCTTGGTCCAATCCCGGAACAATTGATATGAAAGAACTTTCTCAAACAAATACCCCTGAAGCTTCAAATCAATCACAGTCTCGACTGAACGAAAATACAGAGCTTACGGTAGGGTCTTTAGTGATAGCAAACAATTCAACCGATAGAATAAAAATAACTGAAATATCTGGAAACGGGATTTTAAACAATAACGGAATAAAAGTAGAAACTGGAGACGTGTTTTTTCAATATGATTTTGCCAACCTTTTATTCAAAAACAATTTAGGTGGTGGGTTTCCTTACGGAACCATAAAGTTTCAATGCGGAAATCATCTTGGATACAACGATATTACTGAATATGAACTTTCCATCAATGTGGATGGTGATGCTAATTTTGTAGATGTTGGAATAGAAAACATAAATGATACTGTAGATATAGGTGGTCTGGTAAACAGAAAAACCAATATTCATTCCTTTAAAGTTCTTAGAGGTATAATAGGATTCAGCTTAAATGTACAAGTGGTCATTAACAGCCCTTTCTTTGCTGTCGACCCCAATAACACAGTTACTATAAGATATAATGGAACAGAGCTTGTTAAAACAGCAAATGAAACCTTTAATCTTTCAATTCCAATAGGCAATGACGGAATAGTAGAGTTTCAAGTAGAACATGCCAAAGTCGACATAGGTTCGTCCGTGTCAAGTTCTTCTGTGCAATTTTCTCTTATAGACATGAACGGCTCAGTAGTCTATATAGGCTCTCCGGCAATACAGACATCAACAGCTAATTTTACATAAAATGACCCAAGAGATACCACATAGTTTTGAAGAGGGGCAGAAATCTGACCTTGACAATAGTATTAAAGGCTCTAAGGGGTATGTTCTTGGAGAGCACGCAAGATTACATTCTATAGACGGAACCCTTGCGTTAGTTTCTGTTGAGGGAACAAAAGAGATATACAACAACAATAAAATAGTGCGCTATCTTGGCGCAGCTTCTTTTAAAGACCAGCTCATAGTGTTCGCAAAATGCTCAGGAGTTGACGTTAATTTTGGGGGAGTTATATATGTTCCCGTTGTAAAAACTATAATATTTGCTGACAATCTTGAAGTAGAACTAATTTCTGGATCGTTCTCTTTTACAAATGAACTGACAAGTAACAGTGTTGTTACCACATATACGGAAAATATAGCACAACCAGCTCCGCCAGAAGAAATAGACATTAATGATAATTATGCTCCAGAAGATGGAAGTAGTGGGGCTATAGATTTTGACAGCTATTATACTTTAAATGTTAACGTTCCTATTTTTGGAACATGCCCGGTTACGGAACAGACTATTCCTGTTAACAATGAAAATTTTGCAGATTGTATTATTTCCATACAAAAAGATTCCAATGGAGATTTTTACGATAAAATACTTTGGTCTGGATATCAAAACTGGCCATTATACGGAAAAATAGTTGCGCTAGGCGTTGATGAAAACAGCAACTACAGAAGAGTTAAGTATACTGACTACATAAATCCTTTTCGCTCAGTGAATGTCTTTGACCCCAGTTTATATAAGCGTTCTTCAAAAGAGCTTGATAACTTTCAAAGCACAATTTTATTGCAGCCAAGAATATCCGCTGTAAATAAAAACGGACAATTGAAATCAATGGCCGTGCAATACATGTATAGGCTTATAACTGAAAACGGTCAAGTAACAGAATTTTCAGCTCCTTCAGAAGTTCAGTATATTATTCCAGAAGAGGGGTATAAATTTCAAGGAGGCTCTGTATCAGAAGTGACCAACAAGTCTGTTAAGATACAGTGCAATGTAATGGATCCAGGTAATTTTTCTGAAATAGAATGTATCGCCTTAGAGTTTGAAGCGGCAAATGTGCCAACCTCAATTAAATCTCTTGGTATTAAACAAGCTTCTGCAGTGGTTGAATTTGACCATTACGGAAGTGAAACGGAATTTGCTGGAAATATTACCTTGGCAGATATTACTGAAATAAAGACTAATTGGAAATACTGCTCAGACCTAGAGCCAAAGAACAATAAATTGTTTGCTTCAGGACTGAGAAACGACCCTATCACTTCTAGATTCAATGAACTTAGAAATAACTTTGCCTTACACGGATGGGAGAACAACGGGCAAACCCATGAAACGTTTATAAACCCAAACCCTTCCAATTATCAATATTTCCCTCCCAATCTTACTGAAAAACTTTTTTACGCTAAAAAACGAGTGATAAGATCTGTTCATATCTTCCAAAATGCCACAATGGATTTTGTCAATCTGGATACTGGAAATAAATTCACGGCAAACATTGGGCTTTTAGCAGAAGAATATAAGGATTATACGGAAGAAATTTCTTTGTGGTTACTGAACCTTCAAGCCAATGACGGTAATTTCAGTTCGTTCTTTCCAAATTTAGAAATAGAATACGTATCAAATGCTATTTTGTTTAAGCCGTTAGTGGGCGCTACCTCAACAGACATGTCTAATTATCAACTACAGTTCAACAATACTCAGGTTATACAGGACATAGATGATGAAAATATTTTTTTTACACAGAACCTAAGTGGGCAGCAATATATACACGGGGGTATGTCTGCTGGATTTAACAATGGAACGGGTGTTCGTATATCTTATAGAATGGTAGAGGAAGAACTTGCGACGCAAGCAGCTTTAAGATTCACTGGGACTGGCCCTTTAATAGATTATGTCGAACCTAATTTTAAAAAAACTTTTATAAAAGACGAAATATATCGATTGTCCATACAGTTGTACAAAGAAGGACAGCGCTTGTTCGCCATTCCATTAGGGGATCTTCACATTCCTGAAATGGGCAACGCCTATAGCTATATAGACGATGCGGGTAATATTGTGGTTTCTTCTGAAAAATACGTGAGTCAAAAAACAATAGGAAACAAGCTTTATGGTGTACGTGTAGAAATGAGAGTTGAAGTCCGTTTTGATTGTCAGTTCTCGAAAGACATAGATATGTACCAAATACTGTACGTAGAGCGTGACGAAGCCAACCGAAGTATTTTATGCCAGGGAATGGCTGCTCCGTTAATAAGATTGCAACGTCCAGAAGAATTTCTTGGAGGGAGAGCTCTTAACGAAAAATTGCAGTCCAAATGGCATTTACCTTATAGCGGGGGTCCTACATACGATAAAATTGGATTAGACGTTTATGATGCTCAAGGGGGTGAATATGAAAATGACAACTACGACCATTCAAAAAGGACAATTCACGATAGGTCACTTATGTATTTCGATTCTCCAGACCTTATTTACAGGTCAATATCAGATGCTTTTATAAACAGTTCCGAAATAAGATTACTTGGAAGGTTAAATACCGACCATGGGCCAGATACTGTAATGGAATCTGGCGAGGCGGGAATGGATGCTTTGTTCGGAGAGGAATCATATCCTAAATTTTCAAGGAAAATATTAACCTCCCAATTGAACACCCTTCCCGACCTTAATGATTGGCCAAAGCTTTCAGGAGATGAAAATGCAGATAACAGCACATGGCTCTCTCATTTTGTAAATGTATCGGTTTTTTCAAATTTCTCATTATACCTCAGAACACATCAAATAGACGGTTCCATTTCGTTGTTGCCCGGACAAGTTCTTCCTGGATCTGACCTGAACACTTCTTTCGAGCTCTCTAACAATACCTTTTCACTAGGCTCTATGCCTTGGTGGTATTCAGAAGAGGTAAGACGTATGAGGAAAGAGGATGACCAATATGGATTTGAAGCCCTCCCAACAGGGAATATATCCAAAGGGGAGAAAACAATGTTCATAAGAACAAACGACGATCTTTTTACAAGTATATTTATCGGGTCCAGTCCTTTTAGTACTGTCAATTCCCAAATAAGAAGAGGGGGGAATTCATATATAATATATGATACACATGCTCTTATCAATATAAGAAGAAACAATGGTAGCTCTATCTACGGGGGGCGTTCGGAACAAGCTTATAGCAAGAACGTGTTCATTCCTCTTTCGGAAACAAAACCTATTTACAAAGAAAGTAATGCTGCTCAAGTCTTTAACATGCAGGGAGATGGATATGTCTCTCTATATATTAGAACAAAAAATACTCATGGAGATGATGAAATAGGTCAAATGGACAGGGAAATCAATAATGGCAGAACCAGTACCGCTCCAAATAGAGGTGATATAGAAACCTCTTACAAGGTAAATGGAGCTTGGTGCTACGCTGTTGTTTTGGAAACAATGATAGAGCCTAAATTGAACCATGAATATGAATTTTATAGAGAAAACTCTGGTATTGATTTTTCATTGACAAAAGACGAAGTTCTGAATTCTGCATATTTACAGACCAATGATATTAAAAAATACATACCTCAGCCGTTCAGGTACAAGGACAATCCAGACCTTTCCAATATAGTCGCTGCCTCACAGGTAAAAAGAAGCGGGGAGTATTATGATGCTTGGTCTTTTTTCCTTCCGAACGAATTTCAGGAATTGGACAAGGACAAAGGTGCTGTACTGAATCTTGCCAAAGAAAAGAATGAAATATTTGCCATACAAGAACGGCAGACCAATCTACTGTACATTGACAGGGATGTAATCATACCCACTCAAGGCGGTGGAGCCGTCAACGTCAAGCAAGGAAGCGGTAAATCGATTGATGGGTACAAAGTTATATCCAAGTACGGAACATCCATTAGAAGGTCTGTGGTAAAGAATACAGACTTTGGATTTACTTTTGTAGATGAAAGATTAAAGGTGTTGATTAAATTGGACAAAGAATTAAACATAGGAACTCAGTATCATCATGATTTTTACGACAGATACGATAAAGATCCCATAGTCAATGCGGAACCTTTCTTTGATGAAAAATACAAAGAGTCGGGAATAACCCTTACAACAGCATCAGGAGACAAGCGTTCCATTGTGTACAACGAAGTCCTTAAAGTCCTTAATGGATTTTATCCCAAGTACAGTTCAACATTGTATATGAAATTCGGAAGTGAGCTATTGGCTCCTATTGAAAAATTAATAACAGTTGGTCCAAACATTATACCCAACAGTGAAAGTCTGCACAGGTTTAATGAAGGGGATTATTTGAATGTGCTCGGGGAAGAGGTTTCAATGAAAGTAGGTTTTGTTTCTGGAGCCGGACCGAATACAGTTTCCATATTTCCACATCTTGCCATGATACTTAACGGAGTGGCAAAAGTGGACCGAATAGAGATTACGACCAAAGCCGGTCTTAACAGGGTCATATTGCCAAGTCACAAAAGATACAGTGTGAAAGAAGGAATACATTCAGTACCTTTATTAAATCTTTGGAGCCAAGGTATAGATTCAGACGAAAAGAAAGATGTCCGCTCAGAGTGGTCTTATTTCGAACTTACTTTTAACTATAACAATGGCAATATGAGAAAGATAAAATCAGCTATTACGTATATAAGAAAATCATTCCATTGATATGCCTATAAACAATCCATTTTTAGAAAAAAAAGTTTCCACTGATTATATGCCTGTAAATCTTAATCCTCAAGGCGGTGGAATAGAGCCTATAGATTTATCGGGATTAAAAGCCCCTGAATCAATTACTGTTCCAGATTCATCATTAGGAGAATCCAGCCTTGGAGGGAAAGCTCTTGGGCAAGCTGGTAACATAATGAAATTTAGTGCTGGACAATACAATAAGTTCAAAACAGTTTCAGGCTCTTCCGATGAAGCTCTTGGAGAAACAGTATCCAGTGGAATGGAAGCGGCGCAAATAGGATTGATGTTAGGAGGACCAGTTGGCGCTGGGGTAGGAGCTGTTGTAGGAGCTGGATTGGGACTCCTTGATGCTTCTCACGATAAAAAAGTGAGAATTGACAAAGCTGATAAAGAAGCTAGACAAAGTCTATTGGATATTAAGGATGAAAGAAAAAATGATTATCTTTTGTCACAAGGAAAAAAAGTTTCTACTGCACAAAACAATCTTACTACAAAACAAAGTGACATCTTAAAAAGATTTTAATTATGGACACACCTGGGTTTAAAAAATTCTTTGCAGCCTTTATGAACAGGTTGCACTATGCAGAAAGCAATGGCGGAGATTATTCAGCTGAAAATAAAACTTCATCAGCTACGGGAAAATATCAATTTCTTTGGGGCACATGGGGAGATAAAATAAACACCTTTGCTAAAAGTCAAGGATTTATTGGTTCTGGTCAAAAAAACTTTAAAGAAAATCCTGATCTACAGGAGGCTTTTTTTGAACATTACGCAGAAACTGTTGTGTATCCAGAAGTGGTTAAAATGTCCAAGAACAATGTTAGAAATCTTGACCTTGATGAAATAGGACAACTTTACCATCTTAGTCCAAAAAATGCAAAAAGCTACGCTTCTGGCGGAAAATGGAATCCGCCCGGAAAACAAACGCCATTGAAAAAATATCTTGCTAAAGGAAAAGAAGGGATGACCCAATTTGGTTCGTCCCCTGTTCGTGTATCGGATACTTACAGTGATGAACAGCGGTCATCCATGGTCAATGATTATTTTTCTAAAAAAGAAAACATTAATTCTAGCGGATATCATGAGTCTGCCAAAAAGCAAAAAATTACAGCGCTCAATAATGAATACAATAAACTTGGCCTTGTAGATACTATTAACGCCAAGATAACTTCTGATCAAAAAAACAACAAGGAGTCCTATAACAATGAAAAAGCATTGTTTAAAGAGTTCTATGGTCTTTTGTCCTACAAAGATGACACAGGGTATAACAGTGTGGATGGCAATAGTATTGATGTAAAAGCTTCTGGCGGAAAAACTTATATGCATGTAAGTGTAAAAAGTCCAAAGCAAAAGCAAATACTTGCCTTGATGCAAGAAAAGCATCCAAAAATATTTAAGGTAAGGGCATTTAAAAAAGGCAAAAATGAATATTCCCAATTAAATTTTAGACTGGGAAACGAAGACCCTATTGCTAAGTATCTAGCTGAGGGAATAAAAAAATACAACGGAATTGACGTATTGACTGGTAAAGGAACCATAGAAGATGTTCTAATGCCAACAAAGACAAATACCGAACTTGTAAAAGGAGGTCTTTTTAATAGAACACAAGACAGGTTCAAAAATCTCCCATTAGACAAAGAGTTCCTTCTTCCAGAAGACCAGGGATATATCAATACAGAGGCTCTTGCTGACATTCCAAAAAAGTATGAGCAAAAAGACGCTCCTGTTCCAGAGAAAGAAGAAGATATTTCTACGGCGGTAATAGACATAAAAGGTGCTGAAAAAGAAGCTTTGGAAGAAGCTGAAGAAGAAAAGAAATATATGCTACAGTCTTTTCTTGACATGGACCAGGAACTGGAAATGCCAGACAACCCCTCTTATGACGAGAAAGATTTTAAAAAGCAAATTCCATTTGAAGCTATTTCAGGAGCGCTTCTTGGAATCACTGGATTAAACAAGGCGGACACCCCTATTCCGAAAAGAGACGAAAAGGTCAGTGCCGCGATTACGGACTATATGGCAAAACTTGGAGAGCTGTCCAATATAGGATTGCCACCAGAGGTGGAGGCCAACTTAAAAAACAAAGCTGCGGGAGCCTATCAAATTGGAATAGAGAATCTAGTACAATCTAGTGCGGGGAACAGAAACCTTGTATTGGGAAATCAAGCCTCCTTAGACCTTGCCAATTTACAAAACCAGAGTGACATATCAATAGCTGACTTTCAGGCTAAAAATGAAGCTCTTGTACAGTTTGGAGAAGTTTCTAAATATATAAATGAATTCAGACGGAACAGGGATGTCTCAAACAAACAGCTAGAACAAGAACTTGCCTTTCAAGAAAGGGCACAGGGCAATGATATGGTAGATGCTGGGTTTTCCTCTTTGGTCTCTAGTCTCAAATCTGCTAAAGCTAATGGCCCAGGTAGTCCAAGGCATATGCTGTCAAGTCTCATTAGACAAGATACTTTTGGTTACGACCCTGAAATGTCAGATGATGGAAAGGGACTGAAAAAAGGAACCCGATCTTTCTATGAAAAAAACACTATTGGAAAAATAAAAGAATATAACCAAAATCTTGATCTTTTAAGAAACAATTATGGGGGGTTTAATGATAAGCAAAAAGGTTTCATGGAGAGCGTTAACTCTAGAACTGGAGATATGTCAACCTTGGCAAAAGCTTCTGAATTTGCTTCTCGGTCGGATCTTTCAAATTTGAATACCGACAACCTTGGTCAGGCCATTGAAGAAAACAACTATGATGTGCTAGAAAGGTTTAATAAGCTACCAGAGACCACCCCTGAAAATGCTTCTAATAATTACGAATACTTAAATAACATTTAATATGTTTCAACCAGGAGGACAAGGAAAGGCCGCGTTAGCACAATCGATCGATAACGACAGGTTAAGTGACGAAAACTATAACGCCACTCTTCAATTAGCACAATATTCCAAACAAAAACAACAAGAGTCTCAAATAGCGCAAGCCCAAGAACAACAATATTATGACAACATAAATAAACAAGCGGACAATCTTCTTGTTCATGATAAAAAACAAGTGCAAGTTGCGGCAGCTAGATTTCAGCGAGACATAAGGGAAAAAGTAAAAGCTTTTGGTGGTAGCAGAAAAAAATTTCAATCTAACGGAGGGCTTTCTTTAATGAACAATTATTCTGGAAGCATTTTAAACTCTCCAGAATTTTCGATATACAAAGAGAACAAAGCTAATCTTACCAAAATAATTGATGCCAAAGAAAAAGGTCTTGGGCACTTATTACTTCCTAATGATGTTGATTCCATGGATTCTTACAAAACCAATAAAGGAGGCAAGATCACCTATGGTGGCATTATGAGCGAAATAGATTTGCCGGATGCAAGAAATTACGATTTGGCCACGGATATACCGTTAAGAGATATTTTGATAAATGATCAGAATTATTTAAAGATTCTCAGTAATTATCAAATGCACCATCCAGAAGATAAAAACCCTTCTGAGGAAGATTTATTTGCATTTATGTTCAAGATGGGTTACGGAGGAAAAGGAAGTAATAGGGACGCACTTAACTTTGCTAGAAGAGCCGCGCTTAATTTAAGCACGCAAAAATCATCCAAAGAGCCTACTCCTAAACTTGATAAGCGTCAAATAAATGTTTCAACAGGTATTCAGACAATGATGGCCATGATGCCAGAAGGAACGAAAACAGATGATTACTATAATTCCGAAACCTTTGAGAGCGTGAACTTTTACAAGGACAATGCCAATAAAGGAAATAAATATATTGCTCAAAACATATCCAACTCTCCTTGGACGCATATGGCCACAAACTACAATCTTGACGAAACAGGTTTTGATGCCCACGCTGAAAGCTCAACACCGTCTGGAGTAGCGTACAAAGCCTATCAATGGTTATTTAATGACAAGTTTATGATAGCGGGAGCCAATAAGATATACGAAGGATTTGAGAGCGACGTTGCAAGTGCTGTCCTTGAAAGAGAAGTTGTAAACGGGCAAGTGGAACTGGATCCACATGATATAGATATGTATCGTACGGACGGCGTGCAAATGGAAGGCAGCGAACAGGTCGCACAAGACGTTTACAAGGGCAAGTTCACGGTTCTTGGAATAACCACGGCTGGAGTTGCTACAGATAGTGAGGATAAGCGGTTATTGTTAATGACCGTTCATGATGATAACGGAGACCTTGATAAAAAGCAAACCAAAAAATTCATAGACAACATGCGTGGACGTGATGCTCATCCAACAGCTGTAATAGCTCTTAAAAGTGAAGATGGACATATTTTCTATAAAGAGATCAATATGAAAAACCTAGCTCTCAAAAGAAGAATCAACGAAAAGCTTGGGCCATCCGCAATTCTTAACGACGAAGTTGAGGCTGAACAAAGGAATGCTGAAGAATTTGCAGTTGCAGAAAGAATCGCAAACAATAGCGTGGATGCTTTTAGTAAAATATCCGCTACAATAGATTCTGAATTAAACGACAATGCTTTCTTCAAACAAGAATCCTTTGACTTTTCAGATCCAGACAATCGAGAAATCAATCGCTCTAGCCTTATGAAAGGTTTTTATACTCTACGCTCTAGTCAAGAGGATATGATGACTTCTGTAAACGCTATGCAGTTCAGAGCTGCCATAGGGGATGCTGGACCGGAAGTGGTCACTAAGTTCAAGACCTTTGACGGTACGATGAATGAAGATGATTTAATTGATTTCTGGCTCAGGGGAATGAACAGGGATGTGGAAACGCAAGACGCATTGCAAAATAATCTTAACTTTGCTATAAGCTGGAAGAAAGCACTTCAACAGTATAGGAACTTAAACCAATAATAAAATGCCAGATATTACAACTCTTTTTGCCGCTTCCAACAAGAATGAGGGCAGGCCAACCAATACTCAAGATACTGTTCCTACAATGAAGGACAGAAGAGATAAAAAATTGGACGATTACCAAGCTGGTAACATGAATATTAATGATGCTCCAGCTCCCCAAACTTTTAACAGCGAACAGGACAAAAGAAATTTCATTGCAAATCAGGTAAGTAATACACAAGCTCCTGTTTCCAATAGATTACAACGCGGGGAGCTTGGTGGCGAAAACGAAGAAGCTCTTTCTGCTGAACAGTCACAAAAAGATATTCCTGCCGAAGCGGCCACTTCGTTCATGAGGGGTATTGGTTCGTATACTATAGGGGGTTTTGGTGACATAGCTCAAGTGCTTGGTGGTTTTACGGGGCTATCGGATATGTATGAAGGAAATATGTTTTCCAGAAATTTACAGCAATGGGGGGAAAGTATGGCCGATAACAACAAAGTCGCTCTTCCAGAAGAATTAAAAGACCCTAGTTTTTCAATTTCCACAATGATCAATCCTAGATTTTGGTCTACACACATAGCTGAATCCATACCACAACTCATAGAGTTCATACTTCTTTCCAAAGGAGCTGGTTCGCTTATAAAACAAGGTGTTCAGAAAGGCGCTAAATCAGCACTTAAAGGAGGTCTTATAAAAAACGCCAAAACAACCCTAAAGAATAAGTCCAAGAAATTGGTAAAAAAAATTGATGAAACTTATGAAGTTTCTGGAACAGGGAAAGGACTTGGGAAACTGGTTACAGATGCTGGTGAACTGACTAAAGCCACAGGGGCGGTAGTAGAAACCGTTGGCGCTGGTATGACATCGAATGTACTGTCAGGAATGCTAAATGCTGCTGAGGCTTATAATACTAGAAAAGAAATGGTCGATCTAAACGGCCAACCGTTGTTTTCAAAAGAAGAGCTTGGGGATATAGCCGCTTCTACTTTCAATAAAAATTTGGAATGGATGGCAATTGATATTCTTTCATGGGGAATGACTTACGGCAAAGGCTCACAGATATTAAAGAATTCCAACATCTACAGAAAAGGATCTCAAGCATTCAATAAATCAAAAAGCTTAAAGAATATTTCCAAAGGATTTTCAGCGGAACAATCTGGTCTTATGGGTAAATTGGTAAGAGTTGCCGGTAAAGGTGCTGTTGAAGGCATGGAAGAAACTTTTCAGGAAACTTTTGAGTCTTGGGCAGCTATACGTGCTGAAGAAGATGTCAAGGGGAAAAAATCCAAGTACAAAAATTATTGGGAATATTATCAAAGTGAAGAAAACGAATCCACTAAAGCCATTGCCTTTGCTTTGGGAGCCTTGGGCGGTTCTGTAAGTTCGGCAATATCAGGAGTGAATAAGTCCGCTGAACGCGCAAGACAAATGTACGATCGTACTGAAAACCTTAAAACAATATTTGACGCTGGAGACCAGGAAGGGAAAGAATGGCAACAGTTTCACATAAGAGAGACTATGAGCGATATAGTTCTTAATAAAAAAGAAGATTCCTTTAATGGTTTTATTAAGGATATGTTGCAAAAAGGTGTTATTACAGAGGATGAGTATACTCAAAATCTCGAAATGTTCCAAGATTATAGTGTTCTTAACGAACAGGCCAATAACTTAAACGTAAGAGGCAAATACGCCCTGTTCCAGAATCATTCACAAGAACAATTCTTTGCGGAACACATTGCCGACAAGCAAGATGAACTTGCCGCAAATATGGAAATCATTAACGCCATGCCTATAGACGAAGGTGTCCGTAATAAAAAAATAAAGCAAATGCAGAAAGAGTCAGATGCAGAAATAGATATACTTATTGCTGCAATGTCTGAATCTACTGCGAACAAGAACAGCTTGTTGCTTGGCGAAACTATTGAAAGCACTGTTAATGTTCAATTTGCAGCGGACGATAATGGAAAAACACAAGTGGTTGTAGGGCTGAACAATGAAGATTACGACTATTACGTCAATGATAAAGACGAAGACATCCTAAAGGAGAATGATAAAAAGTCATTTTTTAAAAAGCTTACCGAAGGGGCAATCGGGAAAAAGGCTAAAAAATTATACAAAGAAACCAAAAACACAATTGAAGATGGAATTGAAAACGTTAAAGAGCAAGTTACAGGAAAACCTGTTGACGAAGATCCAGGAGCAACGGAAAGTGACACAGAGAGTCCCGCTGATAAGAGCGAGCTATCTTCTATTGATGAAAAAGACATCGCTCAAAGTGATAACGTGGCTCGGGAGCAAGGAAAAAATGAAGACACTCTAAAAAAATCTAGCACAGCAAATAGAGTTTCCCCAATCACGGACGAAGAGATAAGCGAGCTTGGAACATTGGACAATGAACTATCTTCTTTAAAATCTGTCAAGAAAAAATTTACAGAAGACCGTGAGGTTTTGAAAAATATTCCAAAAGAAACCTCTCTTACTGAAAAAAAACGGCATGAAAATGATGTCGACGTAGCTTCGATAACAAAATCCATAGACGCCATTGATGTTCTTATCAAGGAAAAGACACCTCGTTTTGAAGAGTTGACAACTAAAGCGAAAACCGAATCAGAGGTAACTGGAGAGGGAGTGGATTCAAAGCAATCTAATGACACTTTGAAAAAGGCGAACGTATCAGACAATACCATACATCCAAATACAGTAAAGGAGCTTGCTCAGAAAGTGGCCGACAAAGTTAAATTGACTCCCAAGCAGAAAGCTTTAGTGGAAAAATATACAGACGTCATAGGTGAAGCTGTAAATAAACTAGGAGGCTCCACAAAGCGTTTTCAGGAATTTGTCAATAGTCAGGAGGCTCAAAACTTTGCTGAAGAGGCTAAAATCAAAACAAAAACTGTGCTAAATAAACTAACCGTTGCCATTAAAAGATTAAGAAGATCGGGAGCTACCGATAGTGATGTCTCGGATATATTTGATACATCAGGAAGTGTCACCGACCCTATAGCTGAGGCTAAAGATGTAGCTGATATTAAAAACGAGATAGACGCTCCTGTTCCTTCGTCAAATATTGGACGTATAAAATATGGTCCAACCAATCTTGACAAGATGGTAGCTATCAATGAAAGGCTTTTAGAGGTGTTTCCAAATGTAAACAAGCGTGTGACGGCTTATATTTTAAATGATCTTACTGGCGCCATTGGTATTCAAGGGGTTGGTTATGCCGTTGGAAGCAGTGTGTTTATACAGGCTGATAAATGGGACCAAGGAGAGGTCTTTATGCATGAGATCTCTCATATATACTATAAGTTCGGTAAAGACCTACCTCAGACCCGACAGGTTCTTGAAAAGGTCATGAAGAACAATGCGCTTATAGATGATATTAAAAAGAAATATCCAGACTATATACTCTATGACCTTGGAACTGATTTTGAAGGAAGGACCCGAACAGGCGTCACCGACGATTCCAAGGGATTGACAGAGCTTCCTCTACAACAGCAAACGCATATACTGGAAGAAGCTTTTGTAGCTATGTTGCAAGGGCCTTTATCCAAGAAGTACAACAACTTCTTTGCTCCGCGAGAAGAGTTTTCTAGAATAAAATCTGTTTCAAAATGGTGGACTTTGTTCAACAAAAATGCAACAAAAGACCCACAGCATCTTTTAGAGGTCAATGATCTTATTAAAAAATTAAATGATGGCAAGGAATTGAACATTGACAACATGAGAGATTTCATGGTCAATAAATTCAATGAATTCGTAGAGCCTATTTCAGATAACGAACTTGGTTATGAAGCTCGTGTAAATAATTATAAAGCAGTTGAAGCCGTTAAAAAAGCCGATATAATAAAACAGCTTTCAAAAGAACAGGAAGTTTTTGAGAAGAGTGTTTTTGAAGGAGCTGTCCCAGAGACTGAAATTACCGAGCTGTTAACGGAAGAACTTACAGAGATCCAGGGAGAGGATAATCCTATTCTTGGCATAATGGACAGAACATTTAAGTCCAGAACATCTAAGGCAACCAAGATATTAACATCTTTCGTTAAGCAATATAACAAGGCTATTCGTCTTAGGAAATTATTTGGGGTAAAAGGCCAAGCTCTATTTGATAGAGAAGAGTTTATGTACAAGATGTTGGACCTGGCTAAATATAGCCCGGATTCACCTTCTTTTATAAACGCTATCAATAACAGTCCTTTGGTAGATGTTCAGGCATTTAACAAGTTCCTTGATTTAAAGGCGCAAGGGCAAAAAACCGTCTTGTTGGACTCTATATGGTTTGTTATGTCCAATTACAGGATGGTAAGCGCTGTAAACACAGCTTTGGTGGATACAGAAAATGGAGAGGTAGAACACCGTATAGAAGAAGCTACAAGCAATAAAGAGAAAACTGCTGTTCAGAATATGATGAATAATTTGGTAGTTGCCAAAAGACATGCAACCTCCAATAACGGCCACTTGCTTGGAGAGCAATGGAATGATTTTAATGCTATTATCGGTAAAATAAAAAATAATGATGCCACAGCCGAAGATTATATTAATGCATACAAATTTATGTCCGGGCCAAGCATTAAGATAATGGACATACTGGATTACGGGTATATAAATGTTTTTGGAACCAATTACAGCCCTATAACAACTCTAAAAGCTTTTTTTCAAAATGACAGACATCTTGATACAGAAGGTAGATTCAAAGGGCAAATAAACCCTTATAAGTTTGCTCCGCTATTAAATGCCATATCAGTCACCAACAGATCTTTTACCCAAGACAGTATCGTAGCCAATGCGGTGGGAAATATGGTTCCGGTTCGTAT
The DNA here is from genome assembly GCA_964398035.1 of uncultured Flavobacteriaceae bacterium. Lineage (GTDB taxonomy): Bacteria > Bacteroidota > Bacteroidia > Flavobacteriales > Flavobacteriaceae > Saonia. The sequence continues at coordinate 6,515 of CAYNLI010000020.1, read as the reverse complement.
AACCAATAATCATATGACCAAAGAGATTGACAACATGTTTGACTCTTTGAAGCCAAATAGCGAAGGGCGCGTAATGACAAAGGGGAATTTTATCAAAAGATACTCACATGTCACTTCTGGTAAAAAGTACCGCAAACCTGTTCCAAATCAATTTTTAGAGGGGTTTTATGACACTGTTGTTAAGACTGGTGCTATTCCAGATATTGTTTATTACACAGGGATCAATGATTTGACCTCTGGTAAAGCTAATACTTATGACAGTTCTACGGCTTATGAGCAGTCTTTTGAGGATTTAATGATGTATTTAAGAAATCCAAATAAAGGCACTTACCTATCTAACATAGGCACGTTTGGGGATAGTCCAAGGAAATTTTATACACCGACCAAAAGGGTTAAAAAAAATAATGATACCACGTCGGCAATTTACAATATCTACAGAAATATTGTAGAAAACCCACTTAGCATAAGCGCATTTAACGTCTCTATTACTAAAGCCGTTTCTAACGAGAGAGCATTAATCAACTCCAATGGAAAGCAATTTAGCAAGGTAAAGTCAATGAAGAAATATTTTACGAACAACAAGCTGAATGAACAAGGAAGGAAAATGGTAGATGGGTATGTGTATAATACTATAGCTAACGGAATGTTCATGGCAGAAGTTTTTTCTCCTAATATTAAATATAAAGATATTGCGAAGAGGTTAAAGAATTCAAGTTCTCCGGTAATGTCAGTGAATAAGCAACTAAAGTTTGAGCCTATATTTTTTCAAGACCCTTTATTGGAAGGGGTAGAAGCTACCGATGGCGGAATGTATATTCTCGAAGAAGACGCCAATAGATGGAGGAATGCTGGGCTAGGGGTTTTTGATCTTAAATTTGGGTTTAAATTTCTTAATTATTCAATAGAAAAAAATAATCCTAAATTTAAAGGCCAGACAGTTTTGTTAAAAGGTTACACCACTATACTCAATGATGCTGAAATAGTGAATAATCCTAAATTAAAAGGGCTTTACGACCTACTAAAAGAAAGAAGCAAAAAGTACACAGAGTTTCATAAAGGAAGATATGGCGCTCAGCCAAGCAGTAATTTTACAGACGGGCTTCCAAATAGTTTTCCTATTGCAATCCCGCTTTCTTCAGAGAAAGGTGACGTGTACAATAAAGTGAACAAGAAAGACGCGCCCACTTTAGACGGGCTTAATGATAGCACTAAAGAGGCGAACACTTATTTTGATGGATTAATGTATGACGATAATGAGTTTCTTGGACTTTCGGGTTACAATTTTGGTCCACAACAGGTGATGGATAATCAAACAACTGAAGTCACGTTGCCAGTGCAACAAGTGAATTCCATTATAGTCCAAGCGGCGAATCTTGGTCACTTGGAAGAGTCTGAAGCGATACAAAAATTATTATCAGATTCTATGGAGTCTAATCTGGACAAGATATTGACTCAATTAAAATCTGAGGACATTGGCGCTTACACCAACCTTATAAAAGGCTCAATGGACAAGGATGCTATGGATCAAGTGCAGCGACAAGTGATTGAAAAATTTGGAATTATGCACCCAAGAGCACATCAAATAGTTGTTAATCAGTTGGCTAATTCGTTAAAAGTTGCAGGAAACAAATTAAAGGTCCCCGGAACATATGCGCATCAAAAATCTGATATCGGATATGTGCTTCCTAAAAATACCGAGGTCAATGGATCAAAGACGCTTAATGGATATATGCCAAATGGTAACGGCCTTAGAAAAGCTGAAATAGTACTACCTAAACATTTATCCAAAAGCGTACGCTCCAGAGAGTACGTCACAGAGGACACAGAACTTGGCTTGACCGCTTTAAATATATTGGATGACTCCAAAGGCAAAGGAGTTGGAACAACGTCTTCTGAAGACTTAGGGGCAATGAAAATATTTACCGAGGGCAGGGCTAAAAGATTAGGTGTTGGAACAGGGGAAGTCAAGAGAGGTGGAAAAGTCATTGGTTATTACGTAGAGGGCGAAACGGTAATAGCTACCAGAGTGCCGTCGAACGGGCCATCTTTTACAGGAATATTTGAAGCCGTTGGCTTTCAGGTAGGTGAGGGGAATCAAGTTCAGGTACCCACTTCTTTTACCAAGATAGTAGGAGCGGACCTGGATGGCGATGCATTGTTTATCCAGCACAAAGGAAAAGATAAGAAAGTCAACGAAGCTATTGATAGAATCGCTAAACTTTGGTTAAGTCCTAAAATGAAACCATTCATTTTAACCGAAATGAACACTAAAGAAGAGGGTAACCGTTTAAAAGAAATAGTTGCCAAATCATTTCCTACGGCCTCGTCGGACAATCCTATCCCGTTTTCCCCCCAAGCTAGAAGGGTTAATTACGAGGACAGTATGGTTGCCAAGAGAAATATTGGCACTGTATTTAATTTACACAGAGTGTCAAATACATTAGCTGCTTACGAAGCGACTATAAATAAAAAAATATCCGTTGACGGAGAAGGCCCTTATGATGTATTCAAAGACGAAGGTGTTGGGCAAGATTCGAGAAACCATAAATCGGCATTAGTTGCCAATCTTATTTTGGACAATCTTAACGAACAGGCTGCAGACGCATTAAACTTAAATGAACATACCGTATCAGCGTTTACTTTATTGGTGAACCTTAATGTTCCTATTGAAAAAGTAGCTATTATGATGAATGCTCCAATGGTCAAGGAGTATGTAAAAATTCTAAACGAAAACAATAGTGCATTTCACGGATACGTGCGCAGAGGCGATCTTTTAAAAGAGCTTAAAAACTATTCCAGCAATCAAAAAACCAACGGAATAGATGTTATTGCCGACGCTACAGACCCTAGGTTTTTCTCAAAAGAAAATCAATCCAAGGTAATAAATCTTATTATGGCCATGGAAGAGGTCAACTCGGAAGTACAGTCAATCAGTAAAATAATGGCTGGTCACAAAGGCATTGAGACAAATCCATATTTACTACAGAAACAAATCAACAGCTTTAAAGAAGTAATGAACGGCAATATTCAGGGCGGAGTGTTGAATATACCTGAGTCAATGACCTCCAATCCAGATATAAAACGTTACTTAAAAACAGCTGAGGCAGTACTGGAACACACCAAAAAACTTGATCCTGTCTACAGGCCCGCAATGACAAAATTGTTAAATCAATTAGGTGAGTCCATAAACAACGGGCTGCTTTCCGATAATCAAATCAAAAAGTACACGGGAACTATCATGCAATTTTTAAACAGCAAAGCTCTTGGCACCAATTACACAAGTAAAGAGCATTTTAAAAATCTTGTAAAGCCTGGTACAAAAGAAAATATTTTCACCCGAATGAATGTGCACATAGCGCAATTGAAAGCTGACAATAAGTTAGATAAAAATCTTCTGTTGACACAAGGTCTTAATATGAAGTTTTCTGGAAAGAAACCGTATATCTCATTGAACACACAGTTTTTTGACGAAAGTCTTTCTTCTGGAGAAATGAACAGAATGCGTATGGAGTTTGAGCAATTGCCGTTAGACCTTCAGCACGATTTGTTTGATTACGATTTATTGAAAAACAAATGGGACAGTCCTTTTTCGTTGCTGTCTATTATGGGGCACGGTCTCAACGATGCTGTTACTTATCATCAAAAGGTTGATTTCAAAGAAAAAGGAAATACAGAATATTCAAGAAAAACCATTGCAGAACTGGAGCGTATTATTGTTTCTAAAGACAATAACGGAAAAAGAAATAATTTTATTAAAATGAATTTAGTTGGGAAATCGCCCGCTGACTTTAAATTAATGTTACAGAAAAACCCATTGACCAGATCGGGATTACTTGAAAATAAGCCATTTTATTTTCAAGCTAAAAGAGAGCCTGGGAAACGTTATAGATTGTACAGGTATTCCCCCATGACCGCTATTGAGCACAATAAGGTGTTTGCGGACCCAGAAGATCAATTACAGTATTTAGCCACTAAAGCGGTCAAAAGACTGGTGGAGGTCAAGAGCGACACTAACGATAATCTTGATATAGATGCTTTGACAATAAGAGATGGCAAGGACAATAGGCCCGCTCCAAAAAAAAAAGACCCTTCAAAAGGAAAAAAGGCTCGTGAAGAGTATTGGGAGTATGATTCTAAAGACTCCATGCCCCGTTCTAAATTTGACGCAGCCATGGAGTTCACTAAGTACGACAACTTAAAAAGACAAGAATCTTTGTATGCTACTTACGTAAAAGACAAAGAGGAAGCTAATGAAATTTTTGAAAGTAAATTCAAGAACAAGTCTTTTATTGATATGTCTGGAGAGCATCTTCTAAAACTGTACAATCAATATGGTGATAAAAACGCATACGCTTATTCTATTATAACCACTCCCATTGTAAAAGCACTGGCCAATAAGGTATCTGTGCAACAGTCCACTATTACGGGCAAGGCTCAGGGAACGACCGATATATCCGCTGTAAAAGCATTTATGGTAGCGAATAACATTCCGTCTGACCATCCGGCCGTACAGGGGCTTGTTCGTACCATGGAGGCTCATCATAAAAAGTTCAGTGCTGAAAAAAGCAAGTATGTCAAAAAAATCAACGAAATTACCGATAAGCTTTACCAAGAAAAATTTGGCTTTATGGTAGGCTCCAGTAGAATAGAGGATTTTATAAAACGGCTTTATTACACTTTTTTTTACGATAGAGGGAATTTATATTCAAGGCTTTATGGCAATCTTGTGGAAACCAATGTTATAAACATGACAGACGGTAAAAAGATCCAGGAGTTCAAGTTAAAAAGCCCTGCGGAAATAAAAAATTCTAATCTTACAGAAGCTGAATTGGATTTCTATAAGACGTTTACTGGAATTACAAAAGAACTTTCTCCTTATAGTGCTTCTAAAAACGGACTAAGAACAGACTATGTTCCTCATGTTAGCATGGGTCTATTTGAATCCTTCTCCAATCGCGGAATGCTTGGCATGCTGCAAAACTCTAAGCCAGACAACGAATTGATATATGACGTCAAGCTTCAGGTGGCCAATCCAGATACCGGGGAAATCAAGCTTATTTCTTTTAAGGACATAGAAAACGGCTATAGGCAAATATCTAAGCAAACTGGCAATAATCTAGAAACCATCAAGGAGTATATAAAGCTCAGAAGAAAAGCTTTAAAGTTTATGAAGGAAGGGGTCAATGAAGACGGGACAGCTCTGGTTCATAACCCTATGGGAATAGATACCGCATTAAGCTTTGGCGCCATGAGTAGATTTACAAATAATAGAAGTGTTCGCGCAACAGAGTTCCCTTCCATGGATCTAAACCACGCTCTATCATCTTACGTGCATTCAACATTGTTTGTGAATGGCAACAAAAATTTTAGCGGCTTTAAAGCTCTTCAAGGCGTTATCGACGGAATACTGGCGTTCAATCAGGAAAGGGGTTTTAAAAATATCAATAAATATGTAAAAATAAATTGGAAAGATGCCTATCTAAAAGGTAAGAAGCAAGAATTGCTTGGAAAGACAGGTGATAAGGTAGTAGATTTGATTACCAAAATGAATTTATTTTGGCAATTAGGATTTAAAGCATCCTATGTGCTGGGCAATGTTGCCGCTGGAAAGTATCATAACATAAAGAATGGCAGCCCTAAAGAGTGGCTGACTGGAGAAAAAAGGTTCTGGGGTGCGGATAAGTCTGTAAACCCTTTAGAGGTCGTACAGCGCTTTAAAAGGGCTCAGAAAATAATGAAGAACATAAACTTCATGGACATAAATGTTTATGACAATGTATCGTTCAGCTCAAAATCCCGTCTAGATAACTTTTTCGGAGACCTTGCGCTAATGCCAATGACCTGGAGCGAAAACTGGATTCAAAGAGTTCAAATGGCAGGAATGCTCACGGAAGAAGAGTGGGGAAGATTTGATGATAATGGCGAATATAAAATAGGAGAAATGGAAATTCCTGTAGAAAGAATTACCATGCTTGAGAACGAAGTAAAAAAATCTCAAGGGAAAGGGTATCAAGTTACTGATCAAAGGATTGTTCAGCAATATAGTTTAGGCAGATTATTTATGCAGTTCAGTAGGTTTATACCGACAATGTTCCATGACAGGTTCGCCAAACAAGATATTGACATCTACGGTAAAGAGAACATAGGCGCATTGAGAGCTGTATACGAAATGGTGTCCAAAGTTCACTCAATGAATCCAAAAGACTATATGGCATACAGGAAGAGCCTCTCTCCCGATATGAGAAAAAGGCTTGATTCTGGATTAAAAGGACTTGCTATGAGCGGACTTATAGGGGCCTATGCACTGGAGACTGGTAACAGATTTGCGGAAAGCACTTATTTAGACGCTAATTATTATATGAATTTTGATAAACTTGCTTTTAAGCTAAAACCAAGTGCCGTAAGGTCTACGCAAAACTTAATTGATTCTATTCTTTAATCAACCGAGCTATACGTGGATCCAGCTAGGTGTCTTTTTCTTTTTTCTGTTCAGTAAGGGTTTTAAATAAGTTATA